>JACAEG010000274.1 GCA_013388965.1 Pseudorhodoplanes sp. | reverse complement strand
GATTTCATCCGCATCGTCGAGGGCGGCATCAAGGCATCGCCGGTCGGCCATGTGCTGGTCGAGGAATCGGTGCTGGGCTGGAAGGAGTTCGAGATGGAGGTGGTCCGCGACCGCGCGGACAACGCCATCATCGTCTTCGCGATCGAGAACGTGGACCCGATGGGCGTCCACACCGGCGATTCGATCACGGTCGCGCCGGCGCTGACGCTGACCGACAAGGAATACCAGATCATGCGCGACGCCTCGATCGCGGTGCTGCGCGAGATCGGGGTGGAGACCGGCGGCTCCAACGTGCAATTCGCGGTCAATCCGCAGGACGGCCGGCTTGTCGTCATCGAGATGAATCCGCGCGTGTCGCGCTCTTCCGCGCTTGCGTCGAAGGCCACGGGATTTCCGATCGCGAAGGTCGCGGCCAAGCTCGCGGTCGGCTACACGCTCGACGAGATCGCCAACGACATCACCGGCGGCGCGACGCCGGCCGCGTTCGAGCCCACGATCGACTATGTCGTCACCAAGATTCCGCGCTTCGCCTTCGAGAAATTCCCCGGCGCCGAGCCGACGCTGACCACCTCGATGAAGTCGGTCGGCGAGGCGATGGCGATCGGCCGCTCCTTCCAGGAAAGCCTGCAGAAGGCGCTGCGCTCGCTCGAGACCGGCCTCACAGGCCTCGACGAGATCGAGATCGCGGGCCTGGGACTGGGCGACGACAAGAACGCGATCCGCGCCGCGCTCGGCACGCCGACGCCGGACCGGCTTCTGAACGTCGCTCAGGCCATGCGGCTCGGCCTCAGCGACGACCAGATCCATGCATCCTGCAGGATCGATCCCTGGTTCCTCGGCCAGATCCGCGGCATCGTGGAGATGGAGGACACGATCCGGAAGCGCGGGCTGCCGGACAAGGCACCCGCCTTCCGCCGCCTCAAGAGCATGGGATTTTCCGACGCGCGCCTGGGCAAGCTGACCGGGCAGAGCGCGGAGGATGTCGCAGCGAAAAGGCGCGCGCTCGGCGTGCGGCCGGTGTTCAAGCGCATCGACACCTGCGCGGCGGAATTCGCCTCGCCGACCGCCTACATGTATTCGACCTACGAGACGCCATTCGCGGGGGAAGCCGTCAGCGAGGCGCGTCCTTCCGACCGGAAGAAGGTCGTGATCCTCGGGGGCGGCCCGAACCGCATCGGCCAGGGCATCGAATTCGACTATTGCTGCTGCCACGCCTGCTTCGCGCTCAAGGATGCGGGCTACGAGACGATCATGGTCAATTGCAACCCGGAGACGGTGTCGACCGACTACGACACCTCCGACCGGCTCTATTTCGAGCCACTGACGCCGGAAGACGTGATCGAGATCATGGATGTCGAGCGCTCGAAGGGCACGCTGCACGGCGTGATCGTGCAGTTCGGCGGACAGACGCCGCTCAAGCTCGCCGAGCCGCTCGAAAAGGCGAATGTGCCGATCCTCGGCACCTCGCCCGACATGATCGACCTCGCCGAGGACCGCGACCGCTTCAAGAAGCTGCTCGACAAGCTCGGCCTCCGCCAGCCGCAGAACGGCATCGCCATATCGCCGGCCGACGCGCGCAAGATCGCGGAGGAGATCGGCTATCCGGTCGTGATCCGTCCGTCCTACGTGCTCGGCGGCCGCGCAATGGAGATCGTCAACGACGGCCCGCATCTCGACCGCTATCTTGCGCGCCTGACCGGCGACCTCGACCGCCCGTCCGAACTGGTCGTGTCGAAGAAGCGGCCGCTGCTGATCGATCGCTATCTCTCCGACGCGATCGAGGTCGATGTCGATTGCCTGGCCGACGGCAAGGACACCTTCATCGCCGGGATCATGGAGCATATCGAGGAGGCCGGCATCCATTCCGGCGACTCCGCCTGCGCGCTGCCGCCGCACTCGCTCGATGCGAAGACGCTGGCCGAGCTCGAGCGCCAGACCCGCGCGCTTGCGCTCGCGCTGAAGGTCGGCGGCCTGATGAACGTGCAATATGCAATCAAGAACGGCGACATCTATGTGCTCGAGGTCAACCCGCGCGCCTCGCGCACGGTGCCGTTCGTCGCCAAGGTCATCGGCCTTCCGGTTGCCAAGATCGCAGCCCGCGTGATGGCAGGCGAAACGCTGGCCTCGTTCAGGCTCACCCCGCCCCGCATCGAGCATATCGGCGTGAAGGAGGCCGTCTTCCCGTTCGCGCGCTTTCCGGGCGTCGACACCGTGCTCGGGCCGGAAATGAAGTCGACCGGCGAGGTGATGGGAATCGACCGCACATTCGAGATCGCCTTCGCCAAGAGCCAGCTCGGCGGCGGCACGCGGGTACCGCGCCAGGGTACCGTGTTCGTGTCGCTGCGCGACGCCGACAAGCCGCGGATCGTGGAGAGCCTGCGCCAGCTGCTCGGGCTCGGCTTCAAGGTGATCGCCACCTCGGGAACCCAGCGTTACCTCAACGAGCAGGGCATCCCGGCCGCCAAGATCAACAAGGTGCTGGAAGGCCGCCCGCATATCGTGGACGCCATCAAAAACGGCGGGGTTCAGCTCGTTTTCAACACCACCGAGGGCGCGGAAGCCCTGAAAGACTCCAAATCGCTGCGGTCCGCCGCCCTCTTGCATAAAGTGCCGTACTACACCACTCTTTCAGGGGCCGTCGCCGCGGCTCAGGGAATAAAAGCCTACCTTGGGGGCGACCTCGAGGTCCGCGCGCTGCAGAATTATTTCGGCAGAAGCGGGTGAACCGGAAGGCCGGTTTCGCGGTTGACGGCGGTTGTATTTGGCAAGGTTCGGTCGCGTGCCACACGTCAAGCCGTGGGCGTGCGATCTGAATTTTTGTCTCTTTGACCGGGAGGTCCGGGTGTCCTGACGTCAGGCCGCCGCGAACCCGCCCCGGCCGGAGGAATGAGGGCTATGGAAAAGATCCCAATGACGGCAGCCGGCTACGCGCTGCTGGAGAACGAATTGAAGCACTGCCAGCAGGTGGAGCGGCCGCGCATCATCCAGCAGATTTCCGAGGCTCGCACGCATGGCGACCTCTCGGAGAATGCGGAATATCACGCCGCCAAGGAATCGCAATCGCACAACGAGGGCCGCATTGCCGAGCTCGAGGACAAGCTCGCGCGCGCCGAGATCATCGACGTGTCGAAACTGTCGGGCGACACGATCAAGTTCGGCGCGACGGTGACGCTGATCGACGAGGACACCGAAGAGAAGAGGGTCTGGCAGATCGTGGGCGAGCCGGAAGCCGACGCCAAGTCGGGCCGCATCTCGATCACCTCACCCCTCGCACGCGCGCTGATCGGCAAGGCCAAGGGCGCAAGCGTCGAGGTTATGACGCCCGGCGGCGCCAAGGCCTACGAGGTCAAGAAGGTCGAGTGGCGCTGACGCCCTGCGACATCCGTGGCGTACACGCAGGCGTGATCGGACGGATATCGACAGACGCCTCTTGCTGTGAAAATTGAGAAATGCCGCGCAACTTGCGCGGCATTTTTCTCTGCAAGGGGGACGTCTGAAAATGCACGACACACTCTCCGCCTGGGCGCCGCGCGCGCTCAGCATCCTGCGGATCGTTGCCGCTCTCATGCTTGCCCAGCACTTCACTTCCAAGTTTTTCCAGTTTCCGATGGTGTTGAATCCGCCGATGTTCTCGCTCTATTGGTGGGCGGGCATCATCGAGATCGTTTTCGGCATCCTGCTGCTGATCGGGCTGTTCTCGCGTTTCTCCGCCTTCATCCTTTCCGGCCATCTGGCCGCGGCCTATTTCATCGGGCATGCACCGAAGGGCTTCTACCCGCTGACCAATGGCGGCGAGGCGGCGGTGCTGTTCTGCTTCATCTTCTTCTACCTGATCTTCGCCGGTCCCGGCCCGTGGAGCGTCGACCCCGCGCGCGGCAAGGCTTAGCGCGAGCGGAGCAGGCGGCGCGCCCGGCGCGCCGCCCCATCCGCTATTCCGGCTGGATGCCCGCATCGGCCACGATCTTTGCCCATTTCTTCGTCTCGGCCAGCATGAAGGCCATCAGCTCGTCAGGGCTGCTCGCGACCGGGTCGATTCCGATGGCGAGAAGCTTGGCCGCCACGTCCTTGTCGGCAAGCGCTTCCCTGAACGCCGCGTTGAGCTTGTCCACGACGGGTTTCGGCGTCTTGGCCGGGGCAAAGGCGGCGAACCAGGCGATCAGCTCGTAGCCCTTGATGCCGGATTCATCGAGCGTCGGCAGATCCGGCGCAAGCGGCGAGCGCTTCAGGCTGGAAACGGCATAGCCCTTGAGCTTGCCGGCCTTGACCGGAGGCAGCGCGGTCGACACGTCTCCGAAGAAGAGCGAAATCTGCCCGCCGAGAAGGTCGGTGACGACCTGCGGATTGCTCTTGTAGGGCACATGCAGCATGTCGATTCCCGCGAGCGTCTTCAGCAATTCCCCGGAAGCCCGCGACGACGTCGAGCCGCTGCCGAAGGTGAGCTTGCCGGGATTGGCCTTGGCATAGGCAATCAACTCCTTCACATTATTCGCCGGCACCGAAGGATGCGCCACGAGCGCGAGCGTGATGTCTCCGAGGCGCGTGATCGGCTCGAAGTCGGCGACCGCGTCGTAGGGGACCTTCTTCAGCATGCTCTGGTTCGAGGCATGCGTGGTGTTCGACGTGATGAGGATTGTGTAGCCGTCGGGCGCTGCGCGCGCGACATTCTGCGCGGCGATGACGCCGCTCCCGCCCGCGACATTCTCGACAACGATGCTCTGGCCAAGCGATGCGGACATGCGGTTGCCGAGCAGGCGCGCCAGCGTGTCCGTCGCGCTGCCTGCCGCGAACGGCACGACGAACTTGATCGGCTGCGAGGGATACTTGTCCTGAGCCCGCGCGAGGCCCGCCGTCGTCATGGCAAGCCCGAGCGCCAGCATTCCCGTGACAATTCGATTCATCCTTCTTTCCTCCCTTTGGTTGTCAGGCCGACCGGTGCCCGGCCTGCGATAGCCTTGCGACCGGCGTTTCGATCGCGATCTCGATGTCGAGCAGTAAAAACGACAGCGACTTCCCATGTCCGTCGAGCCCGAGACTGGCGTTGACGCCGCCCTCGAGCACGTCGTCGAGCACGAAGTTGAATGCGGCGAGCAGCGGCAGGTCGTAGCGCACGACACGGGTCGGCCGGCGCGCGGCGAAGACTTCGGCGACACGCCCGGCCGTGACCTGCTCCGCGACAGCCGCATAATGCGCGGGATCGCGACAGACGAGCGCGATGTTGAGACGGTTCTGCTTGTCGCCTGATCGCGCATTGGCGATGTCGTGCAGCTTCACGGTCCTGAGCGTCATGCGCCGGCTCCGAGCATGACGATGCGCGGCGTGGCGAACCTGCGCTCGATCAGACAGGAGGCGCTTGCAAGCCGCGGCGTCAGGTGTCGCCGCACCCCCGCACCGCCCGCCGGGCCGGCGCAGTAAAGCGCCTCGACCTCGTCGAGCAGCAATTCGACCTGCGCCCGGTCGCGGGACTGCGCCGCAAAGCGAAGCCGGATGTCGGACGAATCCGAGGGCCAGGCCCGCTGCGGCGAGCCGTCGCCGGCTCCCAGGACACTGACCGCGCCGATGGCATCGACGCGGAACACAAGCCCGGGTGCGCGGCGCGCCATGCGCTCGCTCACGGTCGTGGCGGCCAGATGCGCGCGTCCCGCGGCGTTGGCGCCGGCATAGGAGATTTCCGCCTCGCCCAGCACGCCCCCATCGACGCAGACCGTGGCCTTCAGGGTTTCGGGCGCGGGCCTGCCGCGCGCACCCGTCACGCGCACGCGGTCGGGGCCGATCTCCTGCACGGTCACCCCGCCGATATCGAGCACGACGTCGGGAGCGAGATAGGCCGACGGATCGTGGATTTCGTAGAGCAGCTGCTCGATCACGGTCTGCCGATCGACGCGCCCGCCGGTCTTGTCCGGCTTGCCGATCACGATGCCGCCATCCGCGTCGATCTCCGCAACCGGGTAGCCGAGATCGGCCATGCCCGGGACCGGCTTCCAGGGCGGATCGGCAAAATAGCCGCCGGTGATCTGGCTACCGCACTCGAGCAGATGCCCGGCCAGCGTCCCCGCCGCGAGGCGGTCCCAGTCGTCCGCCGCCCAGCCGAAGGCGTGCATGAGCGGGCCGAGGGCCAGCGCCGAATCGGCGACGCGGCCGGTCACGACGATATCGGCGCCCTCATTGAGCGCCTGCGCGATCGGGCCTGCGCCAAGATAGAGGTTGGCGGCGATGACATCGGATGCGGCGGACAGGATCGCGCTGCCGCTTTCGCGTGCCGCCAGTTCCGCCGCCGAGAGTTTTCCTGCGAGGTCGTCGCCTTCCACGATCGCGATGCGCGGAGCCGGCAGGCCTTGCTCGCGCGCAAGGGCGAGGATCGCCTCCGCGGCACCTCTTGGATTGGCGGCGCCGAAATTTCCGACAATGCGAATGCGGTCCCGCAGGCAATCGGCCAGCACGGGACCGAGAAAGCGCGTGATGGCGGGATTGTAGCCGCGCTGCGGATCGCGCCGCCGCTCGAGCTGCGACAGGGCCAGCGTGCGCTCGGCCAGCACCTCGAACATCAGAAAGCGCGGGCCGTCGCGGCGCGCCAGCGCCCGCACCACCGGACCGGCCGCGTCCGTGCGGTCGCCGGCGAAACCCGCGCCCGCGCCGATATAGGCCTTCGCAGTCATGCGTCCTCCCTGGACGGGGCGAACGCTATTGACGGCGATTCATAGTGTCAAATAATGAAAGACGATAGATATTTAGGCTTTCACGATGAATTTGACCTACCGCCAGCTGGAAATCCTGATCGCGGCCGCCGATGCCGAAAGCTTCAGCGCCGCCGCGGCGGCGCTGCGCATATCGCAGCCCACGCTGAGCGAATCGATCCGCCGCATCGAGACCGAGCTCGGCGTCAGGCTGTTCGAGCGCACCACACGTTCCCTGAAACTCACGGACGACGGCCGGTTCGCGGCGGCCGTTGCGCGCGAAGCGGTGCGCGATTTCCGCCGCGCGCTCGACAGGCTTTCCGCGCGCGGCGACGGCAGCCAGGGGCGGATCAGGATCGCTGCGCTCCCGTCCATCGCCAGCGCGGCCCTGCCGGAAGCATTGAAGGCTTTCAGGCGGACGCATCCGGGCGTCGGCGTCGTCCTCAACGACGTGCAGCACGAGCGTGCCGTCTCGCTTGTGGCCGAGGGCGCGGCCGATCTCGCGGTGACGATCAAGCCGGCGCGGCAGGACGAACTCGTGTTCGACGAGATCGGCTCGGACACCGCGCATCTCGTCTGCCGCCCCGATCATCCGCTCGCGCGCAGACAGGCGGTGCGCTGGAGCGAATTGGCGGGGCTGCCCTTCATCGGCATCACCCGCATTTCATCGGTCCGCCGCCTGACCGATGCGGCCTTCGTCCACGCCGAGCTTGCGATCGAGCCGCATTACGAGGTCGAGCAGATTCCGTCGGCGGTCGCCCTGGTCGAAGCCGGGCTCGGCGTGACCGCCCTGCCCTCGCTCACCTTCCCGATGTTCAAGGGACGCAATCTCGTCATGCGGCCGCTCGTCGAGCCGCGGCTGCGCCGCAATGTCGGCTTCGTCACGCTCGCAGGCCGGACGCTTCCGGACTATTCAGCCGCCCTGATGGAAGTCCTGCGAACAAGCCTGATGCGGCAATTGAGCGGGCGCGCCTCCGCACCTAGCTCCGCGCGGCGATAACCTTGTCGTCGAGCGGCACCATCGCCTCGTCCTTCGAATTGCGCAAGGTCAGCGACGTCTTGACGTTGCGCACATTCGGAGCAGCGGTGAGGTCGTTCACGAAGGCCTGAAATGCGGGCAGGTTCGGCGCCACGCATTTCAGAATGAAATCGACCTCGCCCGACAGCATCCAGCATTCGCGCACCAGCGCCTGCCTGCGGATATGGGCCTCGAACGCCTTCAGATCGGTTTCCGTCTGGCTCGACAGGTTCACCATCGCAAAAGCCACGACCTCGTAGCCGAGCCTTTTCTCGTCGAGCAGCGCGCGGTAGCCGCGGATGAAGCCCGCCTCCTCCAGCGCACGCACCCGCCGCAGGCACGGGGGTGCGGAAATGCCGACACGGCGGGCCAGTTCCACATTGGTGATGCGGCCGTCCTTCTGGAGCTCATCCAGAATCTTGAGATCGATGGCATCCAGGCGGGCGAGCATGGCAAGTCCGGTAAAGGGAATCGCCGGCACCGGCCGATTCCTCGAAAACTCCCCGTCTATAGCCCGCCCGGACCGTCCGCGAAAGAAAATTGCGTGGGCAGCAACGGCATCCGAATAATCCAACGTTTCCGTGAGGGGCGGGTTGCGTTGCTTGCATAGCTCGGCCGAATGGCTAAATAAACGGCCGACGCTGCGGCGCAGCGCAGGACCCTTCCGGCGGCGGGCCGCATGGCGGGGCTCTCCCAGGGCGATCCCATCATGAGCAATGCCATCCACGCCAAGGTCGTCATTATCGGGTCCGGCCCGGCCGGCTACACGGCCGCCATCTACGCCGCCCGCGCAATGCTGGAGCCGGTCCTGATCCAGGGCGTCCAGCCGGGCGGCCAGCTCACCATCACGACCGACGTGGAAAACTATCCAGGCTTCGCCGACGTCATCCAGGGTCCCTGGCTGATGGAGCAGATGCAGAAGCAGGCCGAGCATGTCGGCACCCGGATCGTCACCGACCACGTCAACATGCTCGACACCTCCAGCCGCCCCTTCCGCCTGACGACAGATTCGGGCGTGACCTATCTCGCCGACGCCGTGATCCTCGCCACCGGCGCGCAGGCGCGCTGGCTCGGCATTCCGTCGGAAGAAAAATTCAAGGGTTACGGCGTGTCGGCCTGCGCCACCTGCGACGGATTTTTCTACCGCAACAAGAACGTGGTGGTGATCGGCGGCGGCAATACCGCGGTCGAGGAAGCTTTGTTCCTGACCAATTTCGCCTCGCAGGTGACGGTCGTGCATCGCCGCGACTCGTTCCGGGCCGAGAAAATCCTGCAGGACCGGCTGTTCAAGCATCCGAAAATCGACGTGATCTGGGACAGCGCGCTCGAGGAGATCGTCGGCAGCGAGCATCCGCACAAGGTCACCCATGTGCGTCTCAGGAACGTCAAGACCGGCGAGATCAGCGAGCGGCCCGCCGACGGTGTCTTCATCGCGATCGGGCATTCGCCCTCGACCGAACTGGTTGCGGGCAAGGTCGAGATGAAGCCGTCCGGCTACGTGAAGACCGCGCCCTATTCGACCGCGACCTCGGTGCCCGGCCTGTTCGCCGCCGGCGACGTCACCGACGACATCTATCGCCAGGCGGTGACGGCCGCCGGCATGGGCTGCATGGCAGCGCTCGAGGCGGAGCGTTTTCTCGCAGCGCATGCATCGCATATCGCATCCGAAGCGGCGGAATAGGCAATGCCCTTGGCACTCCGATCATCGTCCATGGACTGGGACAAGCTGAAGGTCTTTCACGCCGCGGCGGAGGCGGGAAGCTTCACGCATGCCGGCGACCAGCTCGGGCTGTCGCAATCAGCGGTGTCGCGGCAGGTGAGCGCGCTCGAACAGGCGCTCAACGTCTCGCTGTTTCATCGCCATGCGCGCGGGCTGATCCTGACCGAACAGGGCGAGCTGCTGTATCGCACCGCGCACGACGTGTTCATGAAGCTCGAATCCGCGCGCGCCAAGCTGACCGACAGCCGCGAGCGCCCGAACGGCGAACTGCGCGTGACGACGACCGTGGGACTCGGCACGCACTGGCTCACGCCGAAGCTCGGCGAGTTCATCGATCTCTACCCCGACATCCACATCACGCTGATCACGACCGACGAGGAGCTCGACCTCGCCATGCGCGAGGCCGATGTGGCGATCCGGCTGCGGCTGCCGACCCAGCCCGACCTGATCCAGCGCAAGCTGTTCACGGTGCATTTTCACGCCTATGCCCGACCCGAATACCTCAAGCGCTTCGGCACCCCGCGCGACATCAACGAACTCGACAAGCACCGCATCATCGTGCTGGGCGGCAATATCCCGACCTATCTGCAGAACGTGAAATGGCTGGTGGAAGTCGGGCGCAACGGCCAGGGCCCGCGTTCGGCCTTTCTCACGATCAATAACGTGCTCGGCGTGCTGCGAGCCTGCGAACAGGGTCTCGGCATCGCGATGCTGCCCGACTACCTTGTCGAGGAAAATGAGGGCCTGGTGCAGCTTTTTGCCGAGAGCGGCGACGTCACGCTCGACGCCTATTTCGTCTATCCGGAAGAGCTGAAATCGGTCGCGCGCGTTCAGGTGTTCCGCGACTTCCTGGTCGCCAAGGCGCAGCGCTGGAATTACTAGCCGCCTCGCGCAGCCGATTGCGGGCCGAAATCCCCGCAACCGGGCGCGGCTCAAGGCTTGCGACCCCCGCATGGCTGACATTCTGACTTCCGCATTGCCGCGGCGCGGAGCGGGCCCCAATATGAATTTGTTGGCTGTCGCAGCTCCCCCGGCAAGTCCTCCCAGGTTGCCGTACCCGTTGCGATGGTTGTTCCCCTCTGGAAGGTGATGCCGGCTTCTGTCGGCAGATCTCAAGTGCCGGACCCTTCGGGGTCCGGCTTTTTTTGCGCTCATCCCGCGCAAGCGGGTATCCTGGGCACACCGGCCCGGTCAGCGCCTGCTGAGGAAACGAATGGATGCATGCCTGATCGCGTGATGGTCACGCCCACAGGCGCTCGTTCTCGAGGCCCTTGTAGAGATCGGCGACATAGTCGCCGTAGCCGTTGAACTTCAGCGTCGGACGGCGCTCGCCGGTGCCGATGAGTTCTTCCGAAGCCTGGCTCCAGCGCGGATGCGGCACCTCCGGATTGACGTTCGCCCAGAACCCATATTCGGAATCCTGCAATTGCTGCCACAAGCTCTTCGGGCGCTCTTCCACAAACGAGAAGCGCACGATCGACTTGATCGACTTGAATCCGTATTTCCAGGGGACCGCGAGGCGGATCGGCGCGCCATGCTGCTTGGCGATCGGCTTGCCGTAGGCGCCGGTGGCGAGGAAGGTCAGTTCGTTCGTCGCCTCAGCGATCGTAAGTCCCTCGACATAGGGCCACGGATACCAGGAGGCGCGCTGGCCGGGCGCCATCTTGGGATCGAGGAAGGTCTCCATCCGCACGTATTTCGCTGACGACAACGGCCTGGCAAGCTCGACCAGCCTGGCGAAGGGGAAGCCCGACCAGGGAATCGCCATCGACCAGGCCTCCACGCAGCGGAATCGATAGAGACGCTCCTCGAGCGCAACCCTGGCGAGGAGGTCGTCGATGCCGAGCTCGAACGGCTTCTCGACCTTGCCGTCGATCCTGATCGTCCAGGGTCGGATGCGGAGCGCCTGCGCGGCCTTCGCGATCTCCTTCGAGGTGCCGAACTCGTAGAAATTGTTGTAGTTGCCGTTGACCTCCTCCCTCGTCACCGGGCGATCGAGCGTGTATTTCTCGTTGCGCCTGGCGGGATAGAGATCCTTCGACGGATCGGGAATGTCGGTCACGCGCTGCGCGACGGCGGCTTGCGGCGAGATTGCCAGGGCTGCGGCCGCGGCACCCGCGCCGAGCACCGCACGGCGGCTCAGGAACAGATGCTCGGGCGTGGCTTCGCGCTCGGGAATCTCCCAGCCGCGGCGGCGAATGACATGCATCGGCGATCCTCCGTTTCGGCGGGAGGGTATGGCGGTCAAACAATCACAGGCAAGTCACGCTTGCGGCAACCGCAGGCCTTGCAGGGCTTACGCGCCGCCTCTCAGCGCAACTGGGCGTCGATGATCGCCTGCCCGGCGGAAACGAAATGGCAGGCCGGACCTTCGCGCCCGGTATGCTGAGTGCAAACGAGCGCGCCTTCCAGCAGCATGAAGAGCTGATCGGCCAGCAGGCCCGGATCGCGCGCGCCGGCGCGCTCGCACAGCGCGACCAGCCTGTCGCGCGAACTCTGCTTGCATTGCTCGATCACGCAGCGCGCCGGATGACCCTTCTCCGGCAATTCGACGGCCGCGTTGGCAAGGGCACAACCGCGCGACTTCGGATCGCTGACATTGTTGGCGGCCTCGACCAGCCAGGCCTGGAGCTGTGCCCGCGGGTCGCCCGCATGGGCAGCCTCGATCGCAGTCCAGATTTCGTTCTTTTCGGCGGCGAGGCCGCGCAGATATTCCGCGACCAGCTCGTCCTTCGAATCGAAATGCCGGTAGAGCGTCATCTTGTTGGTGCCGGCCGCTTCCGCGATGGCGTCCACGCCCACCGCCCTGATCCCCTGCCGATAAAACAGTTCGCGCGCCGCCGCGACAATCCGCTCGCGGGGCGGAATCCGCTCGGAATTGATCGTTCTTGCGGGATTGTTCATGGCGCGCAGCCTTCGCCTCTTGACACGGGTGTTACCGGTCAGTAACTAGATGTCAAATGTTACCGATCGGTACCGCTTACAAGGTGCCGATCTCCAGACCCCCCAAGCAAGCCTAATTCGGAGGCATCATGGATACACCCGTGTACGTCAACTCCGGCTTCGCCGAAAGGGCGCCCCGCCCTGCCCTGACCTTTCCGGCCATTCTCACGGACCCCTTGGTGCGGCTGGTGATGAAGGCCGACGGCGTCGATCCCGCCGAACTGGAGCAGAGCCTCGCGGATATCGCCGCCACCCTTTCGCCGCAGCCCGAGCGCGACGCCGCTCGCTGCCCCGCATTCTGCTGAGACCCACCGTTTCGACGTGGCGCTCGCCACGCCGCGCGCCGGACGGTCCTTCCGTCCTCCCCTCCCGGCTGGCCGTCCGGCGCGTCACCCCTTCACCCAAAGGATGCAAGTCATGACCCAGACACCCGCCAAGGCTGTCACGACCGACGCTGCCGGCCTTCTGTACGAGCCCTATCGGCTGGGCCCGCTGACACTCGCCAATCGGCTGGTGATGGCGCCAATGACGCGCAGCCGCGCGCTCGACGGCAATGTCCCCAACCCGCTGGCCGAGACCTACTACGTCCAACGCGCGGGCGCCGGACTGATCGTCACCGAGGCAACCCAGGTCAGCCCGCAGGGCGTCGGCTATATCCGCACGCCGGGCATCCATTCGCCCGAGCAGGTCGCAGCCTGGAAGAGGATCGTGGATGCCGTGCATCGCGCCGGCGGCAAGATTTTCCTCCAGCTCTGGCATGTCGGCCGGATCTCGCATCCCGATTTTCACGGCGGCGCGCTGCCGGTCGCCCCGTCCGCGATCGCGCCGGACGGCGACGTATTCACAGCCAGGGGACCGCAAAAGATGGTGACGCCGCGCGCGCTCGAGCTCGACGAAATACCCGGCATCGTCGAACAATTCCGCAAGGGCGCGGAGAATGCCAGGACCGCGGGCTTCGACGGCGTCGAGCTGCACGGCGCCAACGGCTACCTGCTCGACCAGTTCACCCGCGACGGCACCAACAAGCGCACCGACGCCTATGGCGGCAGCATCGAGAATCGCGCGCGCCTGCCGCTCGAAGTCACGCAGGCCGTCATCGATGTCTGGGGCAGGGACCGCGTCGGCTACCGCATCTCCCCGACCGGCGCCTTCAACTCGATGTCGGATTCCGATCCGGGCGCAACCTTCTCCTATCTGACCCGGAAGCTGAGCGATCTCGGCATCGTGTATCTGCACGTCACCGACCCGGTGAATGCGCCGTTCCGGCTCGCGCCCGAACTCCGCAAGCTGTTCAGGAACACCTATATCGTGAACGGCGGCTACAATGCGGAAACGGCGAGCGCGGCGATCGCGAAAGGCGAAGCCGATCTCGTCGCCTTCGGCGTGCCGTTCCTCGCCAACCCGGATCTGCCGATCCGCTACAAGGCGGGCGCCGCGCTCAATGCGGCGGACCAGGCCACCTTCTACACGGGCGAGGACAAGGGCTACATCGACTATCCGGCGCTGGCGTAACCACCGCTTTCGATACGGTCGGCCCCCCTTGCAAGGGGCGAGGGTCGGGGTGGGGGTCGGGTGTTCAGAGTTCAGACCCCCACCCGCCCCCCTTCCAGGGCAAGGTCAACGACGCATCGCTCTCCGCACAATCGATGCGGCGTCTATTCCGCCGCGCGCCGCGCCGCGACGATCTGGTCGGCGGTGCGCCCGGTCAGTTCGGCCATGTGGTCGAACTTGAAGGTAAAGCTGCCGACGCCGGCCGTCGCCGAGCGGACCTCGATGATCAGGTCGCCGATTTCCGCTTCCGCCATCTGCGCCCGCACCGTGTCCCAGCCCGGCCAGCCCTCGCGTGTGTCGAAGCCGAGAATCTGGCCGCGCCGCCCCGACAGGATGGCATTGATCTTCGCGGTCGCCTCGCTCGGGCAGACGATCTCGACCAGATGGATCGGCTCCAGCAGCACCGGCTGGCATTGCGGCAGCCCCTCGACCACGCCGATGCGGCCGGCGGTGCGGAACGCCTGGTCCGAGGAATCCACGGTGTGATACGAGCCGTCGATCAGCGTCACGGCGATATCGACGACCGGAAAACCGAGCGGGCCGATCTTCAGCCCGTCGATCACCCCCTCCTCGACCGAGGGGATGTAGTTGCGCGGCACCACGCCGCCGGTGATTTTCTCCTCGAACACAAAGCCGGAGCCGCGCGGCAGCGGCTTGATTTCCAGCACCACGTCGCCGAATTGCCCGTGTCCGCCGGACTGCTTCTTGTGGCGGCCGCGCTGCGTCACCGGCTTGCGGATCGTCTCGCGGTAGCCGACCGAGGGCTTGCGCTTCTCGAGCGCAATGCCGAACCGGTCGGTGAGCCGCTCGGTCGCCACCCGCAGATGCATCTCGCCCTGCCCCCACAGGATCACTTCTTGCGCATCGGCATTGTGCTCGACGACGATCGAGGGGTCTTCCTCCTGGAGCTTGTGCAGTGCCTGGCCGAGCTTGACGTCGTCCTTGCGTTCCTTCGCCGCGATCGCGACCGACAGGACCGGCGGATAGGGCGCGATCTGAGCCACCGGCGCATGCGCGACCTTGCCGGCGGTCAGCGTGTCGCCGGTATGCGCGTGGTCGAGCTTGCCGAAGGCCACGGTCTCGCCCGCCTGCGCGGTCCCGCGCTTCTCGGTATTCTGCCCCATCAGCTTGAACACGCCCGACACGCGGCCGATCTCACGCTCGGCGGATATGAAGGTCGTGCCGTCGCCGGCCTGGCCGGCCAGCACGCGCGCGATCGAGAGCTTGCCGCCATGCGCGGTGTTGAGCGTCTTGATGACGTAGGCCACCGTGTCGCCGTTTCCGGCCCTCACGCCCAGCCGCCTCGCGGTCGCCTCGACATTCGGCGCCTCGTGACGCAGCGCCTTCATCAGGCGCAGGATGCCGTTGGCGCGGGTCGCGACGCCGATCAGCACGGGCGTGACCTGCCCGTCGCGCAGCTCCTTCGACAGATCGTCGAAGATCTTGTCGCGCGGCGGCGGAATATCCTCGAGCAATTGCTCCATCAATTCGTCGTCGTGGTCGGCAAGCGTCTCCAGCATGGTGAAGCGCGCGGCCTTCTCGCGCTCCAGATCCTCGCCGGACAATTCGATCACTTCGGACGGCGCATGCTCCTTGTAGACATGCGCGCGCTCGAGCGCGAGATCGACGAAGCCCGCCACAATGCCATTCCGCCAGATCGGGATCTGGCGCAGCAGGAGCGGCACGCGCGAGGCCGGCTGCAGCAGCTTGAGCGTCTCGCGGATGCGCTTGTCGCTCTTGTCGATCTTGTTGATGAACAGAAAGTGGGGAATTTTCCGGTCTTCCAGCTCGCGCAGGATGAGCTGCAATTGCGGCACCTTCTTCTCGTCGGCCTCACAGACCACGATGGCCGCATCGACCGCGGGCAGGGCTGCGCGCATGTCGTGAATGAATTCGATGGAGCCCGGACAGTCAATGAAGGTGTAGCTGTCGCCCATGAACTCGGTCGTGGCGACGGAGAGCTCGACACCCATCCGGTGATCGCGCGCTTCCTTCGAACCGTCTCCGACGGTGGTGCCGGATTCGACGGCTCCCTGGCGCGGGATCGCGCCGGTGCGCGCGAGGATCGCTTCAAGCAGCGTGGTCTTGCCGCTCTGGAACGGGCCCACGATCGCGATGCACCGCGGACCCGCAGGCCTTGTGCCGTTCGGTTTATTCCCGTTCGCAATTGCTGACGTCATCGACGCCTCCCTTCGGGTTGGCGCCTGACGCATTGCAGGCCGGTTGGCTCCGGCCTTGGTCAGACGCCGGAAGGGTTATGCTCTGCCTGCTTTGCGGCGTTGGCAAGGGCGCAAAAATGCTGCGGTGAACAAGTACCGCTTAGCGCTTGGCGACGTTGAATTTTTTCGGCGATGCCTACGGCAGCGTGTAGCTCGTCTTCACGGTTGTATAGAATTCCTGCGCGTAGCGGCCCTGCTCGCGCGGGCCGTAGCTCGAGCCCTTCCGCCCGCCGAACGGCACGTGATAGTCGACGCCGGCCGTCGGCAGGTTGACCATCACCATGCCCGCGTCCGCATTGCGCTTGAAGTGGCTCGCATATTTCAGGCTGGTCGTGCAGATGCCGGACGACAGGCCGAAGCTGGTGTCGTTGGCGACGGCCAGCGCCTCGTCGTAATCCTTCACGCGGATGACCGCGGCGACGGGCCCGAAAATCTCCTCGCGCGCGATGCGCATGCTGTTGTCGACGCCGGTGAACAGGGCCGGCGCCATGTAGAAGCCCGGCGTCGCGCGGTTGAGCAATTCGCCGCCCGCCTTCAGCGTCGCGCCCTCGTCGCGGCCGATCTTCAGATAGGACAGATTCTGGTCGAGCTGGCTCTGGTCCACGACCGGGCCGATCTGCGTGCCGGGCTTGAGCGCGTCGTCGACCACCAGCGATTTCATGCGCTCGGTCAGCGCATCGACGAACCTGTCGTGGATGCCGCCGGTCACGATCACGCGCGAGGAGGCCGTGCAGCGCTGGCCGGTGGAGAAGAAGGCGGCATTGACCGTGCATTCCACCGCGGTCTTGAGGTCGGCGTCGTCGAGCACCACGAACGGATTCTTGCCGCCCATCTCGAGCTGCACCTTCTTCATCGGATCGCTTTCGATGCAGGTTGCGGCGAGCTTGCGGCCGGTCGCGACCGAACCTGTGAACGAGACCGCGACCACGTCCCTGCTCCTGAGCATCGCCTCACCGACAACGGAGCCCCGTCCCATGACAAGATTGAAAACGCCCGCCGGAAGGCCGGCCCTGACGATGATTTCCGAGAGGGCATGCGCGGTCGCGGGCACGAGGTCGGCCGGCTTGAACACCACGCAATTGCCGTAGGCGAGCGCTGGCGCGATCTTCCAGGCGGGGATCGCGATCGGGAAGTTCCACGGCGTGATCAGGCCGACGACGCCGATGGGCTCGCGCGTGATCTCGACGTCGACGCCGGGCCGAACGGAGGGCACCTTCTCGCCCGCGAGCCGCAGGCATTCGCCGGAAAAGAACAGGAAAATCTGCCCCGCGCGCACCGTCTCGCCGATGCCCTCGGCGAGCGTCTTGCCTTCCTCGCGTGACAGCAGCCTTCCCAGCTCGTCCTTGCGCGCCAGAATCTCGTCGCCGATCTTCTTGAGAATGTCGTGGCGCTCCTGGATCGAGGATCGCGACCAGGCCGGGAACGCAGCCTTGGCGGCCGCGATCGCCTTCTCCGCGTCGGCCGCGCTGGCGCGCGGGAATTGTCCGACGACGTCGTCGGTGTTGGACGGGTTGAGGTCAGGCGCCATCTCGCGCGCCTCCACCCATTCGCCGGCGATGAAGTTCTTGGCGTGAATGGTCATCGCGTCTCCTCGATGTTTCTTTGCCGTTCGAGATCAAAGAAGCTTGCGCGCGGCCAGATTGCGCATCAGCGCGCCGGGGCCGAAGGTCCAGGGCTCGCAATCCTCCGACGAGCGCATGCGGTTCACCAGACTGCCGAGCGAAGGCGCCGCAATCGTGACGATGTCGCCCATCTTGTGCGTGAAGCCCTTGCCGGGGGCGTCGCGGTCCTTGATCGGCGCGAACATGGTGCCGAGAAAAAGGACGGCGCCGTCCGGATACTGATGATGGCGGCCGAGCATCTGCGCGACCAGGTCCTCCGGATCGCGCGCGATTTCGGAGATCGACGAGGAGCCATCGAGCGTGAAGCCGTCCTCGCCCGCGACATGCAGCGTCACGGTCGTGCGGCGCACGTCGTCGAGCGTGAAATTCCCATCGAAGAAGCGGATGAAGGGGCCGATCGCGCAGGAGGCGTTGTTGTCCTTGGCCTTGCTGAGCAGCAGCGCCGAGCGGCCCTCGAAGTCGCGCAGATTGACGTCGTTGCCGAGCGTCGCGCCGACAATCCTTCCGGCGGAGGAGATCACCATCACCACTTCGGGTTCGGGATTGTTCCAGGTCGATTTCGGATGCAGCCCGGCATCCATGCCGGTGCCGACCGACGCCATCGGCGAGGTCTTGGTGAAAATCTCCGCGTCCGGCCCGATCCCGACTTCGAGATATTGCGACCAGGCGCCCTGCGCGACCAGCACCTCCTTGAGCTTCATCGCCTGCGGCGAGCCGGGCCTGAGCGCGCGCAGATCCTTGCCGACCAGGCGCTCGACCTCGACGCGGATCGCGGCGGCCGCTTCCGGATTGCCGCGCGCGCGCTCCTCGATGACGCGTTCGAGCAGCGAGGTAATGAACGTAACGCCCGCGGCCTTCACGGCCTGCAAATCGGGCGGAGCCAGCAGCCACGGCTTGTT
>JACAEG010000262.1 GCA_013388965.1 Pseudorhodoplanes sp. | reverse complement strand
GCGCGGCCGCCGCCCCCGGGGCGCCGCAGCTCTATCCCGACATTCCGGGCAATCTCGCGGTGGACTGGCCGGGGCCTGTGCCCGACGACGGAAGCAACGCAGCGGAGATCGAGCGCATCTTCGCATCCGCGAAACACATCGCGCGCATCACCGAAATTCACCAGCGGCTGATCGTCGCCGCGATGGAGCCGCGCGGTGCGACCGCGCGCCACGACACGGCATCCGACAGCTACGAAATCCGCGTCTGCAGCCAGGGAGCGGGACCGCTGCGCGACCAGATCGCGCTGACGCTGAACATCCCCAGGGAGAAGCTGCGGCTGATCACCGAGGATGTCGGCGGCGCCTTCGGCATGAAAAGCGGATCCTATCCCGAATACGCCGCGCTGCTGGTCGCTGCGCGCCTCACCGGCCGGCCGGTGCACTGGATGTCCGGCCGCTCGGAAGCCTTCGCGAGCGACAACCAGGCGCGCGACGGCGTCACGCAGGCCGAGCTTGCGCTCGACGAGCGTGGAAAGTTTCTCGCGCTGCGGATGCTGCATCTGCAGAATCTCGGCGCCTATGCGACCAATGCCGGCATCATGCTGGCGACGATCAATTATTCGCGCTGCTTCCCGAGCGTTTACCGCATCCCGCGCATCGAATCCGCGACGCGCGCGGTCTACACCAACACGGTGCCGACCGGCGCCTATCGCGGCGCGGGACGCCCGGAGGCGAATTACGTGATGGAGCGGCTGATCGAGGAGGCCGCGCGCCGCACCGGCATCGACCGCGCGACCCTGCGCAAGCGCAATTTCGTGCCGCCGTCGGCCATGCCCTACAGGACGCCGGTCGGCACGGTTTACGACAGCGGCGATTTTCCCGGCATTTTCGAGCAGGCGCTTGAACTCGCGAACTACAAGGAATTCGGCAAGCGCAAGCGCGAGGCAAGGAAGCGCGGCAGGCTGCGCGGCATCGGCTTGTCCTGCTTTCTCGAGCATTCCGGCGGCGTGCCGACCGAGGGCGCGCGACTCGATTTTTCGGGCGACACGCTTACGATCGGGCTGAATGTCGGCAATACCGGACAGGGCCATGCCACAATCTATCCGCAGATCGTCGCCGACAGGCTCGGCATTCCGGTTGCGCAGGTGCGCCATCGCCACGGCGACACCGACATGGACCTGAAAGGCTTCCCCGCGGTCGCCTCGCGCTCGACGATGACCGCCGGCAGCGCGGCCGTGCATGCGGTCGAGATCATGCTGGACAAGGGCAGGAAGATCGCCGCGCAGGTGCTGGAAGCAAGCGAGGGCGACATCGCCTATCGCAGCGGTGCGTTCGAGGTGGTCGGCACCGACCGGCGCGTCTCGCTGTTTCGGCTGGCCGAGCGCGCGGCCGAGATGGCCAAGGCAGGCGAGATTCCCGAAAGCCTCGATACCAGGGTCGCGCACGATACGCCGATCGCGTTTCCGAACGGCTGCCACATCGCGGAAGTGGAGATCGATCCCGACACCGGCGCACTTGAAATGGCCGCCTACAGCGCGGTCGACGATTGCGGCAACGTGATCAATCACACGCTGGCCGAGGGCCAGGTGCATGGCGGCATCGCGCAGGGTCTCGGACAGGCGCTGCTGGAGCACGGCATCTACGAGGACGGCAGCGGACAGCTCATGACCGGCTCGTTCATGGATTACGGCATGCCGCGCGCGCATCACATGCCGCCGGTGCTGGTCACCGCCGATCGTCCCGTGCCGGCGAAGACCAATCCGCTCGGCGTGAAGGGCGTGGGCGAGGCCGGCACCACGGCCTCGATCGCCGCGATCATGAACGCGATCGCGGACGCGATTCCGGGCGAGGCCGCCGCGCGCATGCAGATGCCGGCGACGCCGCAGAAGATCTGGGAAGCGTGCCGGGCGGCTGTCACTCCGAGGGCCTGATCGAAAGACGAGTGTCTTTGCGATGTCGTCATGCCCGGCCTTGTGCCGGGCCTCCCCGTCCCAACTGCAAAGCAGCAAGAATGAACGTGGATGGCCGGGACAAGCCCGGCCATGACGCATACTGAGAAGGTTGAGTTTCCCTCTCCTCGCTTAGTCGGGGAGAGGGAAAAACTCGCGCCGGCGAAAGCTCACCCCTGCGAGATGAACTTCTTGTTGGTATAGGCCTCGAGCCCCTCGATGCCGCCCTCGTGGCCGTAGCCGGATTCCTTGATGCCGCCAAACGGCGTTTCCGGCGTCGAGATCGCGACCGAATTCACCCCCACCATGCCGGACTGGATGGCGTCGCCGATCATGGTCGCGGTCTGGGTCGAGCTGGTGAAGGCATAGGCCGCGAGGCCGAATGCGAGCGAATTCGCGCGCTCGACCACCTCGTCGAAGGTCTTGAAGGTAACGATCGGCGCAATCGGCCCGAACGGCTCCTCCGTCATCAGCTTCGAATCGTCGGGCAGGTCGGTGACCACCGTCGGCTCGAAGAAATAGCCCTGGTTGCCGTGGCGCTTGCCGCCGGTGACGATCTTGCCGCCGCGGCTCTTGCAATCCTGCACGATCGCTTCCATTGCATCGAGGCGGCGCGGATTGGCGAGCGGGCCCATCGTCGTGCCCTTCTCCAGGCCGTCCCCAAGCTTGATGTTCTTCGCATAGTCGGTGAAGCGCGCGAGGAAGCGGTCATAGACGCCCTCCTGCACGTAGAAGCGCGTGGGCGAGATGCAGACCTGCCCGGCATTGCGATATTTGAAGGCCGCGATGGTGTCGGCGGTCTTTTCCGGATCGGCGTCGGCGAACACCACGACCGGCGAATGTCCGCCGAGCTCCATCGTGGCGCGCTTCATCCCCCTGGCGGCAAGCGCGGCGAGATGCTTGCCGACCGGCACCGAGCCGGTAAAGGAAATCTTGCGGATGCGTTCGTCGCCGATGAGGTGCTCGGAGACTTCCGCCGGCACGCCGAACACGAGATTCAGCACGCCCTTCGGCAGGCCGGCATCGGCGAAGCACTTGACGAGCTCGACGCAGCCGCCCGGCGTTTCCTCCGAGGCCTTGATGATGATCGAGCAGCCTGCGGCAAGCGCGGCGGCGATCTTGCGCACGGGCGTCAGGGTCGGGAAATTCCACGGCGTGAAGGCCGCGACCATTCCGACCGGCTCCTGGATCACGAGCTGGCGCACATTCCTGCTGCGGCCCGGCACGATGCGCCCATAGGAGCGGCGGCCCTCTTCGGCGAACCAGTCGATGATGTCGGCCGAGGTCATCACCTCGACGCGCGCTTCGGCGAGCACCTTGCCCTGCTCCTGCGTCATCACGCGCGCGACGTGATCGGCGCGATCGCGCAGCAGGTCGGCGGCCTTGCGCATGAGCCTGGCGCGGTCATAGGCGGTGGTCGCGCGCCAGACCTCGAAGCCCTTCTCCGCGGCGTCGAGCGCGCGGTCGAGATCGTCCTTGGAGGCATGCGGGAGGGTCGCGAGGCCCTTGCCGGTCGCCGGATTGACAACCTCCTCGCCCTTGCGGCCCGCGCCGTTGAGCCATTCGCCGTCGATGTAAAGTGCGAGATCGGTGTACATGATCGCCTCCCTGATGGCTCCGTCATCCTGAGGGGCGAGCGCAGCGAGCCTCGAAGGATCACGGGCTGTGATTGTTGGCCGTCGCCCTTCGAGGCCCGGCTTTGCGGGCACCTCAGGACGGCGGAGATGGATGGTGGGCCGGGTCATAGCAAACGCCGCGCCCGGAGACTACCCGGCCTATCGCCCCGTAAAGACCGGCTTGCGCTTCTCCATGAAGGCGGTGCGGCCCTCGGTGTAATCCTTGCTCCTGAAGCAGGTCTGCACGGCCTCCTCGACCCTGCGCAGGTCGCGTTCCGCCGCGTCCTTCAGCGCCTCGCCGACCGTGAGCTTGATCGCCCCGATGGTCAGCGGCGCGTTGCCGCCGATCGTGTCGGCGTAGTTACTGACATAGGTTTCAAGCTCGGCATCCGGCACGATCCGGTTGACGAGCCCCATCATGCGCGCTTCTTCGGCATCGAATTGCCGGGCGGTGTAGAAAATCTCCTTGGCGAAGGAGGGACCAACGACGTCGACCAGACGCTTGACGCCGCGATACTCGTAGCCGAGGCCGAGCTTCGCGGCCGGCACGCCGAAGCGCGAGCCCGGTGTCGCAATCCGCAAATCGCAGCAGATGGCGAGCGCCATGCCGCCGCCGATGCAATAGCCCTGGATCATCGCGATGGTCGGCTTCGGGAAGGAATAGATCGCGTCATAGGCGCGCTCGGTCATCGCGTTGTAGGTGCGGACCGCGTCCTCGCTGGCGCGCTCGGCGCCGAATTTCGAGATGTCGGCGCCCGACACGAAAGCCTTGCCGCCGGCGCCCGAGAGCACGACCACGCGCACATTGTCGTCCTTCGCGAAGGATTCGAGCGCGGCTGCGGTCGCCTCCCACATGTCGAAGGACATGGCGTTATGGCGTTCGGGATTGTTGAACACCACCTGCGCGACGTGGCCTTCCCTGCGGGTGAGTATCCTGTCGGTCATTGCGTCCTGCTCGTCCTCTTTGCCGTCATGCGCGGGCTTGAGCCGCGCATCCATCGCACCGTGCAAAAGGTCATTGCACGATGGATTGCCGGGTCAAGCCCGGCAAGGGCATGGCAGCTAAATCGCATCCGCCGCCCTCAGCGCCGCGATCTCGTCCCTGGAAAAGCCGAACTCCGCCAGCACCTCGTCGGTATGCTCGCCGCGCGCGGGAGTCGGCCGCGCGATCCTGCTCCTGGTGCGCGACAGCGTGAAGGGCTGGCGCATCACGTCGAGCGTGCCGCGATCCTTCGTCTGCATCGGCGTCGCCATGCCGAGATGCTTCACCTGCGGATCCTCGAACATCTCGTCGATCGCGTAGATCGGCCCGCAGGCCACGCTCTGCGCATTCAGCCTGTCGATCCACTCGGCGCTCGTGAACCGCGTCATGATCTTGTCGATTTCGGCGTTGAGCGCGTCGCGGTTCTTCGAGCGCAGCGGCGCGGTGGCATAATCCGGATGCGCCAGGAGATGCGGGGCATCGATCGCCTTGCAGAAGCGCTCCCAGGTCGGCTGGCCGGTGGTCGCGATGTTGATATGCCCGTCCCTGGTCTTGTAGACGCCGGTGGGAATCGAGGTCGGATGGTTGTTGCCGGCCTGGCGGGGCACCACCCTGTCGATGAGCCAGCGCGCCGCCTGGAAATCGAGCGCGAAAATCTGCGCCTCCAGCAGCGAGGTCTGCACCCACTGCCCCTCGCCCGACTGCTCCCGCTCCAGCAGCGCCACCATGACCCCCAGCGCGGCAAACAGCCCGGCGGTGATGTCGGCGACCGCGGTGCCGGCACGCACCGGCCCCTGCCCCGGCAGCCCCGTGATCGACATCAGCCCGCCCATGCCCTGCGCGATCTGGTCGAAGCCCGGCCGCTCGCGATAGGGCCCGTCCTGGCCGTAAGCCGAGATGCTGGCATAGACGATGCGCGGATTGACCGCGCGCAGGTCGGCATAGCCGATCTTCAGCCGCTCCTTCACGTCGGGGCGGAAATTCTCGATCACCACGTCGGCCTTTTCGGCGAGCCGCAGCAGCGTCTCGCGGCCCTTCGGGTTCTTGAAGTCGAGCGTGATGCTGCGCTTGTTGCGGTGCAGGTTCTGGAAATCGCCCGCCTCGCGCGCCCCGCCGATCGGGTCGCCGGGCTCGAGCCGGGCGGGCGCCTCGATCTTGATCACGTTGGCGCCCCAGTCGGCGAACTGGCGGGCGCAGGTCGGGCCCGCCCGGACCCGCGACAGGTCCAGCACGGTGAACCGCGACAGGGCCGTGGAGGCGCGCAAACCCTCGGAATGCAAGCCTTGGGAATGCAAGCCCTGGGAATCAGTTCGCTCGTTCAATGTTCAAGCCGTCCGTTGGCGGGAGAACCGGACATTCCCCGATCGGACGCGCCTTGTCCACCGGGGGCCGGGAACCCGCCGCTATGCCTTCCTGATGCGGAATATCAGCACGCCATCGGCCTGCTCGGAACCTTCCAGCGTGTCGCCGGTCTCCGAGAGGAGGTGCGGGATGTCGATGGCGGAGAGCGGGTCGGTGCACTCGACCACGACCACGTCGCCGGGGGACAGCCCTTTCAGCACCTTGCGGGTCCGAAGCGCCGGTAGCGGACATTTCAGACCCCGCAGGTTGATGGTTTTTTTCGTGCTGCTCATAGGTTTCGGCTATGGCGAGGACCGCCCGCGCGACCCGATTTATCACAACAACGCCAATCGCTTGACCCGCATATACCGTTGGCGAGAAATAGGCCAATGACCGGACCGCTACAACTGCCGCAGCGCATCGCGCGCCTGGCGCCGCTCGCCGATGTGCTGGCGGCGATCGATGCGAAGGTCGCGCCGGTCGGGATGCGCGAAATCGCGACCGCATCGGCGCCCGGTCGCGTGCTGGCCGCCGATGCCGGCGTGTCGTCTTCCATGCCGGCGCAGGCGACCGCGCTGCGCGACGGTTTCGCGGTTCGCTCCGACTGGACGCTCGACGCCTCCTCGTATGCACCGGCGCTGCTGCCGCATCTGCCGGCGCGCGTCGATGCAGGCGAGGCGCTGCCCGCGGACACCGACGCGGTCGCACCCTTCGATACGGTAGAAATCGACGGCGGGCGCGCGCAGATGACGATGACGCTTTCGCCGGGCGACGGCGTGCTGCCGGCCGGCGCCGACGCAGAGACGGGCCGCGCGCTGTGCCACGCCGGGGACACGTTGCAGGCGACCGATATCGGGGTGCTGATCGCGCTCGGTATCGCGCAGGTCTCGGTCCGCGCGCCGCGCATTCGCCTGACGCAAGCGCACGACAGCGCGATGATCTCGGCCGGCATGCATGCGCTCGCTGTGGCAATTGAAGCCGCCGGCGGCGAGGTCGTGCGGGACGATCTGGGACTTGAACGCGCGTTGCAGGACATACAGGCCGACGCGGCGATCTGCGTCGGCGGCACGGGTTCGGGGCGGCGGGATCGCGCAGTGACGACACTGGCAGCCCTTGGTCATGTCGCGTTTCACGGCATCGGCATCAGTCCAGGCGAAACGACCGCCTTCGGATTCGCCGGCAACCGGCCCGTCTTGCTGCTGCCCGCGCGCCTCGATGCGGCACTGGCGGGCTGGCTTCTGGTCGGGCTGCCGCTGCTGGCGCGGCTCTCCGGTGCGACCGAACCCGGGTCTCACGCACGCGGCCTTCTTTCGCGCAAATTGTCGTCCGCCATCGGCCTTGCCGAAGCCGTGCTGGTGCGGCGCGACGGCGAGCGCGTCGAGCCGCTCGCCTCCGGCTATTGGCCGCTGCACGCGCTGGCGCGCGCAGACGGCTGGATCCTCGTCCCGGCCTCGAGCGAAGGCTGTCCGGCGGGCACGTCCGTCGACGTGAGGCCGCTGCCGTGACGCAGGCCCTGGAGCGCGCAAAGGCCGAAACCGATCTGCTCGCCGCCGTGCGGCGCGCGGCGCGGCAGGAGCAGTTTCTCGATATCGTGTCGCCGGAGGACGCGCGCGCGCGTTTCGCGGCACAGCTCGATCTCTCGCCGCGCGGCAGCGAGGGCGTCGCTATCGGCAATGCGCTCGGCCGCGTGCTGGCGCGCGATGTCGCCGCTCCGATCGACGTGCCGCCCTTCGACCGTTCCGGCGTCGATGGCTTTGCCGTGCGCGCAGCCGACATCGCGGGCGCGACCGAGCACAATCCCAGAAGGCTTTCGCTCAATGCCGAGTTGATCGCCTGCGGGCATGCGCCGCAGATCGAGGTGCGCGCCGGCACCGCCACGGCGCTCGCCACCGGCGGCGTGATCCCGCGCGGCGCGGATGCCGTGGTGATGATCGAGCAGACCGAGCTGATCGACGATCCGGCCGGCCCGATCATCGAAATCCGCCGTGCCGCGGCGCCGGGGCAGTTCGTGGGCTATGCCGGCTCCGATATCGCGCGCGGCGAATTGCTGCTGCCAAAGGGCACACTTGTCGGCTCGCGCGAGATCGGCATGCTCGCGGCCTGCGGGCTCGCGACCGTCGAGGTTGTGAGGAAGCCGCGCGTGGCGGTGCTCTCGACCGGAGACGAGCTGGTCGCCCCGGGCGAGCCGCTGCGCCCGGCCGGCATCTACGACAGCAACGGCGCGATCCTCGCCGCCGCCGTGACGGAAGCGGGCGGCGAGGCGCTTGCCTTCGGCCTGTTTCCGGACGACGAGGCAAAACTCGAGGCCGCGATGCGCCGCGCGCTCGCCGAATGCGACATGGTGATCCTGTCCGGCGGCACGTCGAAAGGCGCGGGCGATCTCTCCCACACGATTCTGTCGCGGCTCGGCAAGCCGGGCGTGCTGGTGCATGGCGTCGCGCTCAAGCCCGGCAAGCCGCTGTGCCTCGCGGTCGCGGGCGGCAAGCCGATCGTGGTGCTGCCGGGCTTTCCAACCTCGGCGATCTTCACCTTCCACGCCTTCGCCGCGCCCGTGATCCGCGCGCTGGCGGGGCTGCCCGCCGAGGCGGAAAGCACGGTGACGGCGCGGGTGCCGGTGCGGATCGCGTCCGAGCTGGGGCGCGAGGAATTCGTGCTGGTCTCGCTGATCGAGGGCAAGGACGGGCCGGTGGCGTTCCCTTCGCCCAAGGGCTCGGGCTCGGTCACGGCCTTCTCGCAGTCGGACGGCTTCCTGCGGATCGATGCGCTAGCCACCGCGCTCGATGCCGGCACCGACGCCGAGGTCACGCTGATCGGCGCCGACGTGCGCGCGCCCGATCTCGTCGTCATGGGCAGCCACGACATCGCGCTCGATATCGTGACCTCCGCGCTCGCCGAGCGCGGCTTCCGTGCGCGCACGATCGCGGTCGGCAGCCAGGGCGGCGCGACCGCGGCGCAGCGCGGCGAATGCGATCTCGCGCCCGTGCATCTCGTCGATCCGAAGACCGGCCGCTAAAACGAGCACCTGCTGCGCGAAGGGCTTGCACTCGTGCCGGGCTGGCGGCGCATGCAGGGCTTCGTTTACCGGCCGCACGATCCGCGCTTCGCGGGCAAGGATGCGGCCAGCGCATTGAAGACGGCGCTCGCCGACGAGACCTGCATCATGGTCAATCGCAATGCGGGCGCCGGCACGCGCATCCTGATCGATCAGTTGCTCGCGGGCCAAAGGCCCGCCGGCTATACCAACCAGCCGAAATCGCACAACGCGGTCGCTGCCGCCATCGCCCAGGGCCGGGCCGACTGGGGCGTTGCGACGGAAAGCGTGGCGAGGCTCTACCAACTCGGCTTCGCGCCGATCGCGCCCGAGCACTACGACTTCCTGCTGGTCGAGGCGCGCCGCGAGCGCCCGGCCGTGCAGGCATTCCTGGCGGCCTTGCGCGATCCGGCGGTGCAAGGGCGCATCCGCGCGCTCGGCATGGACATGCCGGAGGCGTGACCCTATCTGAGATTTCGTCTGCTATAAGGCACTCATGCGCATCATCGGCCTCGCCGGCTGGAGCGGCTCCGGCAAAACGACGCTTCTGACGAAAGTCATTCCGCACCTGACGGCGCGCGGCAAGCGCGTGTCGACGCTCAAGCATGCGCATCACAATTTCGACGTGGACCGACCCGGCAAGGATTCGTTCGAGCACCGCTCCGCGGGCGCGACCGAGGTGCTGGTCGTGTCGGCGAAGCGCTGGGCGCTGATGCACGAATTGCGCGGCGAGCCGGAGCCCCCGCTGCGGGAGCTGCTCGGCAAGCTGGCGGGCGCCGACATCGTGCTGATCGAGGGCTTCAAGCGCGAGAGCTTCCCGAAGGTCGAGGTGCACCGCGCCGAGAACGGCAAGCCGCTGCTGCATCCCGACGATCCGTGGATCGTCGCCGTCGCAGCCGATTGCCCGCTGCCGCAGGCGACGGTGCCGGTGATCGATCTCAACGATGTCGATGCCGTGGTGGACGTGCTGCTTGCCAAATCCGTTCCGCTGGAGCGGCTCGCCGCACCGGCCGACGCGCTCTGATGGCGCAGCTCAGCGACGATTGCTTCGCGTTCGGCGGGAAGCTGCTCCCGGTCGACGAGCTTGAGGCGATCATTCGCGCGCGCGTCGCGCCGGTGTCCGAAACCGAGACGGTGCCGCTGACGCAGGCGCACGGGCGCGTGGTCGCGCATGACATCGCAGCCCCCATCGACCTGCCGCCGTTCGACAATTCCGCGGTCGACGGCTACGCCGTGCGGCACGCCGATCTCAAGGCGGACGGAGAAACCAGACTCAAGGTGACCGGCCGGCTGCAGGCCGGCAGCGCGGCCTTGCAGCCGCTCGCGCCGGGCGAGGCCATGCGCATCTTCACCGGCGCGCCGATGCCGCAGGGAGCGGACACCGTATTCATGCAGGAGGATACGCGCGTCGAGGGCGATGTCGTCATCCTGCCGCCTGGCCTGAAGCCGGGCGCGAATCGCAGGCAAGCGGGCGAGGATACGCGCGCGGGCGCGATTGCGCTGCCGGCGGGCCGCATCCTGACCGCGCGGCATGTCGCGCTCGCCGCCGGGCTCGGGCTGACGCAGATCGCCGTGCGGCGGAAAATCCGCGTGGCCGTCTTTTCGACGGGCAACGAGGTGATCGAGCCCGGCAGCGCGCGCGGCGGCGCCGCGATTTTCGATGCCAACCGCTTTCTGCTGGCCGGCCTGATCGCCGAGAGCGGCGCGCAGGCAAGCGATCTCGGCATCCTGCGCGACGAGCCGGTGGCGCTCGCCGCAGCGCTGAAGGAAGCGGCAAGCGGCCACGACCTGATCGTGACCTCGGGCGGCGTCTCGACCGGCGAAGCCGACTATGTGCGCGATGCGGTGGAAAAGGTCGGCAGCCTGGTGTTCTGGCGCGTGGCGATCAAGCCGGGGCGGCCGGTGGCGATGGGCGTCATTCCCGGCGTCGGCGGGAGGGCGGCCTTTGTCGGGCTGCCGGGCAATCCGGTCGCGGTCTATGTCACCTTCGCGCGCGTGGTGCGTCCGCTGATGCTGCGGCTTGCGGGGGCGGAGCCGCAGCCGCTGATGCCGCTGCCGGTGCGCGCCGCTTTCTCCTACAAAAAGAAGAAGGACCGCCGCGAATATGTGCGCGTGTCCCTGCGGCGCGCTGACGACGGATCGCTGGAAGTCGTCAAGTACCCGCAGGACGGCGCGGGGGTGATCACCTCGCTGACGGAAACCGACGGGCTTGTGGAACTGCCGGAGGAGCTGACGCGCGTCGAGCCGGGAACGATGGTCGGTTTCCTGCCCTATGGGGTGATCGGACGCTGAACCGTCTCACCGTCATCCGGTGCGAGCGGCGAAGCCGCGAGCCTCAGGGATGCACGGCCATCGCCCTTCGCGGCCCCGCGCCCCGCGCGGGCATTTCAGGGTGACGGGGATAGAGCGGCGCGCGCGGCAATCTCCTCCGCCCTCGCGCGGTCCTCCGGCGTGTTCACGTTGAAGAACGGATCGAGGGGCGTGTCCGGCCATGCGGCGATGGCGATGCCGTGGCGCGCGGTCCAGACCTCGATCTTGCGGAGGTTTTCCTCGCGCAGGGCTTTCCGCAGATCCTCGCGCAAGCTCGCCGGCCACAGCCCGACGACCGGATGGCGCCAGTCGCCCGTTCTCGCGCAGGCGAGCGGCTTGCCTTCGCGCTCGCGCGCCTCCTGCAGCCGCGCGACCAGATCGCGCGGCAGGAACGGGCAATCGCCCGGCGCGCTGACCATCCATTCGGTCCGTGGCGAGGCCTTCGCAAGATAGTCGAGCCCGGCGAGAATGCCGGCGAGCGGGCCGGCGAAATCCTGCATGTCGTCGGGGATCACCGGCAGGCCGAAGGGCGCAAAGCGCGCGGGATCGCCGTTGGCGTTGAGGGCGAGCCCGCTCGTCTGCGGGCGCAGCGTGTCGAGCACGCGAGAGAGAATGGTGCGGCCGCCGATCTCGATCAGCGCCTTGTCGCCGCCGCCCATGCGGCGCGCCTGACCGCCGGCGAGGATGAGACCGAAGGTGGGGGGATGCATTCACTCGCTCCTTGCTCGGCTGTCCATCCCTACCCCTGCAAGCGGGAGGGTCGCCGAGCACAGCGAGGCAGGGTGAGGGCCGATCTCAAATCCAGACAGGATTCCCACCCGGAGCGCCGCAAATGCGGCTCGCCACCCTCCCCCCTGCAGGGGGAGGGAGAAGAACATCCTACTCATCATGCATCGCGGCCTTGCGACGGTGCTTCGCGCTCTCCTCCTCGACGTAATCGAGGTTCTGGTCGAACACGATGCGCTGCAGGCCGGCAAGCGCGGTGAAGCGTTTCCCGCGCGCACGGCCAATCAGCGTGAGGTTCGCCTTGCGCGCCAGCTCGACGCCCCAGGCCGTGAAGCCCGAACGCGAGACGAGGATCGGAATGCCCATGCGCACGGTCTTGATGACCATCTCGGAAGTGAGGCGGCCAGTGGTGTAGAATATCTTGTCATGCGCGGGCACTTGATTTTTGAACATCCAGCCCGCGATCTTGTCGACTGCGTTGTGGCGGCCGACGTCTTCCATATAGACCAGCGGGCGATCCTGCTGCGCCAGCACGCAGCCGTGGATGGCTCTGGCTTCGAGATAGAGCGAGGGCGTGGTGTTGATCCTGTTGGTCAGCGCGTAGAGCCAGGAGGTGCGGAATTCGACCTCCGGCAGCGAGACGCCCTCCAGCGCCTCCATGAGATCGCCGAACACGGTGCCCTGCGCGCAGCCCGAGGTCTGCACCTTCTTCTTCAGCTTGGCCTCGTAATCGGTCGCGCGCTCGGTGCGCACGACGACGACCGACAATTCCTCGTCGTAATCGACCTCGGTGACGACATCGTCCGGCTGCAGCATGCCCTGGTTGAGCAGGTAGCCGATGGCGAGATAGTCGGGATGATCGCCGATCGTCATCGCGGTGACGATCTCCTGCGCATTCAGGTAGATCGTCAGGGCGCGCTCGACGGTGACCGTGGTCTCGATCGCGGCGCCGGTCTGGTCGACGCCGGTGACGCGCTCGGTCAGCCGCTTGTCGTGCGGGTCGGGCTTGATGATGTAGTCGTCGGCGCCAGGCTTCATCGGTTCAGAACAACTTCAGCCCCGGCGGCAAGGGCAAGCCGCCGGTGATCGCCTTCATCTTTTCCTGCATCACGCCCTCGGTCTTGCGGCGGGCTTCCGCGCTGGCGGCGACGATCAAATCCTCGAGGATTTCCTTTTCCTCCGGCTTCATGAGCGAGGGATCGATCTTGATGCCCTTCATCTCGCCCTTGCCGGAAAGCGTCACCCTGACGAGCCCGCCGCCCGAGCTGCCCTCGACCTCGATGGTGTCGAGCTCGGCCTGCATCGCCTGCATCTTGGATTGCAGCTCTGCCGCCTTCTTCATCATGCCCATGAAATCGGCCATCAGTCCTCGTCCTCCTGCATCGTCTCGTCGGGCGCCGGCTCCGGCGCAGGCTCGGCCTCGCGGCTGCGCACGGCGACAATTTCCGCGCCCGGAAAGCGTTCCAGCACCGCCTGCACCAGCGGATGCCCGCGCACGCCGCGCTTGCGCTCGGCATCTTCAAGCGCAGCCTGCGCGCGCAAGGTCGGCGCGCCCGGCTCGCGCGACAGGATCACCATCCATTGCCGTCCGGTCCAGGCCGCGAGCTTGCGCGAGAGTTCGTTGACCAGCGTCTTCGAGGCGCTCGGCTCCAGCGCGATTTCGAGCCGGCCGTCCTCGCAGCGCACGAGCCGCACGTCGCGCTCGAGCGCGGCCTTGATCTGC
>JACAEG010000261.1 GCA_013388965.1 Pseudorhodoplanes sp. | reverse complement strand
GCGCCAGGGTCGTCCGGCCGGACCGCTGCGGAACGGCGGTACCGGAAGGGGGGTCTGGATGAGCGTCGACCGGCAGACCGAGAAGCCCCAGGTCTCGCTGCTCTACGATCCGAGGGTGCGCAGCATCGCGTACCAGCTCATCCTTTGCGTCGTCATTGCATTCCTCGCCTACAGCGCCGTTTCCAACGCCGTCGACAATCTCGCCCGGGCGCGCATCGCCTCCGGCTTCGGCTTCTGGAACTCGACCGCCGGCTTCGACATCAGCCAGACGCTGATCGAATACACCACCCAATCCACCTATGGCCGCGCCTTCTGGGTCGGGCTTCTTAACACCTTGCTGGTCGCGGGAGCGGGCATCGTGCTCGCGACCATTCTCGGGTTCATCATCGGCATTGCGCGACTATCGAAGAATTTCCTGATCTCGCGGCTGGCCGCGGGCTATGTGGAAATCATCCGCAACCTGCCGCTCCTGCTGCAATTGCTGTTCTGGTACAATGCCGTGCTCAAGGCGCTGCCGGAACTGCGCGACAGCCTCGTACTCCCGGCCGGCTCCTTCCTCAACAATCGCGGCCTGTTCATTCCGCAGCCGGTCGGGCAGCCCGGCTTCGGCGCGGTCTGGATCGCGTTCTTCATCGGGGTCGCGGGCTCGTTCCTGTTTCGCCGCTGGGCGCGCAAGCGGCAGGAGCGCACCGGCGAGCAGGCGCCGGTCTTCTGGGCGTCGCTTGCGCTGATCGTGGGCCTTCCGCTCGCCGTGTTTGTCGCCGCCGGCATGCCGCTCGAATTCGTCTATCCCGAAAAGGGCCGCTTCAACATCCGCGGCGGCATCGAGGTCCTGCCGGAATTCGTCGCGCTCCTGTTCGGGCTGTCGATCTACACTGCGGCCTTCATCGCGGAAGCGGTGCGCGCCGGCATCATGGCGGTGTCGCACGGCCAGACCGAGGCGGCCTATTCGCTGGGCCTCCGTCCCGGCCCGACGCTGCGGCTAGTCGTCATACCGCAGGCGATGCGCGTGATCGTGCCGCCGCTGACCAATCAGTATCTCAACCTGACCAAAAACTCCTCGCTCGCGGTTGCGATCGGCTATCCCGACCTGGTGCAGGTCTTCACCGGAACCGTGCTCAACCAGACCGGGCAGGCGGTCGAGGTGGTTGCCATCACTATGGCGGTCTATCTCACCATCAGCCTCGTCACGTCGGGTTTCATGAACTGGTACAACCGGCGCATCGCGCTGGTGGAACGGTGACGCCGATGGCCGTGACCGATCTCGAATCCTTCGAGGCGCGGCGCGCGGCGCAGATCGCCTACGTTCGGGGAGCGGCCGAGGAGCCGTTGCCGCCGCCGATGTCGAGGACCGGCGCGGTCGGCTGGCTGCGCGAGAATCTGTTCTCCGGCTGGAGCAACATCGTCCTGACCTTGCTCTCGATCCTGCTGATCTACTGGATCGTGCCGCCGCTGCTGAACTTCCTGATCTTCGATGCGACCTGGTCCGGCAACGACCGGGAGGCCTGCATTGCCACCCCGCAGCGCCCGGAGGTCGGCGCCTGCTGGGCCTTCGTGCGCGAGCGCTTCGCCTATTTCATCTACGGCTCCTATCCGATCCCGCAGCGCTGGCGGGTCGATATCTTCTTCGGCATGCTCGCCATCGGCGTCGTCTGGCTCGCCTGGCTGCGCGCGCCGCGCCGCGACATCGGCGCCGTCTATTTCTTTGTCGTGATGCCGGTCGTCTCCTTTATCCTGCTGGCGGGGTGGCCCGCCATCGGCTTGCCGAACGTGGATACGGTCTATTGGGGCGGCGCATTGGTAACGATCGTGGTCGCCGCGGTCGGCATCGTGTTCTCGCTGCCGATCGGGATTCTGCTCGCGCTCGGGCGCCGCTCGACGATGCCGGCCGTGCGCCTGATGTCGGTCATCTTCATCGAATTCGTGCGCGGGGTGCCGCTGATCACGGTGCTGTTCATGGCGAGCGTGATGCTGCCGCTTTTCGTTCCGGAGAACTGGTCGCCGGACAAGCTGCTGCGCGCGCTGGTCGGCGTCTCGATGTTTGCCGCCGCCTATATGGCGGAGGTGGTGCGCGCGGGCCTGCAGGCAATCCCGAAGGGCCAGTATGAAGGCGCGATGTCGGTCGGTCTCGGATACTGGCAGATGATGCGCCTGATCATCCTGCCGCAGGCCTTGCGCATCACCATCCCCAACATCGTCAACAACTATATCAGCCTGTTCAAGGACACGACGCTGGTCTTCATCGTCGGCATTTTCGACCTGCTGAAGACCATCGAGATTGCGCGCATCGATCCGAAATGGGCGGCGCCGGTCACGAGCCCCACGGGCTATGCGTTCGCAGCGATCTTCTATTTCACGTTCTGCTACTTGATGTCGCGCTATGCCAAGAACATGGAAGCGCGGCTCGCGCGCAGCCGCAATGCGGAGGCAAGAAGGAGAAGGCGATGGTTCAGGCGACGTCAGAAAGCCGCGCCATGAAGCCGGCGCCGCTCAAGACCGATGTGGCGGTCGAAATCGTCGGCATGCACAAGTGGTATGGCGAATTCCATGTGCTGCGTGACATCAACCTGAAGGTCATGCGCGGCGAACGCATCGTCATCTGCGGGCCGTCCGGGTCCGGCAAGTCGACCATGATCCGCTGCATCAATCGGCTGGAGGAGCACCAGAAGGGCAGGATCGTGGTCGACGGAATCGAGCTGACCAACGACCTCAAGCGCATCGACGAGGTGCGTCGCGAGGTCGGGATGTGCTTCCAGCATTTCAACCTGTTTCCGCACTTGACCGTGATGGAGAATTGCACGCTGGCGCCCATCTGGGTGCGCAAGATGCCCAAGGCCGAGGCCGAGGAGGTCGCCATGCACTATCTGCGGCGGGTGAAAATCCCGGAGCAGGCGGCGAAATATCCCGGCCAGCTCTCCGGCGGCCAGCAGCAGCGCGTGGCGATCGCGCGCGCTCTCTGCATGAATCCGAAAATCATGCTGTTCGACGAGCCGACCTCGGCGCTCGATCCGGAAATGGTCAAGGAGGTGCTGGACACGATGGTCGGGCTCGCCAATGACGGCATGACCATGCTCTGCGTGACCCATGAAATGGGCTTCGCGCGTCAAGTCGCCAACCGCGTGATCTTCATGGATGCCGGCCAGATCGTGGAGATGAATTCACCCGAGGAATTCTTCGCCCATCCGCAGCACGAGCGCACCAAGCTGTTCCTCAGCCAGATTTTGCACTAGGCGGAGGATCGCGGCTCAACTCTTGCGCCGTCACCCTGATTTGCGAGCGGCAAAGCCGCGAGCCTCGAAGGGCGGCGGTCGGACAATTCCGCCGCCGATCCCTCGAGGCCCGGCTCCGCCCGGCGCCTCAGGATGACGGATCGACGTTAATGCCCAGCGGGATAGCGACGCCGGCCATCGTCACAATGCATCGATCGGAATTTTCAGATACCGCTTCCCGTTGTCCTCGGGCTCGGGCAGCCGGCCGCCATTCATGTTGACCTGCAAGGCGTGCAGGATGAGCCGCGGCATCGGCAACGTCCGGTCGCGCGCCTCGCGCAGGGCGACGAACTGCTCGCGGGTCGGCTTGTCCCTGAAATGCCTGTTGCTGCGCTTCTGCTCGGCGACGCTCGATTCCCATTGCGGGGGACGGCCGCCTTCCTTGTAGTCGTGGCCGGTGAACAGCCGCGTGTCGTCCGGCAGGGACAGGATCGCCATAATGGTGTCGTACATCCGCGACGCGCTGCCGCCCGGAAAATCGCAGCGCGCGCTGCCGGTGTCGGGCTGGAACAGCGTGTCGTGGATGAACGCGGCATTGCCGATGATATAGGTGATCGACGCCAGCGTGTGCCCGGGCGAGAACATCACCCGGCCGTCGAGCGAGCCGACCTTGAAGGTGTCGCCGTCCTTGAACAGACGGTCCCATTGCGAGCCGTCGGCGGGAAAGCCCTTGAGATTGTAGATGCCGGTCCAAAGCTTCTGGACATCGGTCACCTTCTCGCCGATGGCGGTAGGCGCGCCGAGCTTGCCCCTGAGATAGGCTGCGGCGCTGAAGTGATCGGCGTGCGGATGGGTGTCGAGAATCCAGTCGATCGTGAGGCCCCGTCTCGCGATCTCGTCGAGCAGCATGTCGGCGAATTCCGTCGAGACGCGGCCCGATTTCTCGTCGTAGTCGAGCACAGGATCGACGATCGCGGCGTGCCGCGTCGCGGGATCGATGACGAGATAGGCGATGCTGCCGGTGGGATCGTGGTAGAAGCCGGCCACGTCCGGAATGCCGCCGCCCATGCGCTCAGCCCTCATTCCACATAGATCATCTTGCGCGTCATGCCGCCGTCGATGACGAAATTCGCGCCGGTGACGAAGCCCGAGCGCGTGCCGTCGACAAGGAAGGAGACGATTTCCGCGATGTCCTCCGGCTTTCCGACACGGCCCGCGGGATGCTGCGTGTGATCCCTGGCGCGCAGCTTCCGGTAGCTGCCGGTCTCGATCCATCCCGGGCTGATGCAGTTCACGCGCACGTCCGGCCCGAGGCTGATGGAGAGGGCGTGTGAGAGAGCAACAAGTCCGCCCTTCGAGGCGGCATAGGCTTCCGTGTCGGGCTCCGACATCAGCGCGCGCGTCGAGGCGATGGTGACGATCGCGCCCTTGCTCCGCCGCAGCGCCTTCTCGGCGGCGCGCGCCAGCAGGTAGGTCGCGGTCAGGTTGACGTCGAGCACGCGATGCCAGTCGGCCGGCTTCAGCTTGGCGATGGTTGTTCGCTTCATGATGCCCGCATTCGAGACGACGGCGTCGAGCCGCCCGAACCTTCGGATGACCGCCCGCACCGCCCGCTCCACCGCCGCCGGGTCGGCGACGTCTGCGTCGATCGCCAGGGCACGCCTGTTTCTGGCATAGCGGCGCCTGTGTCCGCCTTGCGGAAGATCAAGCGCGGCGACGCTCCAGCCGTCGAACAGGAGTTTCAGTGCGATGGCGCGCCCGATGCCGCTTGCGGCGCCTGTCACGAGCGCAACCGGACTCTGCGATTTTGCCATCGGAGAAATCAGGCCCTGGGCTTGGGCTCGATCGGCAGGTCGCCGCGCGAGGCCCATTCGGTCCACGAGCCGTCATAGAGCGCCTTCGGCGGCTTGCCGATCGCGTCGAGCGCGAGCCACAGGATCGCGGCGGTGACGCCCGAGCCGCAGCTCGTGATCACCGGCTTGTCGGGATCGATCCCGCCCCTGGCGAAGGCCGCGGCAATCCGCTCCGGCTCGACCAGCCGCCCGTTCTCGATCAGCTCGGTCGAGGGCACGTTGAAGGCGCCGGGCATGTGTCCGGACGGCAGGTTCGGCCGCGGCTCGGCTGCGGTGCCCGCAAAGCGTTCGGCCGAGCGCGCGTCGACGACCTGCGCGGATTTCTCCGCCAGCGCCTTCTGTACATCGGCGGCGTCGGCGACTGCGCCATGATCGAACCGCGCGGTGAAGTGGCGGGGCGTGCGCCGCACCTCGTCGAAATCGATTGGACGGCCTTCCGCCTTCCATTTCGGGAGGCCGCCATCGAGGATATACACGTCGCGCACGCCGAAGGTGCGGAAAGTCCACCACACGCGCGGCGCCGAGAACAATCCGCCGCCGTCATAGACCACGACGGTCTGGCCGTCTCCGATGCCGAGATGGCGCATCGCGGACGAGAATTGCTCCGGGCTCGGCAGCATGTGCGGCAGGCCGCTCGACTTGTCGGCCACCGCATCGATATCGAAGAACACCGCGCCCGGGATATGCGCGGCGAGATATTCCTTGTGCGCGTCGCGCTTCATCGTCGGCAGGTAATAGGATCCGTCGACCACCACGATGTCGGGCGCGTCGAGATGGTCGGCCAGCCACTGGGTCGAGACCAGCCAGCGGCTCGAGGGCGGGCGATTGTCGTTCATGTGTTCCTGCAATCTTCCGGCTCAGACCAGCCCCAGGCGAACGCGCCGGTTCTGCTTGCCCTTCTTTTCGATCTGCGTCACCCGCACGGCCCCGATCTCGCCCGTCTTTCTGACATGCGTGCCGCCGCAGGGCTGCAGGTCGAGGTCCCGGATCTCGATCAGGCGCACGCGGCCCGTCCCCATCGGCGGCTTGACCGCCATGGTTTTCACCAGCCCCGGATTGGCGGCGAGCTCGTCGTCGCTGATCCAGCGGCTCGTGACATCGGCATCGGTCGCGATCATCTGCGCAAGCTTCGCATCGATCTCGGCCTTGTCGAGACCGGCCTCGGGGATGTCGAAATCGAGGCGGCTCTCGCTCTCGCCGATCGAGCCGCCCGTAACCGGGTAGGGCAGCGCGGCGGAGAGGAGATGCAGCGCGGTGTGCATGCGCATGAGCGGATAGCGCACACGCCAGTCGATGGCGGCGCGCACCTTGTCGCCGACAGCCACCGGCGCCGAGCCTTCCGCCGGAATATGCGTGATCCGGGTCTTGGCGGGATCGGAATAGATCGCGGTCGCGATCGGCACGACCTCGCCGGACGCAAGCGTGATCGTCCCGCGGTCGCCCGGCTGGCCGCCCGACGTCGCGTAGAACACCGTGCGGTCGAGCACGATACCGCCTTCGGCCGTGAGGTCGACTACCGTTGCCTCGCAATCCTGCAGATAGGCGTCTTCGCGAAACAGGCAATCGGTGGTCATGGCCAGAATCCTCGTCAGGCCTTCTCAAAGGGGATATCGATATGCGGCCGCCGCTCGATCCAGTCCGGCACCGGCAGATTCTTCGAGCGCAGGAATTCGGGGTTGAACAGTTTCGACTGGTAGCGATTGCCGGAATCGCACAGCACCGTGACGATTGTGTGCCCGGGGCCCATCTCCCTGGCGAGCCTGATCGCGCCCGCCACATTGATCCCGCTCGAGCCGCCGAGGCAGAGGCCCTCGTGCTCGAGCAGGTCGAAGATGACCGGCACGGCTTCCTCGTCGGGAATGAGATAGGCCTTGTCCACCTTGATGTCCGCGATGATGGGCGTGACGCGGCCGAGCCCGATGCCCTCCGTGATCGAGCCGCCGGGCGTCGCCTCCGCCTTGCCGGTCGTGAACAGCGTGTACATCGCAGCCCCGCGCGGATCGGCGACCCCGATCACGATGTCCTTCTTCCGTTCCTGCAGGAAGGTCGACACGCCGGCGATGGTGCCGCCGGTGCCGATGGAGCAGATGAAGCCGTCGACCTTGCCTCCGGTCTGCTCCCAGATTTCCGGGCCGGTGGAGACGTAATGCGCCTTGCGGTTGTCGAGGTTGTTCCACTGGTCGGCGAAAATGACGCCGGACTTCTCCGAGCGGCGCAGATTGTCGGCCAGACGACGGCCGACATGCTGGTAGTTGTTCGGGTTCGCATAGGGCAGGGCCGGGACCTCCACGAGCTGCGCCCCGCACAGGCGCAGCATGTCTTTCTTTTCCTGGCTCTGGGTCTCCGGGATCACGATCAGAGTGCGGTAGCCGCGCGCATTCGCCACCAGCGCGAGCCCGATGCCGGTATTGCCCGCGGTGCTTTCCACCACCAGCCCGCCGGGCCGCAATTCGCCGCGTTTCTCGGCTTCCAGGATCATCTGGCGGCCGGCGCGGTCCTTGACCGACTGGCCGGGATTCATGAACTCGGCCTTGCCGAGAATGGTGCAGCCGGTCGCCTCGGAGGCGCGCCTGAGCTTGATAAGGGGCGTATTGCCGATCGCTTCGACAATACCGTCACGGACTTGCATGGTGGAACCCGGGCTTTGGACGGCCCAACCTAGTGAAGCCCGGTCCGCCCGACAAGCAGCCCGGATGCAGGCCTGCCGCGAGCAAAATCGTCGCTCCGGCGACAATATCGGACCTTTGGGACCGGCGCATTTGAAATGAAAGAAATGAATTCGCCAAAGCAGCGGGAAACCATTCGGGGATTTCTGCGAAAGTTCTTGTTTCCAATTCACCCATTCTTTTCCGTCAAAGCCTCCCTATCGGCTTCGGACAATTTGAACCTGGCTTTGAGCGGCGCAGACCCGATCTGGCCGGAAATCGATGGCACTCGACGTCAACACGCTGTTTCTGGTCACGATCTATGTCGAGGCCATGCTGGGCCTGCTCCTGCTTTTTGCATGGGTCCAGAATTCGGCGATCACCGCGGTGGCGTGGTGGGGCTCCGCGCATCTGCTGCGGGCGGGCTCGATCGCGCTGTTCGGAACCTTTGGCGCGCTGCCCGATCTCGTCTCGATCGACCTCGCCAACGTGATCCTGTTCACCTCTTTCGCAGCGACCTGGATTGGGGCGCGGCTGTTCGACGGGCGGCCGGTGAGCTGGCTGTGCTTGTTCGCAGGCGCTGCCGCCTGGCTCGTCCTGGGCCGGTTAACTCCGATCGCAGGGTCGATGGAAGCGCGCGTCCTGCTTAGCTCCGGAATCATCACGACATACACTTGGCTGGCTGCCTACGAGTTCTGGCGGGGCCGTGAAGAGCCGCTGGTGTCGCGCTGGCCGGCAATCTTCATGCTGTTCGCGCACGGCGCGCTCTTCCTGTTGCGCACGCCGCTATCCGCCGTCCTTCCGTGGTCGACAAGCGCCGCCGTGTTCGAGAGCGTCTGGATGACGGTGCTCAGCTTCGAAGCGCTGCTGTTCACCATCGCCATCGCGTTCATCCTCCTCGCAATGGCCAAGGAACGCTCCGAGTATCTGCACCGCATCGCCGCCTTCGTCGATTCGCTCACGGGAATCGCAAATCGCAGGGCCTTCTTCGACGGCTGCAGCCAGATCGAGCGGCGCTTGAGGGACGATCCGCGACCGGCCGCGATGCTGGTCATGGACCTCGATAACTTCAAGACGATCAACGACAATTTCGGGCACGGAATCGGCGACACCACGCTGCAGATATTCGCCGAATGCGCGAGCGTGAACCTGTCCGACGACGATCTGATCGGTCGTCTCGGCGGAGAGGAATTTGCAGCGCTTCTTTACGGCGCCGATCACGACAAGGCACTGATCGTGGCCGAAGGCATCCGCACGACCTTCGCGGAGGCTGCCCGCGACGTGTATGGCCGGCCGGTAGCGGCGAGCGTCAGCATCGGGGTTGCGATCAGCGAGCCGGGCACCTTTGACGTGAACGCGCTGCTGACGCAGGCGGACGAAGCGCTTTACAGGGCCAAGGAACGAGGCCGGAACCGGACGGAGTTCGCCTCGCTCGACCTCGTCCTCAGGCTTGACGGCTCGACCCCCTCGCTGCGCATCGATACCCTGGCGGCGCGCAGCGCGGCCTGATCCGTTCCTCTCTCGAGACCGCGGCTCTGCGTTGCTCGACATTGTCCTGCGGTTTCCGCGGTGCCGCCCTTGCGGCTCGCCCGATTTGCTCCGTCCACTGACTTTTTCCTGCCCAACTGCGGCAATGGGCAGCGAACTTTGGGCGCTTCGCCTGGTGTTTATGCATTGCCATGCCGCAATAGCCAGACCATCATGAGGCAAAAGACCAGTCAGGGAGGAATAGGATGAGAAAGACTGCAGCACCGATGCTCGCGCTGTCGGCCGGGCTCCTGGCGATGACCGTTGCTGTTGCGCCGGCGATCGCCCAGACCTTCGGCATCGCCACCATGCAGCCCGGGACGCTTAACCACACGACCGGTTCAGCCATCGCCAAGGTGCTCAAGGAGAAGGGCGGGATGAACGTGCTCGTCCAACCGACCGCGGGCGAGACGGTCATGATGCCGATCGTCGCGCGGGGCGAAGCCGATCTGGGCATTGCCAATATCATGGAGACCGAGGCCGCGGCGCCGGCCAACAAGGACCTTCGCCTGGTCGGAACCATTCACACGCTCAAGGGCGCCTTCTTTGTACGCAAGGACTCCGGCATGCGCACGATGGCGGATCTGAAGGGCAAGAAGGTCGCATCGGGCTATTCCGCGATGAAGACAATCGACCCGCTGGCGCGCGCCATGCTGGCGACCGGCGGCCTTGAGGAAAAGGATATTTCGCCGGTACTGGTGCCCAATGTCGTCCGCGGCGCGGACGACTTCACCTCGGGAACGTCGGACATGTTTTTCTTCGCGTTCGGCGCGCCGAAGGTGAGGGAGGTGGACGCCACGGTCGGCGGCATCCGCGCGCTGGAAGTCCCCGAGAGCGGCATGGCTGCGGCCAAGAAGATCATGCCCTGGGGCTATCTGACAATGGTGCAGCCGGGACCGTTCTTTATAGGCGTCGAGAAGCCCATGAACGTCTACACCTGGGACAACATGCTGTTCACCAACGCCAAGGTGAAGGATGAGGTGATCTACAAGATCATCGAGACGCTCGAGAACAACAAGAGCGAGCTTGTATCCGTCCAGCCGGCCTTGCGCGAATTCTCCGCCGCCGGGCTCTACAAGAAATACGACATTCCCTATCATCCCGGCGCCCTGAAATATTTCCAGGACAAGAAGATCGAAGCCCAGCCGCTTCAATAACGGGACGCATGGCTGGCGCGGCAGGTGACGGCTGCCGCACCGGCCTTTTCCTGTGGCGCCTGGAGGGGATGCGTCATGTTCGGATTCTGGCGAACGGCGGTGGCAATCGTGTTCCTGAGCGCGAGTCTTTCGCGGCCCGCGCTGGCGCAGACCTACGGGTTTGCGACGCTCCCGCCCGGAACGCTCAACCACACATCGGCATCGGCCATCGCCAAGGTCCTGAAGGAGAAGGCCGGTCTCAATATGCTGGTGCAGCCGACGGCCGGCGATCAGGTGATCGTGCCGATGGTCAGCCGCGGCGAGGTCGAGGTCGGGATTACCAATATCTTCGAACTCGACAATTATTTCGCGGATGGGAAGAATCCCGACCTGCGCCTGATCGGCACCCTGCATCCGCTCCGCACGGCATTCTGGGTTCGCAGGGATTCAGCCATGCGCAGCGTCGCCGATCTGAAGGGACGAAAGGTTCCGTCCGGCTATTCCTCGATGCGCACGATCGACGTCATCTCGCGCGCCATCCTGGCCGCAGGCGGGTTGAGCGAGAAGGATGTGCAGCCGGTGATGGTTCCCAACGTCGTGCGCGGCGCGGACGACTTCGCCGCAAACGCCGCCGACATGTTCTTTTTCGCCTTCGGTGCGCCCAAGGTGAGGGAGATCGATGCCGGCGTGGGCATCCGCGTGCTCGAGATCCCGGAATCGGGCATGGAGGCGGCGCGCAAGGTGACGCGCTACGGCTATCTGACCGACGTGTCGCCGGGGCCTGTCTATGTGGGCGTGGAAAAGCCGATGAAGGTCTACACGTATGACAATGTCCTCATTACGCACGCCAGGGTGCCGGACGAGCTAATCTACAAGCTGATCGAGACCCTCGAAGGGAACAAGCCGGATCTCCAGTCGGTCCAGCCCGTGCTGCGCGAATTCTCGGCCGCCGGCCTCTACAGGAAATACGACGTGCCCTATCACCCCGGCGCGCTGAAATATTTCAGCGACAACAAGATATCGGCCAGGGCCCTTCCGTGAGCGAGGAGCGCATCATTCCCGACGCGGCGGAGTTTCGGGCCGCCGCGTCGCGCCGGACCGTTCTCTGGACCGATGTTCTTCAGGCGCTGCTGGTTGGATGCGTCGCGCTCTGGGTGCTCGACGTCCCGCGCCGCGTTTTCGGTCTGTCGTTCTATACGGAGCAATTGCTCACCGTTGCGCTGGGACTGTCGCTGGCGCTTGCCTATCTCGTGGGCACGACGCGCCGACCGAAGGCGTTTGACTGGATCGCCGCCGCGCTGTCGCTCGCGGTATGTTGCTACATTGCCGCGCAATACGAGCGGCTGACGAACGACATCGCCAACCTCACCGGCGAAACGGTGGCGATCAGCGCGATCCTGATCGCCCTTGTGCTGGAGGCCAGCCGCCGGGTTTCCGGCATGGGCTTTGTCGGAATTATCCTTGCGATGGCGGCCTATGCCTTTATCGGCCCGCATTTGCCGGGCGACTTCCAGACGCGCCCGGTCTCGCCCGAGCGGCTGATCGCCTATGTCGGTCTCGATCTGAACGGCATCATCGGCTCGATTCTCGGAGTCGCCGTTCTCGTCGTCATCCCGTTCACGATCATGGGTCAGGTGCTGGCACGCACCGGCGGCGCGGATTTCTTTGCCGATCTCGCAATGTCGGCGATGGGAACGTTTCGCGGCGGCGCGGCCAAGATCGCGGTGGTCGGCTCCGCCTTGTTCGGGATGATTTCCGGCAGCGCAGTCTCGAATGTGCTGGCGGTCGGCATCGTGACCATCCCGATGATGGTGCGCTCCGGCTTCTCGCCCTACCGCGCGGCTGCCGTCGAGGCCGTCGGCTCGACCGGCGGACAATTGATGCCTCCGGTGATGGGCGCGGCCGCCTTCATCATGGCGGAGTTCTTGCAGGTCTCCTACGGCGAGGTCTGCGTCGCGGCTGCGATTCCCGCGCTGCTCTATTACGCCTGCCTGTTCTTTCACGTCGACCTGGAAGCCGCCAAGCATGGCATCGGAGCCGCCAAGGTCGACGACTCGCCAAGCCTGTCTGAAGTGCTGAAATCCGGCTGGCATTTTCTGGTGCCAATCACATTCCTGGTGCTGGCGCTGGCTTATCCGGACAAGCTGATGCTGACGCCCGAGAAGGCGGCGATCGTGACGACGGGGCTGATCGTCGTGTTCGGCCTGATTTTCGGCTATCGCGGAAAGCGCGCCTCGCTGGCGCAGATGCTGACCGCCATCATCGACACCGGACGGGTGGCGCTCGACATCATTCTCATCGGCGCGGCCGCGGGCGCGATGGTCGGAATCCTCTCGATCACGGGTCTCGCCTTCTCGATGACCATCCAGCTGCTGGCCATCTCCGGCGACAATGTCTTCATCCTGCTGCTGCTGATCGCCGTGCTGGCATTTGTTCTGGGCATCGGGCTGCCGACCGTCAGCGTCTATATCCTGACCGCCACTCTCCTCGCGCCCGCGCTGATCAAGCTCGGCGTCACGCCGATGGCCGCGCATATGTTCGTAATGTATAACGGCATCCTCTCCATGATCACGCCGCCCGTTGCCTTTGCGGCCTATGCCGCGGCAAACATCGCGCGCATCTCCGGCTGGACCACCGGCTGG
>JACAEG010000008.1 GCA_013388965.1 Pseudorhodoplanes sp. | reverse complement strand
GTCCAACGATTGCGCCACAACGGCGGCGACAGGTAGAGCAGCCGTCGCAGCGGGACCAATTGCATAGCGGACACCGATCGCTGCATACAACTCCGATGCGCGAGTATGACCGCGAGTAGCTCGGGGAACTTGCGCGGCGGGTTTCGGCGGCGCGTCGCGCGCGCGCTGCGCTACGGATGCTGCGACTCATATCTCGCATTTCGTCGCGCATTTCATCGAGTTGTTCCTCCGATTCTCTCTGGATCCGCTCCACGCGACGGTCGGCGGCTCGCTCCGCCCGGCGGGCCTGTTCATCGGCGTAGTTTCGCATGGCATCGGACAACTCGCCCTCTGCGGACCGAGCGTTCGCATCCAAGCGAGAAAGCTCGGACTTCGCATTCTGCAGAGCGCCCGCGGCTCGCGCGGCGGACTGGTCCAGCGCGCGATCCTGCTGCTGTAGCCAGTCGCGCTTGGTCGTCGCGCTGCCGAGGTCCTCCTGGACCTGTGCGGATTGCTCCCGCACCTGTTGCTGAAGGCGCTGGTTGGATGAAATTTCCGACTGCAATGCCGTCGTGGTCGCTTTGAGTTGCTCAATCTCGCCGTTGATTTGTGCGAGTCGGTCTACAGCGTCGCGAACGTTTTCCGTGGTTTTTCGGGTTTCCGCATCGATGGCCGCAGACTGGGAATCAAGCGCGGCAATTTCGTCTGCGAGTTTATCGCCATACTTGGGTACGAGCTTCGCCACGGCGGCGACATAGTCGGCCCCCTGCTTTCCCAAATTGGCGCTTTCCAACGCTTCGGCGGTCGACTTTAGCGCGTCGGATTGAAATGCAGCCTCACCCTTCACGGCATATTCCGCCTTCGCCGCGTCATATTCGGTTTGGAAGGCCTTGGCAGCGGTCTTCGCTTCCTGCTTTGTGTAGCTCTTGATCGACCCGAAACCGACGGTGAATGCCGCGCTGGCGAGTTTCGTCGCGTCGCCAGTCTCGGAGAATGCCAAGGCGTCTTGCCGGCAGAAAGTCCGTCGACCATCGCGGTTACGCGACCGGCAACTTTCCCAACCGTTCCATAGACGCCGGTCGCGCCACTTGCGAGATTTGAAACGGTATCGAGAGTAACCTCACCCTTAAGTACATCGCCGCCGGCCTTGAACAGCTTGCCTTCAGCGGAAATCGCAGCGCCCCAGGGCGTCAGCGCGGGATGCGCCACGGCGACGATATCCCCGGCGGTCTCGATGATGTTGCCGACCGTGTTGGCGGCCTCGCCGTACTTTTCAACCCGCGTCTCACCCTCGCCGGCGAGCACCATTGCGCCGGCCCCCACGAGCGTAGCGCCAAATCGCGAGAGAGAGTTGCTGCCCGGATCGGTGACGATTCGCGTCGCCCATTCCTGAACGCCCATCCCGGAGGGGTCAATGAACTCCAATGGGGCATTGCGAGCGTACACGTAGAGATTGTCGCCGCCGGCGAAATCGGTCGGGTCCGGCTGCAGGAACCGCCCCAGCGCCGGGCAATAGGCGCGCATCCGCATGTGGCAGATTCCCAGATCCTCGTCGCACAAGGCTCCTGCAAAACCAAACGGCGTCTGAATATCGCCCTCGATGATGGTTCTCTCGCCGAACGGAGCGTAAGCGAAGCGCGCGGATGGCGTTCCAGTCGAGTCGAGCAGCAGCACGACGCTGTTGCGCGGATCCTGAACAAAGAAGTACAGCTTTCCATCGCGTTGCATCGCTAACGGATGGTCAAGGCCAGGGGCGTGGATTATCCGCGTGGCAGGCGCCTTCGCCTCAGGCTCGGCACCCGCGTACTCAGCAATCAGCGTCCAGCCGTCGTAGACCAGGCGGCGACGCTCGGCCCCTTCCCGCTGCCACCAAAGAAGTCGATCCAGCGCGTCATAGCCGTAGCGCTTCTGAACCTGGCCGCGACTCGCGACCAACCGCCCGAGAACGTCGAACTCAAACTGATTACCCCCAAGCTTCGTCGTATTGCCGCCTGATCGCTCAACGGACACTCCGGAGGCCGCCTCTACCTGTCCGGCCGCGTCAATGGAGAGCACAGCCTCGGTCCCGGAGGTGTTGCGCAAATTTCCGGCATCGTCGTAGTTAAACCGCGACTCGGGCATGTCCGAGCCGGCGGCCCGCGTCAGCCAGCCAATCGGCTCGTGCCCGTACGTTCGCTGCCAGCCGCGACTGTCCATCTCACTGAGCACGAGACCGCGCGCATCGCGCTGCGTCGAATAGAGCCAAATCGATTCGTCACCACGATGAACGCGAATGCTCGCGACCAGTCCGTGCTGATCGTACGTTCGCGTAACGGCGGTGTTGATGGTTGTGTAGCGCGTCGTCTCAAGGCGATTGTCCGCGTTGTATTCGAACTCGATCCGTCCGAACCAACTGCCTTCGATGGCGCCGAGCTTATCCGGGTGTCTGACACTCTGCGCGCCTGCGCCGTTCGACGGGCGACCATACTCGTAGCGCACTTCAGACCCATCAGGATAGATCAAGGCCGCGCGGCGTCCATGCACGTCGTAGCGGTAGCTGACCGCCAGCCCGCTCTGGAACTCGCTCAGCAACCGGCCGCCGGCGTCGAACAGTCGTTGCGTGTCTGAATCGCGCGTGACCGCCTGGACAACTCGATCCGCGGCGTCATAGCGGAACCTGGATTCGCCGGCCGGTGAGTCTTCTTCGGCTCGGCGGAACTCGCGTTGCACGCTGATGCGACCGAACTGATCGTATTCGCGCGAGATCCGGCTTCCATCGCGCTGCCGAATCTCACGAATCTGGCCAGCTTCATTCCAGACCAACTCTTTCACGGACCCGTCACCGTACGTGATCGAACGTGGCCTGCCCGCCGGCGTATAGTCGAGCTGGATCTCGGCTTTACCGGGCGGCAGCAGCTTCTGGAGGATCCCGGCGGCGTTGTACTCGTAGGCAGTGGCCGCGCGGCTGCCCATCTGGCGGCGGATGATGCGACGCTGCGAATCACGCACGTCCGTCAGCACGGCCGCATTGCCGACGTGCAGTTGCACCGGCCCCCCAGTCGGATCACGCTCGATCC
>JACAEG010000228.1 GCA_013388965.1 Pseudorhodoplanes sp. | reverse complement strand
GCCACGGACTGCGGCTGCGGCTGGATCGGCGGAGCGGGCTCAGCCAGCGGCGCCAGCGCAGACATGACGCGCTCGGGCGGCAGCGTGACGATCACTTCGGTGCCGACGCGCAGCTTGGATTTCAGCGTGAAGGTACCGCCATGCAGGTCGACCAGGCTCTTGGCGATCGGCAGGCCGAGGCCCGCGCCCTGTTCGGCCGACTTGATGGCATTGGATCCCTGGCCGAAGGAGGCTAGCACGACCGGGATTTCGTCTTCCGGAATGCCGGGACCGGTGTCCTGCACGCTGAGATACTGTCCGCCCGACGCCGTCCAGCCGACCTTGATCCAGATCTCGCCGCCCTGCGGCGTGAACTTCACCGCGTTCGACAGCAGATTGAGGCAGATCTGGCGCACCGCGCGCTCGTCGGCCCATACCCGCGGCAGATCCTGCTCGAACATGTGGTGGATGGTGATGTCGCGGCTCGTCGCGCGCATCTTCATCAGGTGATGGCATTCCTCCACCACATGCACGAGCTGCACCGCTTCCTCGTTCAGCTCGTAGCGGCCGGCCTCGATGCGCGAGAGATCGAGAATCTCGTTGATCAGGCCGAGCAGATGCTGGCCGGAATTGTGGATGTCGTTGGAATATTCCTTGTAGGCGGGAATGGCATGGGAACCGAAGACCTCGGCCTTCATGACCTCGGAAAAGCCGAGAATGGCGTTGAGCGGCGTGCGCAATTCGTGGCTCATCTGCGCGAGAAAACGCGACTTCGAAATGTTGGCGGCCTCCGCGCGGTTGCGCGCCTCGTCCGAGATCGCCTTGGCATGCTCAAGTTCGCCGATCAGCGCGTCCTTCTCCGCGCGCGCCTGCAGGGTGGCGAGCGCCGACGAATAGAGCCGGTGCGACAGCAGCAGGAAATAGCCCTGCGCGGTGATCGCCATCGCCGCGAGGATGTAGTCGTGCAGGGTGTTCTTGAGCACGAAGTTGACGGCGACGACGGCGGTGACCGGAACGGTCGCGGCCAGCACCGCAAGCGGGATGCTGGAGGCAAGCATGCTCGATACCGCGATCACCAGCAGCATGACGAACAGCATGAAGGTGCCGGTCGATTCGGCCGGCCCGACCGGCTCGATCAGGTTGAGCATCCAGGCCAGCCCGAAGCAGCCGTCGAGCAGGATGAAGCGCAGGCGCCACGCCTTGATGTTGACTTCGCTCTGGGGTGTCGCGAGGAAATGCCGGCAGGTCGAGGTAATGATCAGATGGATCACCAGCACGCCCGCCGTCCAGACGCCCGCCAGCGCCGCGCCCGTCCACAGGCTCGACAGGAAGCCGACCGCGCCGACCAGCAGGAGGATCACGAGCGAGGCCGACAGGCGGTTCTGCGCGAACAGCCGCAGCAATTCATAGTCGAAGGCGGGCGTTCGGCTGCCCGAGGTCAGCCGGTCGCGCGCGTCGCGGACGCGCTGCTGGACCAGCCGCCGGCGCCTGGCGGCCGCTTCCTCGCGCTGATCGCTCGCGGTACTGGTCATCCCGGATGGTCTAGTGGACAATGTGTTAACGTCGCCCAAAATCCTTAAGGCGACACTTAAAAAGGCGAGATTCGTCCGCCGGTTAACGGGAAACGCCGCATGAAAATCATCTACGACAAGGCCCGCGCCCCCAATCCGCGCCGCGTGCGCATCTTTCTGGCCGAAAAAGGCATCGAAATCCCCGTCGAGCACATCGATCTCGGGGCGCTGGAACACAAGTCCGAGGCGTTCGCGGCCCTGAACCCGATGCGGCGGCTGCCGGTGCTGGTGCTGGACGACGGCACGCCGATCGCCGAATCGATCGCGATCTGCCGCTATTTCGAGGCCGTGCAGCCGGAGCCGGCGCTGTTCGGGCGTCATCCGAAGCAGATCGCGCTGATCGAGATGTGGCAGCGGCGGATGGAGCTGCATCTGCTGGCGGCGATCCAGAATGTCTTCCGCCATTCGCATCCCGCGATGAAGGCGATGGAGCCGGTGCAAATCCCGGAATGGAGCGAGGTCAATCGCCCGCGCGTGACCGAGGCGCTCGCCGTGCTGGACGCGCAGCTCGGGCGGCACCGCTTCGTCGCCGGCGACGATTACTCGGTCGCCGACATCACGGCGCTCGTCGCCGTCGACTTCATGAAGCCGGTCAAGATCGGCGTGCCCCCGGAGATGACGAATGTCCTGCGCTGGCACGCCGAAGTCTCGACGCGCCCGAGCGCGAAGGCGCAATGAGCCTCAGCGCTCCAGCCGCGCGATCAGGCTCGAGGTGTCCCAGCGCTTGCCGCCCATCTTCTGCACCTCGGAATAGAACTGGTCGACGAGGGCGGTGACGGGGAGGCTGGCGCCGTTGCGGCGCGCCTCGGCGAGGCAGATGCTCAAGTCCTTGCGCATCCAGTCGACGGCGAAGCCGAAATCGAACTTGCCCTCGTTCATGGTCTTGTAGCGATTCTCCATCTGCCAGGACTGCGCGGCGCCCTTGGAAATCGTGGCGATCAGCTTCTCGACGTCGAGGCCCGCGCGCTTGGCAAAGTGGATGCCTTCCGACAAGCCCTGCACGAGTCCGGCGATGCAGATCTGGTTGACCATCTTGGCGAGCTGGCCCGCGCCCGCGGCGCCGAGGAGGTTGCAGGCGCGCGCATAGGCCGCGATCACCTTCTCCGCGCGGGCGAACGGTTCGGCGTCGCCCCCGCACATCACCGTGAGCACGCCATTCTCGGCGCCCGCCTGTCCGCCCGACACCGGCGCATCCACGAAGTCGAAGCCGGCCTTCTTCGCCGCCTCGTAAAGCTCGCGGGCGATCTCGGCGGAAGCGGTGGTGTGATCGACGAAGATCGCGCCCTTCCTCATGCCCCGGAAGGCGCCGTCCGCGCCGAGGGTGACCTCGCGCAGGTCGTTGTCGTTGCCGACGCAGCACATGACGAAGTCCTGGCCCTCGGCCGCCTCGCGCGGGGTTTTCGCGCTCCTGCCCCCGAACTGCGCGACCCATTTGTCGGACTTGGCGCCGGTGCGGTTGTAGACCGTGACCTCGTGACCGCCCCTGGTCTTGAGATGGCCGGCCATCGGGTAGCCCATCACGCCGAGACCGAGAAACGCGACCTTCGCCATTGTTGTCCTCCCTGGTGACGGCCGACGCCGCCATGTGCCTGCGGCGTCTATGTGCCGGCTTGTGCGGGCCCGTCAACCCGCCCTATCTATCCGGGCGAGCCCTGTGACTTGGCGGCCCCGTTGTCCGGCCGCGCGGAGACGACAATGGCGCCCACCAAAGACCAGATCCTGGAACGGGTCGCAGCGATCCCCGCGCCGGACGGGCGCAGCGTGCCGCAATCGGGAACGCTGTCCGACATCATCGTTTCCGACGGCAAGGTCTTCTTCTCGATCAACGTCGATGCCGGCGCGGTGAAGGCCTGGGAACCGGTGCGCAAGCGCGTCGAGGACGCGGTCCGGTCGATCCCCGGGGTGGCTTCGGCGATGGTGGCGCTCACCGCCGAGCGGGCCGGCGGAGGAGGGCAGGCGGCGGCTCCGGCATCGGCCCGTCCGACGCATGCCGCGCGCGAACAGCAATCCGGCGTGCCGGGCGTCAAGTCCATCATCGCCGTCGCCTCGGGCAAGGGCGGCGTCGGCAAGTCGACGACGGCGGTCAATCTCGCGCTCGGCCTGCGCGATCTCGGCTTGCGCGTGGGCATGCTCGACGCGGACATCTATGGTCCCTCGCTCCCCAAGCTGCTCGCGATCCGCGAGAAGCCACGCACGCTCGGCGGCACGCGGCTCGCACCGATCCAGAAATTCGGCCTCTCCGTCATGTCGATCGGATTCCTGATCGAGGAGGAGACGCCGATGATCTGGCGCGGACCGATGGTGATGTCGGCAATCACGCAGATGCTGCGCGAGGTGGAGTGGGGCGAGCTTGACGTGATGGTGGTCGACATGCCGCCCGGCACCGGCGATGCGCAGCTCACCATGGCGCAGCAGGTGCCGCTCGCCGGCGCCGTCATCGTATCGACGCCACAGGACCTGTCGCTGATCGATGCGCGCAAGGGGCTCGCCATGTTCCAGCGCGTAGACG
>JACAEG010000289.1 GCA_013388965.1 Pseudorhodoplanes sp. | reverse complement strand
GCGCCGCGCGATGCGACCGCGGCCGAGCGCCAGCGCCGCTTGCGCGAACGCCGCCGGGCCGCGGCCCCGCTCTCGCAGGGGAGCTGACCATGCTGCAGCACAGCGCCCTCGCCCGCCTCGCGCAGATCTTCGCGCGCAAGCCTTTGCCCGCCTTCACCCCGCGCGCCGCGCGCGGGATCAGGGACCCGCATTGCCCCGGCAGCCGCCGCATCGTGGTGACCATCGACGAGGCGACCTTCGCCGCCATCGGGCGCGCCGCGCTCGCCTCCAACGTGCGGACCTCCGAGGCCATCCGCCAGCTGATCCGGCGCGGCCTCGACGCCTCGCCCGTGCGGGAGAACTGAGCCATGGCCCGCAAGTATCTGTTCGGATCGAAGCAGCGCGAGGATCTCTGGCTGCGCGAGAAGCACAACGCGCAGCTGAGCGGCCGCGGCGACCTGCCGATCTGCAACCTCTGCGATCTCCCGGTGCGCAAGACCGACGCCTGGGACGAGAGCCACGATCCCGGCCGCGCGAAGGCCTTCGGCGGCAAGCGCACGGCCATCGCGCACCGGCTGTGCAACCACCTGCACGGCGCGCAGGTCGTGACGCCGGCGATCGCCAAGTCGAACAAGGTGCGCCGCCGCGACATCGGCGCCGCCGGCCCCGGTCTCGGCCGCCATCCGATGCCGGGCGGCCGGCGCTCGCGCCTGTCGAAAAGCTTCAGCCATGGCGTGGTGCCGCGGCTCACCCTGTCCGAGAAGCTCGCGGTCATGCGGGCGAAGCGCGCGATCGGCGGCGACATCCCGGAGTTTGACGCGCCGCCGGTCGCGTTGCCCGACACCGGAGGCGCGTCGTGAGCCGCGTCGAGGATCTTGTCACCATGCTCTCGCGCCAGGCGTCGGCGCGCCTGCTCGCCATGCTCAAGCAGGGCCTGCTCACCCGGATCGATGCCGACATCGTGCGCGCCCATGTCGACGGCATCAGGATCGCCGGCGGCCTCGGCACGGTGGAGGCGGAACGCATCATCGAGACCACGCGGCGCCTTGTCGTCGAGGAGAGCGCCCGATGACCTTGCGCGGGGATAGCTCAACATTCAGAGCGTCGGGGTCCCTCCCGAAAGGTGCCGGTGCGAATCCGGCTCCCCGCTCCTCCCCTGCCCTCGGCGATCTGATGCGCCTGACCGCCTTCGGCGCCGCGATCGTCCTGGGCTTTGCGCTCGCGCAGGCGCTGGCGCGCGGCGACCTGCGCGCGTTGCTGCTCGCGCTCCTGCCGTTCGTCGCGCTGCTGCTCGCCTTGGCCGTGCTGCTTGCGGCCGCGCGGAGGCGCCCGTGAGCAGGCGCCGCAGCCCGCAGGAGGTCGCCGCGATTTTCGCCGCGGAGTTCCCCTGTGCGTTCAAGTCCGACGGCATGCCGCGGGCGCCGCTGCAGCTGCGCATCTTCGCCGATCTCGAAACGCGGCTGCGCGGGCGCGTGCGCCGGCGCGAGCTGCAGGCCGCGCTCGCCTGGTGCCTGACGCGGCCGGATTATCAGCGGCTGGTCGCGCAGGGCGGCACGCGCATCGATCTCGACGGCCGTCATGTGGGGCGCATCGGCGTGAAGGCGCGCGCCTTCGCGCGCCGCCTGCAGGCGCGCCACGACGCCCCGGAGCCCGTGTCGTGAGCGCGCATCCTTTCCTCGCCAAGGCGGTGATGGCCGCGACCACGCTCGGCCCGCGCATCGCGATCGCCGCCGCCAATGCCGAGCACGGACCGGCGGACGAAACCGAGCGGCGCCTCGCCGGCGCGATCGCCCTCGCCCGCCAGCTCCTCCTCGACCTCGAACTCGCCGCTCTGGAGCTCGCGCTGGTGCAAAGGCGGGCCACGGCCAACCGCAGGGGAGTGCGTCATGGCAAGGAAGTCGCCTGAACCGGTCGATATCCATGTCGGGCGCCGCGTGCGCCAGCGGCGCATGACGCTCGGCCTCAGCCAGGAGAAGCTCGGTGCCGCGCTCGGCCTGACCTTCCAGCAGGTCCAGAAATACGAGCGGGGCACAAACCGCATCGGCGCCTCGCGGCTGGAGCAGATCTCGCGCATCCTCGATTGCCCGATCTCGTTCTTCTTCGACGGGCTCAATACGGAGGGCGCCGGCACGGCGCCGATCGGCGCGTCGGCGCTGGCTGACCCCCTGCAGCTGCTCGGAGCGACACGCGAGGGCATCGCGCTCGCCGCGGCCTTTGCATCGATCGACGATGCCCGGCAGCGCGCAGCGATCGTCGCCATGGCGCAGGCCTGCGCGCGCGGCGCCCGCATGGCGAAGGTGGCGTGAGGGCGGCTGTCATGGGTGAACCGTGCAAGTTCGGCTGCAGCCGCGAAAGGCTCATTGGCGAGCTCGTCACCTATCAATGTGCTACCGGCGACGGCTGCGACATGCTGATGGCGAGCATCCGCATCATGCAAGAGGCCGGTGTCGACGCCAGGCACATCGCGATGCTGATGCGCGTTCACGAGGCGCTGTGCCGGGTCTACGCTGACGACGCCAATGCGCTGTTCGACATGATCGGACCGCAGCCCGGCACGCATCGGCCCTTCGATCCGATCGCATGGCTTGCCGAGGACAACGCCCGCAACAATCAACCATCCCCGCAGGCCGCACCATGATGGGCCGGCACTTTCCCAGGCTCGGGCGCGAGCGCGCCGACTGGATCGCGCTCGCCCAGCGCACCTCGCTGCTGCTGTCGCTCGTCCTGATCGCCTGGCTCGCCCATCCGCTGTTTCTCGTGGTCGCGATCGCCGGGGCGCTCGCCTTCCTGCACGAGCGGCTGGCCTGGCTGAAGCGCCGGGTCGAGCGGATCGAGGCGCTGCAGGACAATCCGCGCCGCGCGCGGCGCATGCTGCAGAAGGAGGAGGCGCTGTGAACACCATCAATGCGGTCAATCTGGCGATGCTGCGCGACGCCGCGATCATCATCGCCTGCGGCGCGCTGACCGTGGCGCTCATTCACATGGTCTACGCGCTCGGCGACATCGCCCGCGCGTTCCAGATCAAGCTCGACCTGTTGCGGAGAGAGTGATGCTGTTCGGCCCGCACGGTCAGCCCCTGCAGGCGGACGGGATGCGCGTCTGCCGCGGCTGCGGCTGCACCGATCTCAACGCCTGCCAGGTCGAGGTCGCGACGCCGGAAGGCCCGGCGATCGTCGGATGCGCCTGGGTGCTGCTCGATATCGGCGCGCCGAGCGGCGTGTGCAGCAGCTGCGCCGAGGCGCTCGGCTGGCAGCCGCGGCTGCTGGCGATGGTCGGGCTGGAGGATCTCGGCGATGCCGCCTGACGATCCGAAAAGCGGCACGTCCGAGCCGGAGGCGGTTGGGCTGTTCGTCGAGGACCACCGGCTCCGCGAGCTGGTGGCGCCGCATATCGGCAAGGAGCGGTGGCCGAGCGTGTTGCAGGAATGGGAGCGGGACGAGTCTTTCCCCAGGTTTGTGAAGCTGTTGCGTGGGCGTTTCTACCCGGCGGTCCGGGCCTGGCTTGACGACCGCTACGGAGTCGCAGGCAATGAGCGCGCGCAAACGGAAGATGGCGAAGAAGATTTCGATGCCCGCCCGGGGAGACAGGCCCGGCCACAAGATCGGCCGCAACGACCTGCGCTACTGGATCGCGCGGCAGGTGGTGCGCGACCCGAAGGGCTTTCCGGACGCGTGCATCGCCTTGCCCGTCCGGGCCGCTGACGAAAGCGCGGAGGACTTCGAGGCGCGCATCTCGCAGCTCTGCCGCAGCCACACCGCCCGCCTGCTCGCCTGGCTCGACAATCCGCAGACGGCAGAGCCGGAGCCGCAGGCGCGCTACGACGGCACCGTCGGCTCGCTGTGCCGGATCTACAGGCTGCATCCGCTGTCGCGCTTCCATCGCACCAAGCACACGACGCGCCGCTTCTATGCCGCCTATCTCGACCTGATCGAGGCGACCGTCGGCACGCGCCTCGTCAACCGGGTGGACCTGTTCACCGTCGAGCATTGGTACGCGCAATGGCGAAAGCCCGCCGCGCCGGGCGGGGACGAGCGCATCGACCGCGCACACGACGCGGTCTCGATGTTCCGCACCGTCGTGAACTTCTGCGCCAAGCTGAGATTCCCCGGCCGCAAGGCCTGCCAGGAGCTCGCCGAGGACCTCGAGGGCGTGAAGTTCGAGAAGGGCGGCGCGCGCGAGCAGGAGATGACCTACGGCTATGTGGTTGCCTTCATCGCCGCCGCCGAGGATCTCGGCCGCAAGGGCCTCGTGCCGGCGCATCGCGCGCGCGGGCTTGCGATCGGCGTCACCGCGCAGTTCGAGCTGCTGCTGCGCCAGAAGGACATCATCGGCGAATGGGCGCCGAAGGCCTTGGCGCGCTTCCCGCAGGGCGCGAGTCTGCTCGAGCAGGGCAACGAGATGTGGGGCGGTTTCTTCACCTGGGAGAACATTCCCGGGTGGCGCTGGCGCATGAAGACGTCGAAGTCGAAATACCGCGCGGCCGCCGATTTCGACCTCACGCGCTACCGGCTGCTGATGCCGCTTCTCGAGGCGGTGCCGCACGAGGAGCGCGAGGGTGCGATCGTCAAGGGCGAGCACGGCCTGCCGGCGCGCGAGTCGACATATCGCAAGGATTTCCGCGCGATCGCGCGGTCGGCCGGCATCCCCGACGACGTCTGGAGCATGGACAGCCGCGCCGGCGGCGCGACCGAGGCCGGCGAGTCGGGGGCGACGATCGACGATATCCGCGGCGCACTCACGCATGCCAGCACGGGCACCACCGTGCGCTACATCGCCCGCCGCGGCGAGACCAAGAAGACCGCCAATGTCGCCGAGGCGCGCGCACGCGCGCGCGCGGAAGGCGCCGGAAAGGAGAAGCCGTGACAGTCAGAATCGCACCCGCCCGCCTCCGGGCCGGACCGGTCCCCGTCCGGGTCCACGTCAGAATCGCCTCCAATGGAATCAAGGGGGTTTTGGAGGGTCAATCCCTACAGCGCCCACCACTCGCAGCGTTGATATCGCTGCGCTTTTTCCCTGCGATTCTGACCGCGATTCTGACATGCGGTTCTGACGTTGTTCCCGCCGCGCGGAGGGCCGCGCGATGAAGAACAAGCT
>JACAEG010000334.1 GCA_013388965.1 Pseudorhodoplanes sp. | reverse complement strand
AGGGCGCACGAGGCCTATCTGCCCGAGGATTTGAAGCAGCGCGTCGACGACGAGCTGAAGGCGATCGACACCGAGGCCACGGACCGGGCCGAAATCCTCAACCGCGGCGCCGCCTGCCTGATGGCCGCGCAGGGATAGGAGACAGCATGGGCAACCTGTTCGCATCGAAGCCGTCCGCGCCCGCCAAGGCGCCCCCGGCGCAGCCTGTGGACACGGCCGCGCCCACCATCGCTGTGGCGGGCAATGCGCGCGCGCCCGAGCCGCCGTCCTATGTGCCCTCGGCGCTCCGCACGCTCGACAAGGCCGGCAAGGCCGGAACGATCGCTCAGGCGCCCGCGCAATATGCCGGCAGCAAGCTCGGCTGACCGATGACCACCCGCAAGGACTGCATCGACGAGATCCTCGAGGCGATCCGCGACCGCAAGGACCGGCGCTATGTCGAGGACCATCTCGAGGAGCTGGACCGCCGCTTCGACAACGACGACGGGCCCGGCACCGCGCGCGAGAAGTATTTCCGTGCGGCGAAGGAGATGCTCGAGGAGCAGGCCGAGCGCGCCGCCATCCTGAAGCGCAACATGCGCATGGATGCGGTCAAGCTGCGGGACCTGCGCACCTTCCTCGAGGCGGCGAAGGCCGCGAAGGGCGGCTCCTACCAGCTCGGCCTCGAGGCGCGGCTGGTGGGCGTCAACCGGCCCTTCTTCGACGAGAAGTCGCGCGCTGGCAACCAGGCCTCGGTCGGGGCGCTGTCGCTCGGCGCGCAGCGCGACTGGATCGGCGGCACCATCACCGCCATCCGCAAGGCCGAGCGCGACGATCCGAAGCTCGCGGGCCTCGAGCAGCTCTTCTATTCGAAGACGATCGAGGACGAGATTTTCACCGAGAAGATCGAGCTCGAGAAAAAGGCCAAGGGCCGCCGCGACGCGAATCCCGGCGTGACGAAGAACGCGCACGCGAAGGCGATCGCGGAGATCTTGCACGAGACCGACAAGCGCAAGGTCGCCGTGCTGAATTCGGAAGGCGCGTGGATCACCGAGCATTCCGCGTTCGGCGCCTCCGTGATGCACGATCCCGACCGCATGCTGGCGGCCGCCGGAGGCCTGCGCCGCAAGCTGACACCCGAAAAAATGCGGAAGGCTGCGTTCCGCGAGCTCTGGGAAGATGCCCGCCGCGCCTGGGTGGCGGCGACGCTGCCGCGGATCGACGCGAAGCGCATGTTCGGCACCGAGAAGGATGCCGACAAGAAGCTCGCCGAGATGTTCGGCGGCCTCGTGACCGGCGACCACATGAAGGTGCAGGCGCTGCCCGACGAGGGCTATTTCAACGTTGCCGCCAAGGTCTCGGCCTCGCGCGAATTCGTGTTCAAGTCTGCGCGTGACCAGCTCGCCTATATGCGGCAATTCGGCCGCTTCGGCGCGACCGACGCCTGGCTCTACGGCATGCGCTACGCCGCCGACAAATACGCCATCATGAAGGTGTTCGGGTCGGAGCCGAAGAAGGGCTTCGACGAGATCCTCGAATATGCCAAGGGCCGGACGAAAGGCACGCCGGAGCGGCGCGCCCTCGACAAGGCCGAGCGCTGGCTGCGTACGCGCTATGCGGTGGTGTCGGGCGAGGCGGACATCCCTCTGCAGAATGCCTGGTCCGGCCTCGCCGCCGGCTGGATGGCGGTGGTGCGGATGGCGAAGCTCGGCCTGACGCCGCTCTCCATGCTCGCGGACAACGCCACCATGTCCCGCGAGCTCGCCTATCAGGGCCTCGGCGTCTTCGAGCGCTATTCCTCGCTGTTCTCAGGCTATCTGCGCGGGGCCGACGGCTCGGCCAAGCGCGAGGTGGCGGACCTGCTGCATACCGGCATCTTCGGACGCCTGCGCGGCGCGACCGCCCGCTTCGACATCGCCGACGGCGCACCCGGGATTCTCGCGAAGCTGGAGAACATCTTCTTCAGGTTCACGCTGATCTCGCCCCTGTCCGAGAACAAGCGCGCCGACGCCGAGCGGCTGATGGCGCGGCATTTCGGCAAGCTGCGCGGCAAGGCCTTCGGCGAGCTCGAGGCCGGCGAGCGGCGCATCATGCAGGCCTTCGGCATCGGCGAGAAGGAATGGGAGCTGCTCGGCAAGGCCGAATGGAACGAGGTCGGCGGCGACGTCTATCTCACGCCCGACGTCGCGCTGCGAATCCCCGACGAGGCGATGAACGCGCATCTCGGCGGCACGGGCTCGATCTCCGAGCGTGCCGCGGCCGCCGCAGCGAATCCGGTCGACGTCGGCGCCGCTGGAAACGCCCTCGATCGCGCGCGCAAGGAACTGGCCTTGAAGCTCTGGGCCTATTACGGCGAGCGCGGGCAGTTCGCCGTGATCGAGGTCGGCGCGCGCGAAAAGGCGATCCTGTACCAGGGCACGCAATCCGGCTCGCCGCTCAACCTGGCGCTGCGGCTGCTGCTCCAGTTCAAGCAATTCCCGACCGCGTTGCTGACCAAGGTCTATGGCCGCGAATTGTTCGGCGGCAAGACAGGCCTCGACCGCGTCGCCGGCGTCACCGAATTCGTGGTCGTGTCCACGCTTCTGGGCATGCTGGCGAACTATCTCAACGACATCGCCAAGGGGCAGGACCCGAATGCGCGCTGGCGCAACGCCCCTCTGTCCTCGGTGGTCCAGGGCTTCCTGCGCGGCGGCGCCGGCACGATCTACGGCGACTTCCTGATCGGGGAATTCTCGCGCCACGGCCTGTCCGCGCTCGCCTCGCTCGCCGGCCCGACCTTCGGCCAGATCGACAAGGTGGCCGAGCTGTGGAGCTCGCTGACGCATCCGGAAAAGTGGAAGGCCTCGGCGGCGGCGCTCGGCGTGCGCACCGTCCGCGAGAACACGCCCTTCCTCAACATGATCTATACGCGGGCGGCCTTCGATTACCTGATCTACTGGCGGCTGCTCGAGGCGCTCAATCCCGGCTATCTCAGCCGGATGGAGCAGACCATGAAGCGCAACCAGGGCACGGAATTCCTGCTGCGCCCCTCGCAGGTCGCACGCTGATCACGCCGGGCTGAACGCCCACCAGCAAAAGGCCAGGATGGCGAGCGCGACAATCGCGATCGCCGTGCGCTTTCCGATGCGTTCGATATGCCGCGCCATCACTGCCTTGAGGGTTTCGACGATGCGATCAGTTCGAGGGCTTCCGTCAGCCCGTCGCGGATGGCTCGCGCGGTGTCTGGCGGCAGCTCGTAGGCTATTTCCTGGCCGTCTCCGCGACGGACGATCAGCAACGCAACGGTGCGATGGATGTCCGTCGCTGCAGACACCCGAACGTCCGACATCGTCGGCACTGGCCTGGGGCTACCAGGGCGGCGTGACGTGGGTCGATTCAGAATTTCCTGCGCATGCTGGAGCAGCGATTGAAGTTCGTCGTGGGTGAGCAGCAGCGTTTCGCCGCGCCCGTTCTCGACCCGAAAGCGCTCACCTTCCGACGTGACTTTCATCCGCCCCGCTCCGCCGGCGTCGATCCTTTCTGAGTCCATCCGCGCGAGTCGATAGCGCTCCGGCCGCCGTCCACGGCGGCATTTCCTGTCCGCCGCTCCGCAAGCGAGGCCCCATGACCACCAGCACCGACCGCCGCTACGGCGTGGCCGAAGGCCTCGCCGTGAAGGCGCCCTGCGCCTGCGCCACGACCGGCAATGTCACGCTGGCCGGCCTGCAGACCATCGACGGCGTCGCTCTCGCCGAGAACGATCGCGTGCTGGTCAAGGAGCAGGGCACCGCCAGCGAGAACGGCATCTATGTCGCATCGTCCGGCAACTGGAGCCGCGCGGCGGATTTCGACGGCGCGCGCGACGTCGCGAAGGGCACCCGCGTCTTCGTGCATTCCGGCGCCGTGAACGGCAATACCGAATTTGTCGTCACCAGCGAGAACCCTATCCTGCCTGGCAGCTCGTCGATCGCCTTTGCGAGCCTGGCGGCGCTCGAGGGACATGCGCCGCCGGCGGCGCAATACCTGGTCGCGCAGGCGCATGCGGACCTCTCGGCCGAGCGGGTCGCGACCGACACGGCGACGATCACATGGGATTTTGCGACCGCCGGCCAGGGCAAGGCGAATGTCGTCAATGCCACGGCTGCAGCGCGCGGCGCGGTCGAGCTCGCGACCGATGCGGAGGCGCGTGCCGGCACCGACACCGAGCGAGCCGTGACGCCGGCCGCGCTCGCGGCGGCGCTGCTCGTCT
>JACAEG010000288.1 GCA_013388965.1 Pseudorhodoplanes sp. | reverse complement strand
CGGGCGCAGCATCGAGCAGCACCTTCGTATAGGGGTGCAGCGGCTCGCGGTAGATCGCGTCGCGGTCGGCGACCTCCATGACCTTGCCGAAATACATCACCACGACGCGCATGGAGATGTGGCGGACGACCGCGAGATCGTGCGCGATGAAAAGGTAGGAGAGGCCCAGCCTGCGCTGCAGATCTTCCAGGAGATTGATGATCTGGCCCTGGATCGACACGTCAAGCGCGGACACGGCCTCGTCGCAGACGATGAAGGAGGGCTCCATCGCGAGCGCACGCGCAATGCCGACCCGCTGGCGCTGGCCGCCGGACAATTGATGCGGATAGCGCGTTGCCATTTCCGGGCGCAGCCCGACCTGTTCGAGCAGCTGCGAGATTCGGACGTGCGCCTGCTTGTCGTCCGGGGCGAGCTTGTAGACGTGCAGGGGCTCGCCGATGATCTGCCCGACCGTCATGCGCGGATTGAGCGACGAATAAGGATCCTGGAAGATGACCTGAATCTTCCGGCGAACCGCTTTCATTTCGCCCGCCGAGGCATCCGACAGGTTTTTCCCCTCGAACCTGATTTCGCCCCCGGTCTCTGTTTCGAGCCGCAGGATCAGCCGTCCGACCGTGGTCTTGCCGCAGCCCGACTCCCCGACCAGCCCCAGCGTCTCGCCCGGATAGATGTCGAAATTCACGCCATCGACCGCGCGCACGACATGCTGCGTGCCGCGCCAGCCGCGCGTGACCGGGAAATGCTTGACGAGATCTCGGACGGACAGCAGCGGCTGGCCATGCTCGCTGAAGGTTTCGAGCGAGCCCGCACCGGCCGCCGCCCAGCTGATCTTGCCTGCCGCAATGTCCGCAACGCGGTGGCAGCGCGACAGCCCGCCGACATCGGTGGTGAGCAGCTTCGGCTCCTCGTCACAAACCGGAATGCGGAACGGGCAGCGCGGCGCAAACCTGCAGCCGGATTGCATCAGCGCAAGATTCGGCGGCAGACCCTCGATGGTCTCAAGCTTGGCGCCGCGCGGGCGGTCGAGCCGGGGGACCGAGCGCAGCAATCCCATCGTGTAGGGATGGCGCGGACGATGAAAGACATCGTCGGCATTGCCTTCCTCGACGAGGCGCGCGGCATACATCACGATCACGCGGTCGGCATAGCGCGCCACGACCCCGAGATTGTGCGTGATGATGATGAGCGCGATGTTCAGCCTGCGCGACAAATCCTTCATCAGTTCGAGAATCTGCGCCTGGATGGTGACGTCGAGCGCTGTGGTCGGCTCGTCGGCGATGATGAGCTGGGGATTGCAGGCAAGCCCGATCGCGATCATCACGCGCTGGCGCATGCCGCCGGAAAACTGGTGCGGGTATTGATCGAGGCGGCTGGCCGGATCGGGGATGCCGACAAGTCCGAGCAACTCGATTGCGCGGGCGCGCGCTTGCTCGTCTGTCATGCCGAGATGAATTTGCAGCGGTTCGGTGATCTGCAGCCCGATGGTGAGGATCGGGTTCAGCGAGGTCATCGGCTCCTGGAAGATCATCGAGATGTCGCGGCCGCGGATTTCGCGCATCTGCTCGTCGGAAAGATCGAGCAGGCTCTTGCCGTCGAAGGTGATGCGGCCGCGCGTGCGCCCCGTGAGGCGCGGCAGCAGCCGCATGATCGACAGCGCCGACACGGACTTGCCCGAGCCCGACTCGCCGACGATGGCGACGATCTCGCCCTTCTTGACGTCAAAGCTCAGCCCCTCGACCGCGCGCACGATGCCGCGCGAGGTTTCGAAATGGACGTGCAAGTCCTGCACGTCGAGCAGCACCGGGCTTTCGTTCGCAGGGCCCGGCCGGCGAATCCCTTCGGGTCTGGTTTCGACAAGGCTCATGCCGGCCTCGCGCCACGGATTTCACGCACGGCACGGGTCGCCGCGTATGGCCGATGTGAATTCACGCCACCACCCTGCTTTGTCCTTCCTGCTTCAGATCGCGCAGCGAAGCGACCAGATCTGTGAAGCGCTCGCCCTGGACGACGACGTGGCGGCGCAGAAGATCGGCAGCCCGCTCGCCATCGCCCTTTGCCAGCGCGTCCACGATCTCGCCATGCTCGCGGTGGGAGGTCGCAAGCCGGTTGCGGATGCGCAATTGCAGCCGCCGGTAGGGCTGGAGCCTGCGATGCAGCACCTTGGCCTGCTCGGCGAGAAAGCTGTTGTGGCTCGCCTCATAGATGCAGAAGTGAAAGTGCTCGTTGTTGTAGTAATAGCGGTCGCAATCGCCTTCCGTCTCGGCCTTTGCGCCGGCCGCATGGGCGGCCTCGATCCGCTTGAAGTCGGCCGCCGTCATGCGGCGCGCCGCGATCCGCCCGGACATCGCCTCCAGCTCGCCCATGACCTCGAACATTTCGAGCATGCGGTCGGGGCTGGCTTCGGCGACGGTGGCGCCGCGATGCGGGCGCACGTCCACGAGGCCGGAAGCGGCCAGGAGGTGCAAGGCCTCCCGAATCGGCGTGCGCGAGACGCCGAAGCGCTCGGCGAGCGTGGACTCGTCAAGACGGTCGCCCGGGCGGAACTTCCCGGAGATGATGTCGTTCTCGATTTCGTCCTTCAGCCGCCCTGTGGCGCTGACTGACATACCCGGCTACTCCCTGCGACGCTTCCCCGTAAGGTGTGTACAATTTTTAGTTATTTGTGCACATTATGACCCTTGGTTCAGAAAGCGCAACCCTTTGCAATTGGTCCTATGAAAACGGCCTTCATTCTTTGGTCATTCGGCCACGCAACGATGGCGGGCTGCGCCGGGGCCGTTGAGCCGCCTAGGGCCGTGACATCGGCATGAACACCACCTTCTTCGGAGACATGCTGCAGTCCATCGCCGAGCGCGGGCGCTCGCTGCTCGATCGGACGGGCGTGCGCCGCCCCGATCGCGAGACCTTGCCCTCGGACCTCATCGATCTGTGCGAGGAATTGCTGTCGGGCAGGGGCGAAGCCGCGGGCGTCGCACTCGCGCGCGAGATCCTCACGCGATACGGCGAACTCAAGACCGGGCCGCGCATCGCCTTTTTCGAAGCGCTGGCCGAACGTTTCGGCGCCGATCCGGCGCGCGTCGACACCGCAATCGAGGCGTGGCGGCGCAATCCGTCGGATACCACCGCTGCCGAACTGCATGTTGCCGCCGAGCCGCGGCGGCAGGAATTGTTCCGCCGTCTCAATCTCGCGCCGGGCGGCACGGCCGCGCTCGTCAGGATGCGCGAGCAATTGCTCGACGCCATGGATCATCGCGAGGATCTGGCGCCCGTGGACGCGGATTTCGTCCACCTGTTCTCGTCCTGGTTCAACCGCGGCTTCCTGGTGCTGCGCCGGATCGACTGGTCGACGCCGGCCAATATTCTCGAGAAGATCATCCGGCATGAGGCCGTCCACAAAATCCGGAGCTGGGAGGACCTGCGCCGCCGCATCGATCCGCCTGACCGGCGCTGCTATGCCTTCTTCCATCCGGCGCTGGTCGACGAGCCGCTGATCTTCGTCGAAGTGGCGCTGGCGCGCGACATCGCCGATGCGATTGCGCCGATCCTGGCCGAGACGCGCGAGGCGATCGCGCCGGAGCGGTCCACCACAGCCGTCTTCTATTCGATCTCCAATTGCCAGCGCGGCCTTGCCGGCGTCAGCTTTGGCCACTTCCTGATCAAGCAGGTGGTCGAGGAGATCTCGCGCGACGTTCCGAAATTGTCGACCTTCGTCACGCTGTCGCCGGTGCCGGCCTTTGCCGGCTGGCTGCGGCGCGAACGCTCGCGTGAGTCCTCTCCCGCCCTGACGAACGAAGACCGGCTGGCGCTGGCCACGCTCGATGCCGAAGGCTGGTGGATCGACGCCAAGGCCCGCGAGGCCCTGCGCGAGCCCTTGTCGCGCGCCGCAGCATGGTATTTCCTGCACGCCCGCAACGACCGCGGGCTGCCTGTCGATCCGGTGGCGCGTTTCCATCTTGGCAACGGCGCACGCCTCGAGCAAATCAATGTCTTCGGCGACCTGTCCGAAAACGGCCTGAGACAGTCCTACGGCGTGATGGTCAACTACCTCTACGATCTCGACTATATCGAGCGAAACCACGAGGCCTTCGCGCAATCCCGCACGATCGCGGCGTCCAGCGCGGTCAAGAAACTGGTGCGCGGCGCGCCGGCCGAACTCGTGCCGCTCGCCGGATAGCGGCCGATATTCTATCATCCATGCCATGAACCTCTTCGAACTCATCCGGCGGGCCATTCCCTCGCGCGACAAGGTCTTCCTTGAAACCGGCGCAGGCGCGGCCATGACCTATGGCGACATGCTGGCGCGCTCGGCGCAGCTTGCGAATATCCTGGTGCTGAGCGGCGTCGAGCCGGGCGACCGCGTGGCCGCGCAGGTCGAGAAATCGGCTGAAAACCTGCTGCTTTATCTCGCCACCCTGCGCGCCGGCGCGGTCTATCTGCCGCTCAACACGGCCTATACGCCGGCGGAGCTGGATTATTTCATCGGCGATTCGGAGCCGAAGCTGTTCGTCTGCGATCCCGCCAAACGCGCCGCGCTTGCGCCGATTGCCGAAAAGCATGGTGTCACGGCGCTGGAGACGCTCGACGCCAACGGCAAGGGAAGCCTGACTGACGCCGCCGACGGCGCACCGAAGGACTTTGCCGACGTGCCGCGCGAGGACGACGATCTTGCCGCGATCCTCTACACCTCCGGCACCACCGGCCGTTCCAAGGGCGCGATGCTGACGCACCGCAACCTGTCGTCGAATGCGCAGGTGCTCGTCGATTACTGGCGCTTTACCGACCGGGACGTGCTGCTGCACGCGCTGCCTGTCTATCACACGCACGGGCTGTTCGTGGCCAGCAACACGGTGATGCTGTCCGGCGGCTCGATGATCTGGCTGTCGAAATTCGATGCGGACGAGGTGATGCGGCATCTGCCGCGCGCGACCTCGATGATGGGCGTGCCGACCTTTTATACTCGGCTCCTCAAGCATCCCGGCCTCACGCGCGAGGCCTGCGCGCATATGCGCCTGTTCACGTCAGGCTCCGCGCCGCTGCTGGCGGAGACCCATATCGAATTCAAGCAAAGGACCGGTCACGCCATTCTCGAGCGCTACGGCATGACCGAGACCAACATGAATACATCGAACCCGTATGACGGCGACCGGATCGCCGGAACGGTGGGCTTTCCGCTGCCGGGCGTGGAGCTTCGCATCGCCGATCCGGAGACCGGCAGAGTGCTGCCGCAGGGCGACGTCGGCGGCATCGAGGTGCGGGGGCCGAATGTCTTTTCCGGCTATTGGCGCATGCCGGAAAAGACGAAGTCGGAGTTCCGAGCGGACGGCTTCTTCATCACCGGCGACGTCGGCAAGATCGACGAGCGCGGCTATGTCCATATCGTTGGCCGCGCCAAGGATCTCATCATCACCGGCGGCTTCAACGTCTATCCGAAAGAGATCGAGAGCGAGATCGATGCGCTGCCCGGCGTGGTCGAGAGCGCGGTGATCGGCTGCCCGCATCCGGATTTCGGCGAGGGCGTCACCGCAGTGGTCGTCTGCAAGCCGGGTGCGACGCTGACCGAAAAATCGATCGTCACGGAACTCGAGCAGCGGCTCGCCCGGTTCAAGCTTCCCAAGCGCGTGATTTTCGTCGCGGACCTGCCGCGCAACAGCATGGGCAAGGTACAGAAGAACGTGCTGCGCGAGCAGAATGCGTCGATCTACGACAACGCGGCCCGGAAACAGCCCGCCTGAGGCGCACGCCTCGATTGAAACGTCGCGGTCTCCGTGGAAGGATTGCAGCCCGGGCGGATATTCCGCAGGCCACTGCATGCCCAAGCTTTCACAGCCGACGCCCGATGCGCTCATCGATCCGCAATTGCTGCAGCGGTTTTGCAAGCACGTGCGGTTCGGGCCCGGGGAAGTGCTCCGGGAGAAGGGCCTGCATTACCGTGACATGTACTGGCTGGCGGACGGCTGCGTCGACGTCGTCTTCAATGAAGGCGACCTGACCGAGAAGCCGGTCCGTCGCTTTCCGGGCTCTCCCGTCGGCGAAATCGGCTTTCTGCGTGGCTGGCCCGCGACGGCCACGGTTTCTGCGCGCATCACGTCTTCCGCCTATGCGATCGACGACAGCGTGCTCGAGCGGATCGAGCGCGAGGAGCCGCTTCTGTTCGCGCGGCTGCTGCAGGTGCTGGCGGAATTTGCCGATCAGCGGACCGGCGAGAACCTGACCCATCTTCCCGGCGCGGCGCCGGGCGACGGCGCTGGAATCGAGGTGCTTCTGTGCCGCGATGACGCGATGCTCGCGGAGGCACAGCGGCTGCGCTACGAGGTCTATTGCGGCGAGCTTCGCCGCGCGTCCCCTTATGCCGATCACGATCGCAGGATCATCACGGATTCGCTGGACAAATTCGGCCACACCTTCATCGCGCGCGAAGCAGGCGAGACGATCGGCACGCTGCGGGCGAATATCTCTTCGGAGGGGCCGCTCGGCGCGATCGAGGACATCTACGGGATGCGGACCTCTGCGCTGCACCCGCTTTCAACCGGCATTTGCACAAAATTTGTCGTGAAAAAGGCGAGGCGCCGCAGCCCGGCAGCGATCAAATTGATTGGCGCGATGACAAGATTCGGCGCCCGGAACGACATACGGGAGTGCTATATCGACTGCGTCCCGGCGCTGCTGCCCTATTACAGGGCGATGGGGTTCGAGGTGTGTGGTCCGGCGTTCTTTCATCGGGAGAACGGCCCGTCGCATCCGATGAAGCTCGATCTGGTCCGATACGGCCCGCGGCTGAGCGGCGAGTTCGGCCTGTTCGCGTATCTGTCATTGTATCTTAAGGCCAGGGCTATCAGGCTGATGGACCGGCTGGCGGGGCGCGGAAAGGAAATTCCGGCCGAGCGGAGCGAACGACGATGACGGCAATGCAGGCCATTGTCCTGTTCGCAATCGCGGTGCTGGGGCATGTCATGGCCCTGTTCTGGTACGCGGCCTTCGTCCGGAAATGGAAGATCAGCGAGCGCACGATCTACGACCTGCCGATCGGCCGGGAGCAGATCAGGCGCGAAGTCATCAACTCGCTGCACGCGCCGATCCATGCCGTGATCCTCGCGGTCTTTGTCCTGCTCGGCTTCTTTCAGCAGACAACGATCGTCTCCTTCCTCTATTCCGCCGCGCTGACGACGCTCTGGGCCGAGATCTGGCATTACGGGTCGCATCGCGCGTTTCATCTGCGGCCGCTGCACTGGATTCATCTCGAGCATCACAAGAGTCACCTGAACAGCCCCTTCACGGCGATCTCGTTCTCGTTCTCGGAAAAGCTGATCTTCGACATCGGCATGCTGGTGCCGCTCGCCTCCATCGACCGCTTCGCGTTCGGACTCAATTTCTACGGCGTGGCGGGCTGGTATATAGGCTATCTGATCATCAATTCGTTCAGTCACGCGAATTTCGAGCTGAAGTCGCGCGACTTTAATCGCATGCTTGGAAAGCTGCTGACCAGCACGACATATCATTCGCTGCACCATTCCCGCTATACCGGCAATTACGGGCTGGGGACGCGCGTGCTCGATCGCCTGTTCAAAACGGAGTGGGAGGATTACGAGCCGCTTTACGACCGCGTCTCGGGCGAGGGCAGGCCGCTGACCAAGTTGCGGGAAAAGGTGGACGTGGCGAAGGCGTCCTAGCATGTCGGACTCGGTGCAGCCAGCCGTGCCCTTCCGTCCGCCGGCGATCACGCCGCCCGCCGATCCGCTTTGCTTTCCGCTCAATCTGATCAAGCTGATCGCCAACAATCTGGAGATCGTGCCGGAGCAGGCCTATCGCGAACCGGTGGTGGTTGCGCCCGGTCCGCCGTGCATGGCGTTCTTCACGGGCCCCGACGTCGTGAAGGAATTGCTGCTCGAACGGCAGGGCGAATTTCCCAAGGGGCATGTGCAGAACGAGGTGCTGCGACCGATCTTCGGCAACGCCATGATCTCGTCGGAAGGCCGCGAGTGGAAATGGCAGCGGGGAGCGGCGGCACCATTGTTCCGGCACGACGAAATCCTGCAATACGTGCCGGCCATGACGGCTGCGGCGGACGCGACGATCGGGAAATGGCGCGCCGCGCCCGACGGGTCGGAGCATCCGATCCATGCCGACATGATGCGCGCGGCCTTCCAGGTCATCTCCAACACCATGCTGGTCGGCGGCGCGCCGGACGTGATCCATGCGATCGAGGCGGGGCATGCCGACTATTACCGCGGCACCAACTGGTGGATCGCCTATGCGCTGCTCGGGCTGCCGCACTGGCTGCCGCGGCCGGGCGGGCGGCTGATGCGCGCGCAGGAGCGCCGCCTCCGCAAGGCGGTCGGCGATCTCGTTGCATCGCGGCGCAAGGATGCGGAGGGCGGCGCGGACATGCTGGGGCGGCTGCTGCGCGCCTCCGACCCGGAGACCGGGCGCGCAATGTCCGATGAGCTGATCGTCGACAATATCCTCGCCTTCCTGATGGCGGGCTACGACACCACCGCCTTCGCGCTGACCTGGACGCTCTATCTCATCTCGCAAAGCCCGGACTGGGAAGCTCGGATGCTCGCGGAAATCCGCGCGGTTGCGGGCGAGGAGCCGGTGACGGCCGCGCATGTTCAGAAGCTTGTCGTGGTGCAGCAGGTCCTCAACGAATCGTTGCGCCTGTATCCGACCGCGCCCATCATCGTGCGCGATTTTCCCCAGGACGCCGAGATCGGCGGCGTTGCGATCCCGCGCGGCACGGTCGGGATCATCCCGATTTTCGCCATTCACCGGCATCGCAGCTTCTGGAGCGACCCCGACAATTTTGATCCCGGCCGCTTCGCGCCCGAGCGGACGCCGAAGCCCTCGCGCTACCAGTTCATGCCGTTCGGCGCCGGGCCGCGCATCTGCATGGGGGCCGCCTTTGCCACCATCGAGATGACGATCATGCTGGCGTCGTTCCTGCGCGCCGCGCGTTTCTCGGTTGCGCCCGGTTTCGATCCGAAGCCTTCGGGGCAGATGTTCCTGCTCCCGAGGAACGGCATGCCGATGCGCGTGGCGATGCGGGAGCGCGCGAGCTAGGCTTTGTACTCGTTGAAGCGGATGCGGTTGCCGAACGGGTCGATGACCTGCATCATCCGCGCATTCCACGGCACGTCCTCGATGCCGGGCCGCAGATATCTGTAGCCCCTGGCGGAGATTTCCCTGTGGAATTCATCGAGGCCGCTCATGCGCACGAAGGTCACGGAGCCCGGCGTGCCGTCGCCGTGATGCTCTGACAGATGCAGGGTCAGCCCGTTGCGGGAAACCTGCAGGTAGAGCGGCATGCCGTCTTCGAAACGATGCTCCCAGTCAATCGTGAAGCCGAGATAGTCAACATAGAATTCCCTCGCCTTCTCGACCGAGAATATCCGCAAAACCGGCACGGTGGTGTCGAAGCTTACCGTCATGGCGGTCAGGATTTCCCATAGACCGGTACGATCGCTCCGCGCGTGACCTTGTTGTCGGGGGACGCAAGAAAGAGGATGGTCGCAGCCACTTCCTCGACCTTCGGCCATTTGTCGTAATCGGCCTTCGGCATGGCCTTGCGGTTCGCCGCCGTGTCCATGATCGAAGGCGCGACGGCGTTGACGAGAATGCCGTCCCCGGCGACCTCCTCCGCGAGCGCGGCAGTGAACGCCGCAACCGCGGCCTTGCTGGCGGTATAGGCGGTCATGCCCGCGCCCATGCGCCATTCGAGCGCGGGCCTCGCGGCGACATTGACGATGCGGCCGCCGCCGGCGCGCGTCATGGCTTTGACGGCCGCGCGGCAGCACAGGAAGCAGCTGACGAGATTGGTGTCGAGCTGCTGCTCGAGATCGGACTTGGCGGTGTCCGCCATAGGCCTCGCAGCGAATCCGCCGGCGATGTGGATCGACGCCCACAGGCCGCCCGCGCCCTCAAAGAGTTTCGAGACGAGAGCCTCGTCCGAAAGCTCGATGCCGGGATAGAGCCTCACGCCCGCATGCTGGCGAAGCGCAAAGTTTTCCACATCGCGCGCCGTCCGGCAGGGAATGTGGCAGATGGCGCCCGCCTCGAGCAGCGCCCCGACCAGCGCTGTTCCGAGCGCGCCGGTCCCGCCGGTCACGACCACATTGCGTCCGGCAAAATCGTAGCTCATCACCCGCGCCCCCGCGTCTGCCGCTTCGGCATCACCTGATGGTCGATCCAGTTCTTGATCTCCCTGGTCCGGATCGACTTGTCCAGAATGACGCGATCCAGCGCATGCCGCCAGGTGAGCCATTTGATGGTTGGATCGTCGTCGATTGCCTCGAGCTCCTTCGAATAGGCGATGAGGTTCTGTTCGTCGGGGAAGAAGCCTTCCTCGATGCAGCGCTTGCCGTGCCGACGGAAGGTGGCCGCCATGTCGCGCAAGGTATATTCCGGATGATACTGGACGCCCCAGGCTGCTGCGCCATTCGCGTCCTTGAGCTCCGCGGCCTGCACATCAGACATGGCGTTTGTCGCCAGCACCCGCATGCCGGGCGCCAGCGTCTCGACTTCGTCGAGATGCACCGTGACGGCGTTGAATACCTCGTCCTTGCCGGCATACATCGGATGGCCGCGCCCTTCGGCCGTGAGGCGGATGCGGCGGCCAAGCCCGATCTCGCGGCCCTTCGGGTTGCGACGGACCGTTCCGCCGGCGGCGACCGTGATGACCTGCAGGCCCCAGCAGCTTCCGAATAGCGGGGTGCCGGAGGCGAGCGCGGCGCGCGCGAGCTCGATCTGCGGGGTCACGTGCGGCCCGCCATCGTAGATGTGCAAGGCCGACCCGGTCAGTGCGATCCCGTCATAGCCCTCCAGGCCGGCCTTGTCGGGCAGGTTGGCGCCGGGATCGGCCGGATAGCACACATCCGTGAGCGCGCCGGGACAAAGCTCCCGCAGGAGCTCGGCATAGCCCTCGCTCGGCGGCCGTCCGCCGGCCGCTTTCAGCAGGCCGCGGCCATCGGGGCTGTTTCCTTCCACAACCAGAAAACGGGGAGCGCGCATCAAGAATCCGGACGGTAATATCCTCTTTTAATAACGCCTAATGCGGCAAAGTTGCGAGCTGTTGCATGGCCGCGCATGCCCCTTGAGCGACGCTGCGCTGGCGCGCCATGCTGGTGCGGGGAATCAGGCATGGCGGATTTTGACCTCGCGATCATCGGAGGCGGCATCAACGGGGCCGGCATCGCGCGCGACGCCGCCGGGCGGGGCTTGCGGGTGCTGCTGGTGGAACAGGCGGACCTCGCCTCGGGAACCTCCTCGGCCTCGACCAAGCTGATCCACGGCGGATTGCGCTACCTCGAACACGGCGCCTTCAAGCTCGTGCGCGAGGCCCTGCTGGAGCGCGAGGTCCTGTGGCGGATGGCGCCGCATATCATCCGCCCTTTGCGCTTCGTATTGCCGCCGCAGCCCGGCCTGCGCTCGAGCCTGCTCGTCCGGATTGGCTTGCTCATCTACGACCATCTCGGCGGGCGGAAACTCCTGCCCCCGACCCGAACGCTCGACCTCACCCACCATCCGGTCGGCGATCCGCTGAAGCGGCGCTTCCAGTCGGCCTATGAATATTCGGATTGCTGGGTGGACGATGCGCGGCTCGTCGTGCTGAACGCGCTCGATGCCGCCGAACGGGGGGCGTCGATCCGTACCCGGACCAAATGCGTGCGCGCGGAGCGCGGCGAGGTCTGGTCGCTCGTTCTCTACTCGCATGGCCGACGTGAGACGGTGACGGCGCGCGTCCTGGTCAACGCCGCCGGTCCCTGGGTGACTGAGGCGAACGAGCTGATCCTGCACCAGGAGACGCCGCCTTCCGTGCGGCTCGTCAAGGGCAGTCACATCGTCGTTCCCAAGCTGTACGACCACGACCGCGCCTACATCTTCCAGGGTCCCGATCGCCGCGTGGTGTTTGCCATTCCGTTCGAGCGCGATTTCACGCTTATCGGCACGACCGACGAGGATTTCAAAGGCGATCTTGGAGCGGTCGCGGCCAGCGAGAAGGAGGTCCGCTATCTGTGCGCGACGGTGAACGACTACTTTCGCTCGATGATCGCGCCGACGGACGTGGTGTGGACCTATGCCGGTGTGCGCGCATTGTATGACGACGGCTCCGGCAAACCCGAGGATGTGACCCGCGACTATCACCTCACGCTCGACAAGCGCTACGGCGAAGCGCCGCTGCTCTGCATCTATGGCGGCAAGATCACGACCTATCGCCGGCTCGCCGAAAACGCGCTCGCGATGCTGCAGCCATTCTTCGTCATGCCGCCGGCCTGGACGGCCGGGACGCCGCTGCCCGGGGGCGATTTTCCCTACGACATGGTGGATGCGCTCGCCGCCCAGATCCACCAGACTTGGCCGTTTCTGACCGAGGCGCATGTCTTGCGGCTCACGCGCGCCTATGGCACGCGCGCAGAGACCATGCTGCGCGCAGTCAAGGATGTCGACGACCTCGGACAGTGGTTCGGCGCCGATCTGACCGAGGTCGAGGTTCGCTACCTGATGGAGCGAGAATGGGCGTGCGAACCGGACGACGTATTGTGGCGGCGCTCCAAGCTTGGCCTGCGCCTCGTCGAGAAGGAACGCGCGGCGCTGGCGCGCTTCATGGCGGAGCGGCAAGGCGTCCGGGCCGCGGAGTGATGTGATGCGCTCCCTGCTGCTCGCCATCGATCAGGGCACCACCTCCACCCGCGCCATCCTGTTCGACGCGGAGCTCTCACCCGTTGCCTCCGCGCAGAAGGAGCTTCGCCAGATCTATCCGGCGCCCGGCCTTGTCGAGCACGATGCGGAGGAAATCTGGACGGGCGTCGTCGAGACGGCGCGTGCGGCGTTGGCGAAGGCCGGCGCGACCGCAAAGGACATTGCCGGAATAGGCATCACCAACCAGCGCGAGACGACGGTGATCTGGGATCGCGCAAGCGGCAAGCCGATCCACAACGCCATCGTCTGGCAGGATCGGCGAACGGCCGATTTGTGCTCGGTGCTGAACACCGCGGAGCATGCGGCGGCGATTTCCCGGAAGACCGGTTTGCTGCTCGATCCCTATTTCTCCGCGACGAAAATCGCGTGGCTGCTGGATAACGTCGCGGGCGCGCGCGAGGCAGCGCAGGCCGGAAAGCTCGCGTTCGGAACGATTGACAGCTTCCTGCTCTGGCGGCTGACCGGCGGGCGGGTGCATGCGACCGACGCCACCAACGCCGCGCGCACGCTGCTGTTCGATATCCGTCGCGGCGCCTGGGACGGCGAGCTTGCCGCCCTGTTTGGCGCACCGGCCGCCCTGCTGCCGCAAGTGCGCGACTGCGCGGCCGATTTCGGCACGACCGAATTGTTCGGCGGAACAATCAGGATTCTCGGCATGGCCGGCGACCAGCAGGCGGCCACGATCGGACAGGGCTGCTTCCGGCCGGGCATGATGAAATCGACTTACGGGACGGGCTGCTTCGCGCTGCTCAATACCGGCGGCACGCCCGTGGCCTCCCGGAACCGGCTGCTGACGACCATCGCTTATCAGCTTGACGGGAACCGGACCTATGCGCTGGAGGGCGCGATCTTCATTGCCGGTGCCGCCGTGCAATGGCTGCGCGACGCGCTGAAGGCGATCGCGGAGGCGCCGGCCGTGAATACGCTCGCCGCCGAGGCCGATCCTACCGAGCAGGTCTACCTCGTGCCGGCCTTCGTCGGACTGGGCGCGCCGCACTGGGACGCCAGGGCGCGGGGGGCGATTTTCGGCCTGACGCGCAATTCCGGCATCGCGGAAATTGCGCGCGCGACACTGGAATCGGTCGGCTACCAGACCTGCGACCTGCTCGACGCCATGCGCGACGACTGGCCAGGCGGCGGCTCGGCGGACACCGTGCTGCGTGTCGATGGCGGCATGACGGCGAGCGCGCCGGCGATGCAATTCCTCGCCGATATCCTGGGCGCGCCCGTCGACCGGCCGAAGGTGATGGAGACGACGGCGGTCGGGGCGGCCTATCTTGCCGGGCTCAAGGCCGGCGTCTGCCCAGGCCTCGAAGGGTTCGCCGACATGTGGAAACTTGACCGGCGTTTCGAACCTGCCATGAGCGAAACGCAGCGCGCCGAGAAGCGTCTCGGCTGGCGCGATGCGGTTTCGCGCACATTGTCCTATCCCCGAACTTGAGCCGCGTTCGCTGTGCCGATAGCGTGCGGCGGCCGAACGGGCCTGCCGTTCATCCGACGCGGAACTATTGAATGCTGAGCGACAACAGCGCAGAAGCGATGGGGGTGGAATGCAACAGGGCGGCGCCCCCGCAGGCCGGCCGCGTGCTGCTCGGGATCGAGAACGTCACCAAGCGGTTCGGCGGGCTAACCGCCGTCGACGGCGTTTCGCTCGACATCATGCAGGGCGAGTTTCTGGCGCTGCTCGGCCCCTCCGGCTGCGGCAAGACCACGTTGCTGCGCATGCTGGCAGGATTCGAGAAGCCGGACGAGGGGCGCCTCCTGCTGGAAGGGCGAGATATAACCGCCGGGCCGCCCTATCGGCGGCCGGTCAACATGATGTTCCAAAGCTATGCGCTGTTTCCACATCTGACGGTGGCGGGCAATGTCGCGTTCGGCTTGCGGCAGGAGGAGCTTTCTCGCCGCGACATCGACGCGCGCGTGACCGACATCCTCAAGGTCGTGCGCCTCGAGGGCCTGGGGCACCGCAGGCCCAATCAATTGTCTGGCGGACAGCGCCAGCGGGTGGCGCTGGCGCGCGCGCTGGTAAAGCGGCCGAAGCTGTTCCTGCTCGACGAGCCGCTGGCGGCGCTGGACAAGAAGCTGCGCGAGGAGACGCAATCCGAATTGCGCGAATTGCAGCGGCGCCTTGGCGTCACCTTCGTCATCGTCACGCACGACCAGGAGGAGGCGATGGCGATGGCGAGCCGCATCGCCGTGATGAACGAAGGCCGCATCGTCCAGGTCGCGCCGCCCGCCGAAATCTACGAACAGCCCAATTCGCGCTGGATCGCGCAATTCATCGGTGATGTGAACCTGTTCGAAGCAAGGGTGATCGGCGATGCGTCGCCCTATCTGGTTGCGGAAAGCGCCGTTGCCGGACCGTTGCATGCGCTTCGGCCCGGGGGTGTGTCGCCCGGCACGGACATTGCCATCGCCGTGCGCCCCGAGAAGATTCATATTTCGCGTGCGACCGGAAAGCTCCCTGCGAACGCCATTTCGGGAGTCGTGGCCGATGTCGGCTATCTCGGTGATTTTTCGCTTTACAAGGTCCGGCTCGACAACGGCGCAACTGTCAAGGCGGCTGTCGCGAATGTGTCGCGTCGGGCCGAGCCGCCGCCCGCGCTGGGCGAGCGCGTCACGCTCGACTGGCCGGCGGAATCGGCCATCGTGCTGACGCGATAGGGCCTGCGATGAGTGCAATCAGCGAAAAGGGCACATGGGCGCGGCGGCTGACGATCGGCCTGCCATATCTGTGGCTTGTCGTGTTCTTCCTCGTTCCGTTCCTGATCGTTCTGAGGCTCAGCTTCTCGCAGACGGCGCTGGCGCAGCCGCCCTATCTGCCGTTGCTCGATCTCGCGGCGGGCTGGGAAGGATTGCAGGACTTCGTGGCGGCGCTGACGCTCGACGGCTATCGCCTGCTGTTCTCCGATTCGATCTACATCGCGTCGTATCTTCGGAGCCTGCAAATCGCGGCTTTCTCCACCGTCATGCTGCTGATCCTCGCCTTTCCGATCGCCTATGGGATCGCGCGCGCGCCGCGCCGCTGGCAGCCGCTGCTGGTGACGGCGGTGATCCTGCCGTTCTGGACCGCGTTTCTCATCCGGGTCTATGCGTGGATTACGATTCTGCAGCGCGACGGCCTTCTGAACGAGGTCCTGATGATGACGGGCCTCGTCTCGGAGCCGCCGGCCTGGCTCGCGACCGACACCGCCGTCTATCTCGGCATGGTCTATTCCTATCTGCCATTCATGGTGCTGCCGATCTACGCGACACTCGAGAAAATGGACGAGAGCCTGATCGAGGCCGCCGCCGATCTCGGCTGCCCGCCCTGGAAGGCGTTCTGGACGGTGACGCTGCCGATCGCGCTGCCCGGCGTTTTTGCCGGCGCGTTGCTGTGCTTCATTCCGATCGTCGGGGAATTTGTGATTCCCGATCTTCTGGGCAGTTCCGACACGCTGATGATCGGTCAGACCCTCTGGACCGAATTCTTCTCCAACAAGGACTGGCCGGTGGCCTCCGCGCTCGCCATCGTGCTTTTGTGCGTGCTGCTCGTGCCGATCGTGATCTATCAGAACCTGCAGACGCGCGCGATCGAGGAGCGCCGCTGACATGCGCAAGAGTCCGTCGGCCTTTAACATGGTCGCCGTCGCGCTCGGTCTGGCATTTCTCTATCTGCCCATCGCGATCCTCATCATCTATTCCTTTAACGACTCCCGCCTTGTCCCGGTCTGGGGCGGCCTCTCGCTGCGCTGGTATCGCGAGCTGTTGCAGAACGAGGCGCTGCTCGATGCCGCCTGGGTCAGCCTGCGGCTCGCCTTGGTGTCGGCGACGGGCGCAGCGATCCTCGGCACCTTGGCAGCGCTTGCGCTCGCGCGGGCAGGGCGGTTTCGCGGTCGGCTGCCCTTCTCGGTGATGATCTATGCGCCGCTGGTGATGCCGGAAGTCATCATCGGGCTGTCGCTGCTGCTCCTGTTCGTCGTCGCCGATCTCGACCGCGGCTTCTGGACCACGGCGATGGCGCACACGACGCTGACCATGTGCTTCGTCACCGTGATCGTGCAGTCACGCCTTGCCGATTTCGACTGGAGCCTGGAGGAAGCCGCGATGGATCTCGGGGCGACGCCGCTGAGGACATTCCTGTCGATCACTCTGCCCCTGATCTCGCCCGCCGTGATCGCCGGCTGGCTGCTCGCCTTCACGCTCTCGCTCGACGATCTCGTGATCGCGAGCTTCACGACGGGACCAGGCGCCACGACCCTCCCGATCCGCATCTATTCGGATGTGCGACTCGGGGTGAAACCGGAGATCAATGCCATCTGTACGCTGATGATCGGGGCTGTGGCGGTGCTGGTGATTGTCGCTTCGCTCCTCTCCAAGCGCTATTCGATGTCGCAGGAGCACAAGGGTGCGCTCGGTGCGCCGATGTGATCGCTATTCGCGATTGGTGCTCGGCGGACGGAACAGAAAGACCACAAACCAGACCGGCACGATGATCAGCGCGCCGAGCACCACGTTCGGCAGCGCCCAGTCGATGGCGCGCTGGCCGAGCTCGGCGATGCGCTCATGCGAATAACCGAATTCCTGCATAATTCGGTCGGCGGTGATCCCGAAATGCGACAGGATGGTGCCGACGATCAGCGACGCCACTGCAATTTTCACCAGCGTCCGCAAGAGCAACATCGGATCCCCGCCGCGGGCTGCGCCTGATTCGTGATGAGGAAATCATAGAGGATCGGGGGCGGTCCGGCACCTCGCCGGCAGGCTATTGCGCGGTCTTCTCTTCGCCCTCTGCGGGCTGCGGAGCCGCAGTCCTCGTCTCGGGCGGAGCGATGCTGGCGGGATCGGGAGTGGACGCGGTCGGTGTCTCGGACTCGGTCCCGGATAGGGCAGGCGCGGCTGCAGACGTCGCAGGCGACTGGGGCTGCACGTCGATCGCGGGGGCAGCCTTCGGTTCCGCGTCGCTCGGGATCGTGGTGGCGGGGGCCGCGGCCTCCCGTTCGCGGCGGTTTTTCAGAGCGTCGAGGAACGGGGCGGCGGCACCCGAGCGGCGAATCAGGACATTGGCATCGGGCAGCATCAGCGGATCGTCCCACGGTCCCTGCACGACGAACGGCAAATGGAAGCCCGCCTTGCCGTCGGTCGATGCCGCCACCATCAGGCTCGCGGTGCCATGCAGGTCGAGGTCGCGCGCGGGTATCGATGCGGATCCTGCAAGCGCCAGCCGGATCGCGTTGCCCTCGAGGCTGACATTCTCGACCTGGGCGGTGCCGTCCTTGATCTTCATGGTCACGGCGAGGCGTTCGAACGGCGTTCGTCCGCTTCGAAACTCGCTGCCGGCCGATAGCGGCCGGCGCTCCAGCCGGCGCAGCAATTGCTCGACATTCAGTCCTGTAAGCGCGCCGTTGCGGCCGGTGAGCGTCACCTGGCCGTTCAGGGTGCGGGTCAGCGCCATGACATTGATGCCGGTCGCCTCCACCGCCACGGCGAAATCCCCCTTGCCCTCGATGCGGCGTATGCCGAACAATTCGCCGATGCAGCGCTCCAGATCGACATTGGCGAACTGCAATTGCGACTTGAATCCCGCACCGTTGTCGAGCCGCGACAGACCGAGCGAGCCGCGAAGTACGCCGCCATAGGCCTGGGATTCGCCGATCGTGACCCCGAGATCGCCCCCGCGCAGATTGATGCCCACCGCGGTGCGCCCGATCTTGCTTCCCGCCAGCAGAAGCTTCGCCGCGGACACGCGCAGGTCGAGATCGAGAGAGGACAGACCATCGAGTGCGATCGGCACGCGATTCCATTCGCGGTCATTGTCGGTGAGCAGCTTGATGGTCGAAAGATAAGGCGTCAGGTCGATCACGTCCGCGGCCAGCGTGCCCTGCAGCGTTTGCCGGCCATCGGTCGCGAAAGTCAGAACACCCTCGGCGACATTGCCGTCGAGTTCGAGGTTGACGCTGGTCAGCGCGATTGTTCCGCCGATGACATTGGTTTGCGCCTTGAGCGAGAAGGTGCCGAACCCGCCGCTGGCGAGCGGCTTCAGGCCGCCCCACAGAATGGCGCGCCGGAGCGAGGGCGCGTCCGCGGAGACCGTGCCGTCGACCTTCACAGTCGGTCGCATCGAATAGGAGCCGTCGAAGGCGAACTTGATCGGCGCGCCGCCGACCCGCATTTTCAGGCCCGATTTCTGGCCGTGCAGCGCCGCCGCGAAGTCGGCGACGGCGATGCTGACGTCGATCGGCTCGTTACGCCAGACCACCCGCCCGGTGGCGGCGAAGCTGCTGGAAATCGCAGGCCAGGCGAGCGACATCTCGACGCCGCCCAGCGTCTCGTAAAGATTGCGGACATCGTCGCGGATGCTGATCTTGCCGCCGGTCATGCGGATTTCGGAGAACGACACGACCTTGTCGTCGCGATTGGTGGCGGGATCGAGCGCGCGTGTCAGCGATTCGATCAGCGGCGACCAGTTGGAGCGGCCGTCCGGCCGGACCGAGACGTCGATATGCGGGTTTTCGAGCGCCACGTCGCCGATTTCGATGCGGCCGGCGAGGAGGGAGAAAAAGCGCAGCTTGGCCACCAGCCGCTCGGCGACGAGCGGCGGCGCGGCGGCATTGGGATCGCCGAGCACCACGTCGGACAGAACGACGCTGCCGGTGGGGAAAAGCGACACCGACACGGTGCCGCGAAGCACCGGATCGAGGCCGGTAACCGCCCGGATTTCGGATTTGACGGCTTCCCGCACCTGGTCGGCGGGCAGAAGAAGGGAGACGATCCCGAGCGCCCCGAACAGAATCAGGACAAGGGCCACGACGGCAAGTCCGAGGCGCTTGAAGCCGGATATGGCGGACAAGAGAGGTCTTCCGGATTGCGAAGGGGCGTGCGCCGACTATACCGGCCGAACCCCGCTGCGCAACCTTTGGGCGGCCTCTGTGACGGTTTCGTGGCCGGGATTGCTGCGCCGGATGGAGGTTTTGTGGTTTATTCGGCCTCGGCCGGGGACAATCGGCGCGAATGAGGGGAGTTTCGGATGAGTGACAAGCCGCTGTGGACGCCGAGCGCGGAGCGGGTCGCGGGCACGCAGGTCGTAGCCTTCATGCGCGAGGTCAACCGGCGGCACGGAACCGACATCCGGACTTACGCCGAGCTTCACCAATGGTCGGTCCGACATTCTGCCGAGTTCTGGTCCCTGTTGTGGGATTTCTGCGGCGTGATCGGCGACAAGGGCAAGGTCGCGCTCGCCGACGGCGACCGGATGCCCGGCGCGCAATTCTTTCCCGACGCCAAACTCAACTTTGCCGAGAATCTCCTCAAGCATGCCGGCCGCGGCGGCGACGCCATCGTGTTTCGCGGCGAGGACAAGGCGCGAAGCCGCATGACCTGGGCGGAGCTGTCGGCGCTCGTCTCGCGCATGCAGCAGGCGCTCAAGGCTGCCGGCGTGACGCAGGGCGACCGGGTCGCGGCGATGATGCCGAATATCCCCGAGACGCTCGCCATGATGCTGGCCGCGACCTCGCTCGGCGCGATCTGGTCCTCCTGCTCGCCGGATTTCGGCGAGCGCGGCGTGCTCGACCGCTTCGGCCAGATCGAGCCGAAGGTGTTCGTCGCCTGCGACGGCTATTGGTACAACGGCAAGCGCATCGACATTGCGGACAAGCTGAAAGGCATCGTCGCGCAGCTCCCGACGGCAGAGACGGCCGTCATCGTTCCCTATCTCGGCCATGCCGCCGAGGTCGCAGGCGCTCTGCCGCGCGCGGTCTCGCTCGACGCCCTCCTCAAGCCTTATGCGGCCAAGCCGGTCGAATATGTGCGGCTGCCGTTCAACACGCCGGCTTTCATTCTCTTTTCGTCCGGCACCACGGGCGTGCCGAAATGCATCGTGCATGGCGCGGGCGGCACGCTCCTGCAGCATCTCAAGGAGCATCAGCTCCAGTCCGATGTGCGCGTCGGCGACCGCGTGTTCTACTTCACCACCTGCGGCTGGATGATGTGGAACTGGCTGGTCTCGGGCATCGCGTCGGGCGCGACGCTGATGCTCTATGACGGCTCGCCCTTCGCGCCGAAGCCGACTGTCCTCTTCGACTATGCGCAGGAGGAGAAATTCACGCTGTTCGGTACCTCGGCGAAATACATTGACGCCTGCAAGAAGGAAGGGCTTGCGCCCGCCAAGACGCACGACCTCTCGTCGCTGCGGCTGATGACCTCGACCGGCTCGCCGCTCGCGGCCGAAAGCTTCGATTACGTCTACGAGGCGATCAAGAGCGACCTGCATCTCGCCTCGATCTCCGGCGGCACCGACATTGTCTCCTGCTTCGTGCTGGGCGATCCGACCTCGCCGGTCTGGCGCGGCGAGATCCAGGCCGCGGGGCTCGGCATGGCGGTGGACGTGTGGTCGGAGGACGGAAAGCATATCGAGCAGGAGAAGGGCGAACTCGTCTGCACGAAACCCTTCGTCTCGATGCCGGTGATGTTCTGGAACGATCCCGATGGGAAGAAATATCGCGCCGCCTATTTCGAGCGATTCCCGAATGTGTGGTGCCACGGCGATTTCGCGGAATGGACGAAGCATGGCGGCATGATCATCCACGGCCGCTCGGACGCGACGCTCAATCCCGGCGGCGTGCGCATCGGTACGGCGGAAATCTACGCGCAGGTCGAGCAGATCCCGGAGGTGATGGAGGCGATCGCCATCGGCCAGGACTGGGACAATGACGTGCGCGTCGTGCTGTTCGTGCGGCTGAAGGAGGGCGTGACGCTGGACGACGCGCTGCGCGACCGCATCTGCAAGAAGATCAGGATGGGAGCTACGCCGCGGCACGTGCCCGCGAAGGTGATCGCGGTCGCCGACATCCCGCGCACCAAGTCGGGCAAGATCACCGAGCTTGCCGTGCGCGACGTGGTGCACGGCCGCCCGGTGAAGAACACCGAGGCGCTGGCGAACCCGGAGGCGCTGAAGCTGTATGAGGGATTGAAGAAGTTGGGGGCCTAACTCCGCTCGTCATCACCGGGCCCCCGCGAAGCGCCCTGACCCAGTGATCCATCTTTGCGAGGATTTGCTAAGTTGGATCAAACCATCACCGTCGTCAAAGGTGGACGGACCAGACCTGAATTCCGAGTCTCTCTAATTGGGGCTGCCGCATAGTCTCGGGAAAGTCTGGGCACATGAAAAAGACAAAGCGATTTTTACTCGCCCCGGAAATGATGCCCCGGGCCTATTCCAGCTCGACCCTGAGCGTCCGTCCCACGGCAGTCGCCGCGCGGCGCAAGGTCGAGAGCGTCACGGACGGATTCTTTGGATCGAGGTGGCGGTCAAGGAAGGCCACAGGGCGCCGCCGGTGCGGTTTGCCCCCTTCGTGTTCTGGGAGCGGTGGTAGGGCGCGGGCCGCCCCCGCCGCGACCCGTCCCGAAGAGAAACGAGGGCGTCAGCCGACGCCGCCCGATTCCCGAGTTTCCGCGCCCGCCGGGGCCGCCGGTTGGGGCGCCCGCATCCTGAGGCGTTTCGCCGCGCCGCAACAGCGACCCCACGAAATACCTCCGCAATCCAGGGCGGCTTCCCTATCGTAAAGGGCGGAAGGCAAGGGTCGGAAGGTCCGCGCCGCAACCGGACCGATCCGCAATCCAATGACGTCTTCAGCACGTTGGTCACTTCCTGCCTTTCTGCTCGTTCCCGCCTTGTCGCTGCCGGTCTTGTCGCTGCCTGCCGCAGCGGCCGACCTGGCCG
>JACAEG010000095.1 GCA_013388965.1 Pseudorhodoplanes sp. | reverse complement strand
GGGGGGGCCCCCCCCCTCGCCCGTGCGGTGGATTGAGATCATGGCAGTCCAGGCGTCCTGCAAGATCCGTCAGCCTGAGGTGTGGCCGCGACGCGGCAGCCTCGGAGAGCGACGGCCCGAATTGTGCGTGTCATCCTTCGAGGCCCGCTGCGCGGGCACCTCAGGATGACGAGCAGGATTTTCTTCCGTTGATCGAACGGATCGAACAAAGATGAGTCGCGTGCACGCAGTGCGGGTCCACAAGCTCGGCGGCCCGGAGGAACTGCGCTATGAGGAAATCGAGGTCGGCGAACCCGGCCCGGGCGAGGCGCGCGTGCGCCACACGGCGATCGGGCTGAACTTCACCGATGTCCATTTCCGCACCGGCCGCTATCCCCTTCCCCGCCTGCCGCATGTGATCGGCATGGAAGCGGCCGGATCGGTCGAGGCGGTCGGGCCCGGCGTGACCGAAGTGAAGGCGGGCGATCGCGTCGCCTATGCATCGGACGCGCCGAGCGCCTATGCGGAAGTGACCGTGATGCCGATTACCCGGCTGGTGAAGCTGCCGGACTTTATCGACGATGAGACTGCGGCTGCGACGATCCTGAAAGGTCTGACCGCGCAATATCTTATTCGCAGCACGTACCGCATCAAGGCCCCGGAAACGATCCTGATCCAGGCCGCGGCCGGAGGCGTCGGCCTGATCATGTGCCAGTGGGCAAGGCATCTCGGCGTAAGAGTGATTGGCACGGTTTCGACCGAGGAGAAAGCCGCGCTTGCGAAGGCGAATGGGTGCGACATTCCCGTCATCTACACGAAGGAGGACGTCGTCGCGCGCGTGAAGGATCTGACCAGGGGCGAAGGGCTGCCCGTGGTCTACGACGGGGTCGGCGGCTCGACTTACGAGATGTCGCTGCAATGCGTGAAGCGCCGCGGACTTGCGGTGTTCTACGGATCGGCCGGCGGCGTGATCCCGCCCTTCGATCTGTGGCGACTCAACCGCATGGGCTCGCTCTATGTCACCTATGCGGGCCTCGCCGACTATCTGCATACGCGCGACGAAATGATAGAGCGCGCCGACGAGCTGTTCGCCATGATGAAGGACGGCGTGGTGCACGTTCCCATCAACCAGCGCTACAGGCTCAAGGACGTCGCGCAGGCGCACCGCGATCTGGAAAGCCGCCGCACCAGCGGCGCATCCATCATCATTCCCTGACCCGCAATGACCTCAGCGCTTGCGCTCAGAGATCATCGTGTAGACGTTGCGCCGCGCATTGGCGAAGTTCGCTTCCATGCGCAGCGTCCAGGGCGACTTGTTCGCGCCCATGATGCGCAGATAGGGTTCGGAGCGGAGCACTTCCGCCGATTCGAGGTCGTAGAGGGCGAGGAATTTCGGTCCCGGCCCCTCGACGCAGCGGAAGCGGCGCGCGTTGAGGAAGCCGGGCACCGCCATGCGCTCGGGCAGATGCTCCTTCTCGTACCAGCGGTTGAACTCCTCCTCGAGCGCCGGATTGACATCGGTCATGAACAGCAGAAGTCCGCGCTGGTCGCTCATCTCAATTCCTTCCTGCGAAAACCGGATTGTTGTCTTGCCGGAGACAGGCCGTGACGAGATTGAACCATGAGATCGCGGGACACGGTCCCCATGTCGTCCTGCTGCATCCGGTCGGGCTCGACCTGACTTTCCTGTCGCCGCTCGCAGATGCGCTGAAGGGCGACTTCACCGTGCTCAGCGTCGATCAGGCCGGCCACGGGAGAAGCGAAATGTCCCGATCCGCGTCCACGATCGAGGACTATGCCGACGACCTGCACGGCCTGCTCGCCGGCCTGAGCTTCGCGCCGGCCGCACTGGTCGGCTTTTCCTTCGGCGGCATGGTGGCGCAGGCTTTTGCGCTCAAGTATCCGGACGACGTTTCTGCGCTGGTCCTCTCCGCCTGCCCCAGCACGCTGCCCGCGCAGGGCCGCGAGATCGCCCGCGCCCGCGGTGACGATGCACGCAAGCGCGGCATGGCGGATGTGCTGGAAGCGACGCTGGACCGCTGGTTCACGCCGCCCTTCCGCGCCGCCGGCAAGGATGCGCCCGCACGTGAAAGGCTTCTCACCGACAATGTCGAAGGCTGGGCACAGGCGTGGCATGCCATCGGCGGCCTCGACACGCATCCGCGCCTGCCCTGCATCACGGCGCCGACCCTCTGCATCGCGGGCGAGGCCGACAAATCGTCGCCCCCGAACATCGTGAAGGCGATCGCCGATGCAATTCCCGGCGCGCGCTATGCCGAAATCGCAGGTGCGCCGCACATGCTGTTCATCGAGCAGCCGGCGCAAGTGGCACGGCTTGCGGGCGATTTCTTGCGGGCGGCATTGAGGAAGTGAACGCACCACGCAGACGCAACAATGCGTTCGGTCCTTGCCTAAAGCCCTGTCTTGCGCGGGCCTGACCCGCGCATCCATCATGCTTTGAAAAGTATCGATTGCCGGGTCGCGCCGCCTTGCGGCCGCCCGGCAATGACAGGGCATGGATGCTTCAAGGCCCTTCGATCGGCACGAGAATCTTGCCGTTGTCGATCCGCTTGACGCCGTCGACATAGAGCGTGGGATGCAGGATCACGCCGTCCATGTGGATCTTCGACTTGATCGAGCCGCCGACATCGACATTGGTGCCGAGCCCGAAATGCAGCGTGCCCATGATGTTCTTGTCTTCGCGCTGGATGCCGCGCACCACCGCCTTGGCGTTGACGCCCACCGACGCCTCCGCCGGGCACATATAGGCATTCTCGTCGCCATAGGCTTCGAGATAGTCGCGCAGGATGCGCGCCTCCGCCCCGCCTTCGATTTTTGTCACCCGACCATTCTCGACGGTAAGCTCGATCGGCGTGATCAGCCGGCCGATGTGATGCATGGTGAGATCGATGACGAGCTTGCCGTTGGCCGAGCCCTCGACCGGCGCGACGTTGAATTCTCCGGTCGGGAACAGATAATAGAGCAGATTGTTGCCGGGGCGGTTCTCGTCCTTCGCGAAATTGATGATCCGGTAGGGATCGAACTTGTCGGTCGGCAGCGGCGGCTGGGTGATGCGGTTGGCCACGCTGTAGGTGAAGTCGGTGCCGAATTGCGAGGTGACGCGGCATTCGCGCGCATTCGGGCCGAACACGTTCTTCGCGACATAGTGCTTGCGCACCGCGATCTGCTTCATGTCGTCGGCAACGGCGCCGGACTGGAACCATTCGAGCTGCATGCCGCCGTCCATGCAGATGGCCGGGATGCCCGCCGCCATCGCCTCGAAATTGGCCTGACAATGCAGCATGCCGGTCGAGGCGAGCAGCACGTTGAAGTCCGACTTCATCATGGCTTCGCAGATCGCGGACGGAGGATCGTAGTAATCCGCCGGCCGCCGCTCGAACAACGCAACGGTTGTCTCCGCGCCGAGCTCCGAGCACACGCTCTGCACCACCTGCCAGACCCGCGGATCGTGGGAAAAGTCGCTCAGAATGAGGACGCGATGGCCGGGCTTGATGTTGGCGACGAAAGGCCGCCGGATGTAGTCCATGTTGCCGGTAACGAACGAACCCAGTGTCATTGGCCTGCCTCAGCTCAGGTTTCCCTCCCACGCCGGCGGCACGCCGCAAGCGCCTTATGTCGACACTCAATAGCGGAATCCTCCGGCCGTCAAGGCCGAAAAACCTACCAAATATGGCCTACTTCGTTTCCGGACGTCGACATCCCCATTGTAGTGTCGACAATTATGGCGCCGAAGCCTGATATTCTGCTACCTTCGATTCATCAGACGCGGGGAGTTCGACCATCGATACGCCACTCAAGCTGCGAAAGGCCGCGCCTGCCAGGGACGAGCGTTCGTTTGCGCGCGCGCTAGCGGTTTCGCGCGCCATCGTGGCGGAGCGGCACGACCGGCCGTCGCTTGTCTCCAACATTGCTTGCGAAATGGCGGCAGAGATCATCGAGGGCTTGCGTCAGCCGGGTGACGATCTGAATTCCGTTGAGCTCTCGCGCCGCTACCACACCAGCCGCACCCCCATCCGCGAAGCGCTGATGCTTCTTGAGAAGGAAGGTCTCGTGCAGATTCCGCCGCGCCGGCGGCCGCGGGTAGTGTCGCTCGCGATGGAGGAGGTCCGCGAAATCTATCGCGCCCGCGCCGCCTTGTTCGAGTTGATCGCGACCGACGTGGCGCTGAGCGCGCCGGCGGAAGGAATCGCGCAGCTGCGCAAGCCGCTCGCCGACATGGAGCAGGCCTGCCGCAAGGGTGACATCAACGGCTTCGTGTGGGCGAATGTCGACTTCTACGACCGCAATACCCAGCTTGCGAACAATCGCACGGTCAAGCGCATTCTCGATTCGCTCCTTTTGCGGACGCTGCGCCTGCGCCGCCTGAGCCTCTCACAACCGGGACGCCTGCAATTGTCGCTGGACGACAATGCGCGATTGCTGAAGGCCTATGAGGATCGCGATGCCACGCTGGCCGCGGCGCTCATCCGCTCCAACCACATCAACGCGCTCGCGGCGCTGGAAAAGTGCCTCCCGGCCGAAGCGGCGCCCGCCTAGCGGGCACCGTGTCCGGCTTGCGCGACATCTCAGACGCCCGAAAACATCCGCATTCCCGGGACCGGCATGTCGGCCTGGAGAACGGTGCCGGTTTCCGACTCGGTGATGAAGAGTGTGCGGCGGTCGGGACCGCCGAAGGCCATGTTGGTGTTATGCGTGCCTTCGCAGGACTCGATGCGCAGCATCGGCTCCCCGCGCGCGCTGAACAGCCACACGACGCCGAGCCCGATATGCGCGACGACGAGGTTGCCGGCCTCGTCGATGGCGAGCCCGTCCGGCCCCCCGCCTCCGCTCAGCTGGATGAAGGTGCCGACCTTGGCGACCGTGCCGTCCTTCATCAGCGGCACGCGCCAGATCGCATTCGCGCGCGTGACCGCCACATAGAGCACGCTCTCGTCGGGAGAAAGCACAAGTCCGTTGGGACTCGGCACATTGTCCAGCAGGCAATCGATCTCGCCGCTCGCCCGCACGCGGAACACGCGACCGGTCGGATCGTGCCAGCCGGTCAGCCCCTGGTCGGTGAAATAGAGATCGCCGTTGGAGGCGAAATGAAGGTCGTTGACGGCCTTCAGCCGCTCGAGACGCACACGCTCCAGATAGGGCTTTACCTTCCCCGTCTCCGGATCGAGCACCATGATGCCGTTGCGATAGTCGGCGATGAAAATGCGGCCGTCGCGGTGGATCTTCAGGCCGTTGGGCTCGCCGTCATATTCTGCGATCTGTGAAAACTCGCCTTTCGGATCGATCCGGAACACGCGCCCCCAGGGAATATCGACGCAGTAAAGCTGGCCCTGCCTGTCGAAGGAGGGGCCTTCGATCAGCGAATGGGCGGGCAGCAGACCCGGCTGATGGCGGTGCCATTCCGATGTCGGCAGCGGCTTGCGGAAGCGATCGGGCAGACGTGCGAAGACCGATGTTCTCAAGACGGGCGGCGGCGCGAACACTGGGCCTGTTCCCTCGATCCTTGAAACGCTATTTCATGGTGGCCGGGAGCCAGAGCACGAGGCTCGGAAAGAAATAGAGCAGGAAACACAGCAGACTGAGCATTACGGCGTAAGGCAGGGATGCGCGCGTGATCGTGCCCATATCCACGTCGCGGGCGATCGATTGAACCGCGAGCAGGTTGAGGCCGATGGGCGGAGAGAGCTGCGCCAGTTCGACCTGGATAACGAGGAACACCCCGAACCAGATGTCGTCGAACCCCATCGCGCGCAAGGTCGGATAAAGCACCGGTACCGTAAGCAGCATCATTGCGAGCCCGTCGAGCGCGGCGCCCAGCACCAGATAGAGCACGAAAAGGAATGAAAAGAACAGGAATGGGTGCAAGTCCGCATGCGCAAGCGCGTCCGCGAGACCGCGGCCGATCCCGGTCTGGACAATCGCGAAACCGAGAATCTGCCCGTTGATAACGATGATCGACATCACGCAGCTCACGGCGATGCTGTTGATCAGCGCCGTCCACAGATCGTGCCGCGTCATCTCTCGGTAGCACAGCGCCAGCACGAGGGCGAGCAGACAGCCGAAGCCCGCCGCTTCCGTCGGCGTGACAATGCCGAAATACATGCTCGCGATGATTGCGCCGATCAGAAGCGTCATCGGGGCGATCTGGCCGAGCCCGACGAGGAATTCGCTCCATGAATATTGCGGTGCCTTCGCCGGCACGAGGCTCGGATCGCTGACGGCGCGATAGGCGACGTAAGCCATGAACATCAGGATGGCGATGGCGCCCGGTATGATGGTCGCGATGAAGAGGTCGATGGCGGATTGCTGCACGACCGTAGCGTATACGAGCAGAAAGATGCTCGGCGGGATCAGATTTCCGAGTGCGCCGCCGCCGGTCAGCGTTCCGAGCGTGATCTTGTCATTGTAGCCGCGCTTGCGCATTTCCGGAAGCGCGACAGTTCCAATGGTCAGCGCCGTCGCCGTCGACGATCCGCAGATGGCAGAGAAGAGAGCGCAGGCCATGATATTGGATTGCGCGAGCCCGCCCGGGACATTGTTGAGCAGCACCGCCAGGCCCATGTAGAAGCGCCGCGCCGCACCGCTGCGCAGCACAATCTCTCCCATCAGGACGAAGAGCGGGATTGCGACCAGCGTAAAGGAATTGGCCGTGTTCCAGATGATATCGCCGATGCTCGGCCAGAGCTGTGTTCCCTTCAGCAGGGTGATGACGGCGATTCCGACAAATCCCATGGCAGCGGCGACCGGAACGCCGAGCGCGATGACGACCGTCATCAGAACGGTCACCACGCACAGTGAGATCTGCCAGCTCAACTGATGTCTCCGATGCCGTAGGTCTCGGGGTCGTCGTCGCTTCTGCGCGGAGGCATCCCGAGCAGGCGCCTGACGATTTCCTCGACATAGGCGAGAGACAGCAGACCGTATCCGAGCAGCATGGCCAGTTGCGGATAAAGAAGCGGCGTGGCCGAGGGCTGTATCGAGCGCGAGCCGAACATCCAGCTCATCTCGACGATCGACCACGTGCTCGCCAGCGAGATCAGGCTCACCGCGAGCCCGACAATGCCGGCGAACAAGGCTGCTGCGTTACGCCCGGACGGGGACAGCCGGTTGGTCAGGAGGGTGACGGTCAAGTATTTGTCGGAACGCAAGAGATGCACGGCACCGAGCAGCACAATCCAGGCGTAGAAATATCCGCCATATTCATCGGCCAGCAGCGTCGATTTGCCGAACACGTAGCGCATGGCGATTTCGACATTCATCAGCGCCAGCAGGGCGATCATCAGAAACGCCGACAGCTTCAGCGCGAGTCCCTCGCACAGATGCAGGACGCGGCCGACCGTGGTGACGAACGAGGTCATGTCGCACCATATCCAGCAGCAACCCGGCTGGCTGCCGCCTCTCGAGGATCGGCGGGCGGTATCGAGGATGCCGCCCGCCTGTGATTGCAGGGAGTTGTCAGCTACAGGCCTTGATCGCGCTGGCAAGCATCTCCTTGCCGACGTCGCCGGTCTTCGAGACCCATTCGTCGGCGATCGGCTTGGTGATCTCGCGCAGCTTCGCAACCTCTTCGGGCGTCGCGTCGCGCAAGGTCATGCCCTTCTCGGCGAGCGTCTTGCGGGCGTCCTTGTCGGCCTGGATCATCTCCGCGCGGTATTTCGGCGCCCATTCCCTGGCCTTGGCGAGAAACGTCGCGCGCAGATCAGTGGGAAGCTTGTCGAGCGCCGCCTGGTTCACGGCCGCGACCTGATGCGCGAGCGTGAGGTTCATCATGTAACCGAACTTGGTCACCTCGTAGAACTTCCAGTCGAGCGCCGGAACCGCCGCCGTGAAGGCGCCGTCCACGACGCCGCGCTGCAGGGCGGGAATGACTTCGGCCGGGGTGATGGTGACACCCGAGCCGCCGACCAGGCGCATCAGCTCGGCCTGTTCGCGATTCCACGAGCGGACCTTCAGGTTCTTCAGGCCGTCGATATTCGCCACCGGCTTCGCGAGCCACAATTGCTGCGGCGGCATCACCCAGTGCATGACCGGGTTGGTCTTGAACTTCGCCTGCATGACCTTTTCGACAGTCCCCGACATCGCGGGAACGGCATTGTCGTAGAACTTCTCCATCGAGGTGCAGGCGAACGGCATCGAGAAGGCGTTCAGTTCCGGCACGTCGCCGGCCACGAAGCCCAGCGCGACGTCGCCGATCTCGACCTGATTGGTCGCGACAGCACGCAACACGTCGGACGCCTTGTAGGGCAGTTCGCCCGACGCGAAGACGGTGATCTTCAGGCGGCCGTTGGTCGCCTTGGCGACGTCCTCGGCGAAGGCCTTGTGCAACTGCGTCGGCTTATCGTTCGGCGCGAAGTAGGTGTAATATTTCCACTCGACCTCCGCGGCCGAGGCGGCCTGAACGCCAGCCATCAGAATGGCGGCTGCACCGGCCGCAAGAAGCCGCGAAAAGCGACGATCCATACTTTCCTCCCTTGAACACTGCCGCTCGCCTCGGATGGCCCGGCGTCTTTTGTCCCGATAGTTTTTCCCGCTCACCTGACGCGAGTCAATCGATTTTGATCGAGTTTGACGCTGAATGACCAAATTTGATAGACGGTGGTCAGGAGGGTTTTCGTGACGCAAGACCGACCAGCGACCCGTGTCGCGCTCATCCCCGCCCAGCGCCACGCCATGATTCTTCAATGGCTTCAAACGGATGGCACTGCCTCGGTGCAGCAACTCGCCGATGCCATCGGCGCCTCGGTCTCGACCTTGCGGCGCGACCTGGAGACGCTTGAGGCGGCGGGTTTTCTCGAACGGACCT
>JACAEG010000215.1 GCA_013388965.1 Pseudorhodoplanes sp. | reverse complement strand
TCGGCAAGCGGCGCAAGCCCGTCCGCACCGATCACGGCTCGCTCGCAAGCCGGCTGTTCTGCACCGCCGAGCGGCAGGTGCGCGACATCGAGGCGCGGCTGTCGCAGCCGGGCGCGGGGCCCGAGCGCGAGCGCGACCTGCGCATGCTGCTGATGCTGGTGCGCGCCCTGCGCGACCTGTCGGCGTTCAACGCGGGGGCGTCGCTCAAGGACGCGCCCGCGGCGGAGCCGGCCGTGCCGGATGCGGAAGCGCTGCGGCAGAAGCTGGCGCGCCGGCTCGATCAGCTGGTCGCGGAAGCGCGCGAGCGAATTCCCGACGAGCGGCAGCAGGGCCCGGCAAGCACATCGCCCGACCCGCCGGCCTGAGGCGCGCATGCAAAGGACCGGCGCGGGAGAGCGGCCATCCGCCGCGGCCCTTGCGGGAATGACGACGCAAGCGCGGTGTTTCACGGCTACGGCCGTCCTGGCCGCAGCATGCCAAAAATCCGGGAGGAATTGCATGAACCGTCTCGCGATCGCCGCCGTCCTGCTCTCCGCGCTCGGCGGGCCCGCCGCAGCGCAGCAGGCCGCCACGATGAGCTTCTTCGTCACCAGCGAGAGCGGGCCGGACGGCGCGAATTTCGGCGGGCTTTCCGGCGCGGACGCCTTCTGCCAGCGGCTCGCCGCGGCGGCCGGCGCGGGCGCAAAGACCTGGCGCGCCTATCTCTCCGCGCAGGCGGCGGGCGGACAGCCGGCGGTGAATGCGCGCGACCGCATCGGCAACGGTCCCTGGGTCAACGCCAAGGGCGAGACGGTCGCCCGGAATCTCGACGACCTGCATGCCGATCCCGCGATCAACAAGCAGACCGCGCTGACCGAAAAGGGCGCGATGGTCAACGGCCGCGGCGACACGCCGAACCAGCACGATATCCTGACCCGCTCGACGCCCGAGGGCCGCGCCCCCGCGGGCGAGGCCGACATGACCTGCGGCAACTGGACCAGGGGCGGAGAGGGCGCCGCGATCGTCGGCCATCACGACCGCATCGGCCTGCGCGACGATGCGCCCTCGAAGTCGTGGAATTCGTCGCACCCCTCGCGCGGCTGCAGCGCGCCGGCGCTCGCCGCGAGCGGCGGGGCCGGCCGGCTCTATTGCTTCGCGGCGAATTGAGGCGTCAGGCCGGAGTCTTGTTGGCCGACGCGGTCTCGCGCGCGCGATAGAAGCGCACAAGCTCCTGCGCGGTGGCGGGCTTGAGCTTGTCGAAGCTCGCGCGCGCCTGCTCGAGATTGCCCAGCGGCATGCCGAGTTTCGCCGCGCGCATCTGCAGGATCGCGAGCGTGGCGGGCCAGCGCAGGCCCGCCGCCTTGGCGAGAATGAGCACCGTCTCCGAGCGCTTCTGCGCCAGCGCGCGCTCGACCGCGGGCACCGGCAGGTCGCACAATTGCGAGATCGCGAAAGCGGTCTCCTCGAACTGGCCGGCGCGCGAGAAAACCTCGACGTAATTGTCGCGCAATTCGCCAGTGCCGTGCAGCGAGAAGACCAGCGATCGCGCGGCGGCCTCGGCGGAGAGGTCGCGGCTCTCCTCCTGCAGGCTGAGCGCGGCCGCCGCCACCGCCTCGCTCACCTCCGCGCGCAGGTCCGGCCGCGCAGCCTCGAGCCTCTCGCGCACCAGCGCGGAGGCCTGCGCCAGCAGCACCAGGAAGATCGGCCTCGGGATGTCGGCGCGCAGGCCGAGCCGCTCGGTCAGGCTGTCGTCGCCTTCGGCGCGCCCGACAAACACGCCATAGCCGCGCTCCGACATGCGCGCGCCGGCATTGTCGGCGAGCCGCATCAGCACGCGCCGGTCGCCGCGCAGGATCAGGCTGTCGGTCACCGTCTCGCTCAGCGTCTCGCGCCCGCAGATCGCCAGCAGATGCTGCTGGCTCTTGGTGCGTGCGACGGTGACGAGCGCGGCGTCGTCGAGCCGCGCGCTCTTGGTCAGGAGGGGGGCCGCGACCTCGATCGCATCGTCGAAGGCGAGCGCCTTGACGATGCGCGGCGGCGCGTTCGGGATCGGCGCGAGCTGGGTGGCGAGCGCGACGCGCGCATGAAACTCGATCTCGGCGGCGAGCAGGTTGATGACGTCGTCGAACAGCGCGACCTCGTCCTCCGAATAGTCCGCCGCGCGGCCGGCAAACAGATCGGTGACATGCCGCAGCATGCTCTCGCGACGCTCCCGCGAGCCATGCGCGAGCGCCTCGCCGATCTCGTCGAGAAAGGCGATGGGGGCGCTTGAGGCGGTCTGGGCGCTGGCGGGCGGCATGCAGGTTACCGGCAAGATGAACGGACGTTCCGACTTTACCTGCGCTGACGTTAGGAAATTCTTAAGCAAGCGGGCTCGTTCAGGGCGCGATCAGAAATCCGAGCCGCCGGTCAGGCCGCCCGCGGCCGTCGCAGGCCGCGTCGGTCGAGGCGAAGAAGCGACCGTCGGAACGGGTGCAGTTGTAGAGCGCGCGCGTGCCCGGCTGCTCCTCGCCGTAGACATAGCCCGCGCTGCGCAGCCGCCGCGCCAGATCCGACGCGCAGGTGCGGTCGCTCAGGTAGCGGCCCGCCGAGGCGCTGACGCATTCCTCCAGCAGGATGGCGGATGAGGCGGGCGCGGCCGTCATGACGTAGCCGAGCGTCGCCTCGAAGGCGAAGCGCGGGCGCTCGCCGGCCACGGCCGGCACGCCGCTCGTGGTCCAGCTCTCGCCGCCGGGCGTGACATAGCGCGACAGCGCGAGCTTCACCTGCGGGGAGACGGGCTGCTCCTGCATGGTCATGCGCATGTCATGCGCGACCAGATAGCGCTCGGTGAATCCGGCATCGGGCGGCACATAGGCATAGGTGAGAAAGGACTCGTCGCCGACATCGTTGCCCCCATTCGGGGCGACGAGGCTCGGATAGGCGTAGAGCGGAGTGGGCGCGGGGCGCTCCCACTGGTCGGCATCGTAGGGAATGAGCGGCGCGGGCATCTGCGCGAAATGCACCTTGTCCGCCGACAGCGACAGCTTGAGCGAGGATTCGACAGCCAGCAGCAGCATCAGATTCTGCGGGACCCACCAGGCCGCGCTGTGGCCGGGAAAGCCCGCCAGCGGCGCGGCAAATCCGCCGAGCGCGGGCACATCCCAGCCGCTGCCGTCCCATTTCTTCCATTGGCCCGGCGCAGGGTCGTTCTTCGGCGCGCGCATCGCGGTGATTTTCCAGTCGCGCGGGCGCAGGCAATAGACATAGAGATGGCCGTCATGGCCGTCAGCCATCGTGCAATCGCCTTCGCCGGTGAGCTTGCCTTCGCTCGGCCTTTCGCCGGCCTCGACGATCGCACCGAGCACGCGCCAGGTGAGGCCGTCATCGGTCGAGGTTGCGATGCCCATCGACTTGTGGGTCTCACCCTTCTCGTAATTGCATGCCGCCTCCCAATGCAGGAGGCCCCAGAGCGCCGCGCCCGCGCGCGACAGGCCGGTGAGCCAGCTGCCGCATTCCGAACCGGTGCCCTTCGTGCCCGGGCGCAGCACGGGCCGGCGCGCGCCGCCCATGTCGGTGACGGATGCGCCATCGACGGCATAGGTCGTGGTGTTCGAGACGAAGCCGCGCAGCCGTCCGTCCGGCAGCTTCAGCGCGACGAATGGCGCATCGTTCTCGTCGCCCGCAGGCCCGCGCAGGATCATCGCAGGCCCGATCGTCACGCTGACGCAGGCCGCGCAGGGCAGGGATGCCTGTGCGGCGAGGTGCGAGGGGCCTGCTGCGACGGCAGCGACGGTCACGGCGGCGGCAGCGAGGGAAGGCCGGATCAGACACATGCGGAGGTTCCGGATCGTTGAGGCGGCGCATTATCCCGCGCCGAGGTGAACGAACCCACCACATGGCCGCCCTGCATGCGGCAGGCTTGCTTTTGCCCGCCTGCGGCGCGAACAGGAGGGTGCATTTGCCGCAATCCGAGCCCGCATGGCGAAAAAGCCGACCAGCCGCAAAGAGAAGGACCGTCCCGCCCCGCCCGCCAGAAGGCGCGCCGGCCGCGGCCTGACGAGCGAGACGACCGCGCTGTCGAAGGCCGAATTGCGCATGATCATGTCCGGAATCATGCTGGCGATGTTTCTGGGGGCGCTGGAACAGACCATCGTCGCGACCGCGCTGCCGACAATCGGGCGGTCCTTCAACGACCTGCAGAACCTGTCCTGGGTGGTGACCGCCTATCTGCTGGCGGCGACCGCGGTGACGCCGCTCTATGGCAAGCTCTCCGACATCTACGGACGGCGCGCCGCCTTGCTCTCCGCGCTCCTGCTTTTCGTCGTCGGGTCGATCGCCTGTGCGCTCGCCCCCAACATGGCCGTACTGATCCTGGCGCGCGCGCTGCAGGGACTCGGCGGCGGCGGGCTGATCTCGCTCGCGCAAACCATCATTGCCGACATTTTCACGCCGAGGGAGCGCGGCCGCCTGCAGGGCTATTTCGGCGTCGTGTTCGCCACCTCCTCGATCGGCGGCCCGGTGCTCGGCGGGTTCCTGACCGAACATCTGCACTGGTCGATGATCTTCTGGATCAACCTGCCGCTCGGCCTCGTCGCGCTGGGGCTGTCGAGCCACGCGCTCAAGCTTCTCCCGGCGCAGGCCCGCAAGCACAGGCTCGACTATGTCGGCGCCGCGCTGATGGCGGCGGCCGCGATCGCGCTTTTGCTCGCCATCACCTGGGGCGGCCAGCGCTATCCCTGGATCTCGGCGCCGATCGGCGCACTGCTCGCGGCCTCGGCCGTGCTGTGGGCGCTGTTCGCCTGGCGGATCGCAGCGGCGGCGGAGCCGTTCCTGCCGCTCGCCGTGCTGGCAAACCCGATCGTGCGCTCGGCGTCGCTCGCCGGCGCCTGCACGATGGGCGTGCTGGTCGGGCTCACCGTGCTAACGCCGCTCTATTTCGAGACCGTGATGCATTTCAGCGCGAGCGAATCCGGCCTCGCGCTGATTCCGCTCGCGGCCGGAACGGTGACGGCGGCGACGCTGACCGGACGGGCCATGACCGTGATCGAGCATTACAAGATCATGCCGATTGCGGGCCTTGCGATCGGCATCCTGGCGCTCGGCGCGCTCGCGGTCTGGCCGACCGGGATGCCGGTGCCGCTGACGCTTTGCCTGCTCGCGCTGACCGGGATCAGCATCGGCAGCATGTTTCCGATCTCGACGGTGGCGATGCAGAACGCGGTGTCGCGCGCGCATGTCGGCACGGCGACGGGAGCGGCGAATTTCTTCCGCGCGCTCGCTTCTGCCCTGGTCGTGGCCCTGTTCGGCGCGATCGTGCTCGGCGGGCTGGGCGGCGCGGAGGGCGTCTCGATCGAGGCGCTCGCGCGCACCGCCTCGGGCGCCGATCTCGGCACCGCGTTCCGCTTCGTGTTCGTCGCCGCGATGCTGGTGCTGTGCTTCGCCTTCTGCTTCGTGATCGCGATGGAGGAAAAGCCGCTGCGCGGCGACGCCGTCCAGGAGGCGGGCAATCTGGAGGTGGTGAGCCCGATCGCGCCGGAACCGGCCGACGAATCCGACAAACACCAGAAGCGCTGAGACCCTGGAACCCGCAAAAGCAGCCAGATGCCTTGCCAAAGGCAGAAGGAAGAATTGCAGGGAGAAGGACGAAAGCGGACCGGCGACACGCCGCTGAACATCAAGAATGCTGAAACACCGCGGCTATTTGCGCCGGGTTCGGAGGAACCGCTCGCGCGAGATTTGGGATAAGGTTTCGCGAGGATTCGCCGGCGCGTCGAGGGGGCAAGTGCTCGCCAACACCATCACCACCTTCCTGCTCGCCTTTTCGGCGCTGTTCTCGATCGTCAATCCGTTCGGCGGCGCGCTGATCTACAGCCAGGTCACCGCGAATCGCAGCGCCGGCGAGCGCGTGCAGCTCGCCTGGCGGGTGGCGCTCTATTCGGCGATCACGATGCTCGTCGCCCTGTGGGCGGGCGCGACGGTGCTGTCCTTCTTCGGCATCAGCCTCTCGGCGCTGCGCATCGCGGGCGGGGCGGTGGTGGTGGCGAGCGCATGGGAGCTTCTGTCCGCGCCCGAGAGCCAGGCCGGCCGCAAGCAGGAGCAGGCCGCGCCCGCGAGCGGCTCCGCCGACGATGTCGCATTCTTTCCGCTGACCATGCCGTTCACCACCGGGCCCGGCACGATGGCAGTCGCCATCGCGCTGTCCTCCAGCGGACCGGCCTTCGGGCCGGCCTGGATTTCGTTTGCCATCGGCGTCTCGGGCGCGGCGATCGCGATCGCGCTG
>JACAEG010000260.1 GCA_013388965.1 Pseudorhodoplanes sp. | reverse complement strand
GGGGCGCCGCGCGCGGCTTTGCGCATATCGGCGTGCTGCGGGTGCTGGAGGCGCACGGCATCGTGCCGGACGTCGTCGTCGGCACCTCGATGGGTGCTGCGGTCGGAGGCTGCTACGTCGACGGCCATCTCGGCGCGATCGAGGATTGGGCGCGCAGACTGACGCAGCGCGGCGTGCTCGGCTATCTCGACATCAGCCTCGGCGGCTCCGGCCTGATCAACGGCAACCGCCTCGCCGCCAAGCTCGAGGAGACGATCGGCGACCGCCGGATCGAGGAATTGCCGCGCCATTATGCGGCGATCGCAACCGAGCTCGGGACGGGTCACAAGATCTGGCTCACGCGCGGGCGCATGGTCGACGCGATCCGCGCATCCTATGCGCTGCCCGGCATTTTCTCACCCGTCTATATCGGCGGACGCTGGCTGGTGGACGGCGCGCTCGTCAATCCGGTGCCGGTATCGGCCGCACGCGCGCTCGGCGCGCGCCTCGTGATCGCGGTCAACGTCAACGCGGACCTGCTGGGCCGCGGCGTCACGATCGCAAGCCACGGCTCGGACGAGAACGATGCGCTGGCGCTCGAGGCCTTGCGCAGCAAGCCAGGCGGCTTGCGCGGCATGTTCGGCAGCGAGCGCTCGCTCAAGCGCCACTTTCTCGGCACGTCCGAGCGGCCCGGCCTGTCGCGCGTGATGATCGACGCCTTCAACATCATGCAGGACCGCGTCACGCGCTCGCGGCTCGCGGGCGACCCGCCCGACGTGCTGATCAATCCGCGGCTCGGCAAGATCGGCCTGTTCGATTTTCACCGCGCCCGGGACGCGATCTCCATCGGCGAGGACGCGGCCGCGAAAGCCGTGAACGACATCACCGAAGCGCTCGCGCTGCTGACCTAGGATCGGGGCGCTACGCGGTCTGGATATAGTCGCGCAAGGCCGAATGCTCCTGCTCCATTTCGTGCAGGCGCCATTTCACGACGTCGCCGATCGAGACGATGCCGACGAGCCTGTGGCCCTCGACCACGGGGATGTGCCGGAACTTCCCGGCCGTCATCTGCTCCATGATGCTCGCCACCGTATCGGCTTCCGAGCAGGTGACGACCTTGCGGGTCATGAATTCGCTCACGGCCATCGTCAGCGCCGAGGCCCCGTGTGCCGCGATCGCGCGCACGATATCGCGCTCCGTCACGATGCCGACGACCCGGTTGTCCGCGCCGGTGATCACGAGCGCGCCGATGCGCTTCTCGGCCAGCGTCTTTGCGCCTTCGGCGAGGGTCGTCGTCGGAGATGTGGTGAGAACGTCGTGACCTTTGACGGACAGGATCGACTTCACAATCATGGCGTCGCCTCCTTATGCAGCAGGCGCCGGTCCCGGCCGCGCCGGAAAGCCAGCGCCGTTCGTTGAAGAAACCATACGCCGGCGGGCCGAACGATCCAATCGCGCCGTTCGTCACACATTGTTGCGCATTGCGCTGCAGCGATCACGCGCCGGGGCGATGCAGGGAGGTCGCCCGGACCGGGTCGAACAGACCGAACAGCAGCAATCCGGCCGCGAATCCGCCGACATGGGCCTGCCACGCCACCGATTGCACCTCGTCGGTCAGCGAGAGCGCGCCGATGCCGAACAGATAGTTGAGCCCGAACCAGACCACGATGAAGGCGAGGACCGGGGAATGGAAGAAGGCGGCGCGCAGGGGCAGCGCCGGCCGCCGGTACGCCTCCTCGCCCCCGTAGCGGTCGAAGATCGGACCGCCGCGCTGAAACGCGAATCGCAACGACGCCGCCATCGCACCGGAGATCGATGCGGACGCTCCGACCATCGGCGCCATCTCGCCGGGATGGGTCACGAGATGCGCGGCCGCGCCGGCGGCCGCCGTCACCGCGAAAAACACGAGGAAGCGGACCGGGCCGAAGCGCCGTGCCACGGGCGTGCCGAAGGCAAGCAGCCAGATCGCGTTGAAGCCGAGATGCATCAGGTCCGCGTGCAGCAGCGCGTAGGACACGAAAGTCCAGATATCGGCGCCAAATCCACCCGGAAAAGGTCCGTTCAGCAGAAGGCTGGGATCGTAGCGGCCGGGAATGAAGGCAAACAGCAGCAGGACATAGAGATCGCTGCGCGGCGACAGCAACAGCATGCGCGCCGCGTGCACGATGACGAGGGTCGCCAGAGTCGCGGTCAGGACCGGCGGAATATTGAGGATGGGCTGTCGGGAGGACGTCACGATAGGGGTGCCTGGAGCCCTCTAGGTCGCGCATGCAGTGCCCGTGCGCAAGACCGGACGCAGCTTATCGGCGCGAAAATCGCAAAAAACAAAAAGGGAGGGCTTTCGCCCTCCCTCCGGAGCCTTGACGCGGGCGGCAAGCCGCCGGTCACGCCCCCTCTCCCCCGTCGTCGGTGCCGCACCGTCCTCAGCCAGGACGATGCCGAATGGATCGTTTTGAGCATAGGGGCGGACCGGCATTCGCGCCAAGGCGGTTTGCAGGTTAGTAATAACGGCCGCTGGCCCGGCCGACATGCCGGGCCAGGCCTCGCCAAAATCTCGGTCCGGCACGATCCCTGCTCCACCCGCATCGGGCGGCCCGCAACGGGTCCCGTTTGTCCCGTTGAGGGACAATCGGCGCCTTAAGCCGCCCGAACGACGCAGGGTGCAGCGATGAAGCTCGGCGCAACGCGGGAACTTTACGCATATTGGGACAGGCTGCGCGGCGGCCGCCTGGCGCCCGAGCGCGCCGAAATCGAGCCCGGCGCGATCCGGCGGATCCTGGCCGACACATTCCTGCTCGATTTTGACGTCGCCGCGGGGCACCCGTTCCGGCTGGCGGGAACCCGGGTCGGCGCGATCTTCGGACGCGAGCTGAAGCAAATTCCTTTCATGTCCTTGTGGGACGAGGACGCCCTGCCGGCCGTGCGGGACCTGTCGCTTGCGATCGCGCACGAGACGTCCGGGATCGTCGCAAGCGCGACCGGAATCACCGGCGATCGGCTCGATGTGTCGCTTGAGCTCCTGCTGCTGCCGATCGCGGTCCGCCACGATGTCCCCGCCCGCCTGATCGGCACGCTGGCGGTGATGCAGACGCCGCACTGGCTCGGCGTCAATCCGGTGACCGCGCTCAGGCTCGGCGGCTACCGCCATGTCGGGCCCGCCATCGACCGGGTCGCGACGCTGCGCCTGGTCGAGCCTGCCCCCGCGGCGCGGCCGCGACCGAAGCTCACCCTTCTGGAGGGCGGGCGTTCGAAAGACGGCCACTCGCCGCAGGCGAAGAACGGCTAACGCACCGTTAACGCCGACATCCTAGTTTCCGCAGGCGCGAATTCGTTGCGCCAATGCGGCGGCTAACCCGATGGCTCTCAGTCTGGCGACGGCCAATACGGCCAACATTCTTCCGCATGCCAAGGAGCGGCGGCGTTTCCAGCGTGTCCGGGTCAATCTGCTTGGCCGCTACATGCTCGCCGATCGCCGCGAATTTCCCTGCCAGGTCGTCAACATGTCTCCGGGCGGCATGCTGCTTGTCGCACCGGTGAGCGGGCAAGTCGGCGAGCGCGTCATCGCCTATATCGACAATCTGGGGCGGCTCGAGGGCGTCGTCGCGCGCCACGTTGAAAACGGCTTTGCGATGACGATCTCGGCGACGCTGCGCAAGCGCGACAAGCTCGCCGCGCAGCTCACCTGGCTCGCAAACAGGCATCTCCTCTCGTCGCCGGAAGACCGCCGCCACGGCCGCTTCGTGCCGAAGAACCAGTTCACCGCCCTGGTCATGCCGAACGGCATCAATATCGGCTGCCGCCTGATCGACGTGTCGCTCTCCGGCGCCGCCGTCGCGACCGATCAGCGCCCGCCGATCGGCGCGAT
>JACAEG010000214.1 GCA_013388965.1 Pseudorhodoplanes sp. | reverse complement strand
GCGCCGCCCTGCTGGCGGCCGAAAAATTTGCTCGGGAGGCCGGGCTTGGCTTGTGGGGCGAGCCGGCGACCGCGCTGCAGCGCGCGGAAAACGGGGCGGCGCTGGCCGCAGCCCGCGGCAAATTCGCCGTTGCGGAAGGGAAAGTGTTGTCGGTCCGCCGCGGCGGGGGCACAATCTATCTCAATTTCGGGCGGCGCTGGCGCGACAGCCTGACCGTCACCATGTCCCCGGCGCGGGAGCGCAGCTTCGCAACCGCCGGGCTTGAGCCAGAAAAGCTTGCAGGGCGGGTCGTGCGCGTGCGCGGTCATGTCGAGGACCGCAACGGCCCCGTGATCGAGGCCGTGCAGCCCGGGCAGTTGGAAGTTCTGGATCAGTAGCAAGACGGCGGTAGCAGTGGGTTTCTGGGCACGGGGCAATTCACACAGGAACGGGCGTGGCGGCGGGCGCGACCCGCTGGCCGCTCTGTTCGCCTGCGCGCTGCTGCTCGGCGGCTGCACCGGCTACGAATTCGCCAATCGCGAAATCTCGATGCCCAATCCGCCCCGCCAGAAGGTGGGACTGACGGGGGCGGCCGCGCGCGAGCATGCGCGAATCCTTGCCGCCTATGGCGGCGCCTACGAAAATCCGAAGCTGCAGGCGATGCTCGACTCGATGGTCGACAAGCTCGTCGCCGCCTCCGAGCGGCCGGACCTGCACTACGATACCACCATCCTCAATTCGCCGGCGGTCAACGCCTTCGCGCTGCCGTCCGGCCAGCTCTATGTCACGCGCGGGCTGATCGCGCTCGCCAACGACAATGCCGAGATCGCCTCCGTGCTGTCGCACGAGATGGCGCATGTGATCGCGAGTCACGCCGCGATCCGCGAGAACCAGATGCGGCAGGCCGCGATCGTCAACCGCGTGCATAGCGACGTGCTCACCGATCCGCAGATGGGCGCGCTCGCGCTCGCCAAGTCGAAGATCGCGCTGGCCAGCTTCTCGCGCGCGCAGGAATTCGAGGCCGACGGCATCGGCGTCGGCATCTCCTCGCGCGCAGGCTACGATCCCTACGGCGCCACGCGCTTCCTCACCTCGATGGGCCGCAACGCCGAGCTGAAGGCCGCCTCGACCAAGATCGATCCGCGCTCGCTCGATTTCCTGTCCTCGCATCCGGCGACGCCCGAGCGCGTGCAGAATGCGAAGCTCAACGCGCGCCAGTTCACGGCCCCGGGCCCGGGCGAGCGCGAGAAGGACATGTATCTGTCGGCCGTCGACGGGCTCGTCTATGGCGAGGATCCGAGCGAAGGCTTCGTGCGCGGGCGCCGGTTCCTGCATCCCAAGCTCGGCTTCACCTTCCAGGCGCCCGTCGGATACTCGCTCGACAACACCGCGCAGGCGGTGTTCGGCGTCACCGAGAGCGGCGAGCAGGCCTTGCGGCTCGACGTCGTGCGCGTGCCGGCGGATCAGAAGCTGACCGAATATCTCACCTCCGGCTGGATCGAGAATATCGATCCCGACAGCATCGACGAGCTGACGCTGAACGGCCTGTCCGCGGCGACCGCCACCGCCAGGGGCGACCAGTGGTCGTTCCGCCTCTATGCGGTGCGTTTCGGCACCGACGTCTATCGCTTCATCTTCGCCGCCAAGTCGCTGACGCCCGAGCTCGATCTCGCATTCCGACACGCGGTCGGCACCTTCCGGCGGATGACGCGCGCGGAGATCGCGCAGGCGCGGCCGTTCCGCATCAAGGTCGTCACGGTCGGCCCGCAGGACACCGTCGAGCGGCTCGCGAGCCGCATGGCGATGTCCGACCGCGCGGTGGAACGCTTCCGCGTGCTGAACGGGCTCGATCCGTCCGACCGTCTCAAGCCCGGCGACAAGGTGAAGATCGTCGTGGAATGACGCGTCGCTATTGCAGGCGCGGCAATTTCAATCCGTCAGCCTGAGGTGCGACAAGCGTAGCGGGCGAGCCTCGAAGGATGATCGGCCTGTCGCGGCGAAGTCGGGCCGTCGCCCGCCGAACCCGGGTAAACCGGCGTTCGGATTCACACTGCGCAAGTCGGCCGGGGCCGACTTGCGATGGCCCGGCGCCGAGGCGCCGAGCACCTCAGGGTGACGGGGACCGACTTGAACCTGCAACTTCACTTCTTCATGCACACGATCACGGTCGTGATGCTGGCGTCGTCGCTGCAGGACGCGCCGCTGTCGCCCGTCGCGCTGAACGGATTCTGGCCGCGCGCATAGGGGCCGGCGCAATAGCCGCTGACCATGCGCTCGTCGGCGGCGCATTCGGCCTTCTGCGGCGCGCTGACGACGCGCAAGGCCGCGCCCGGATCGCCCTTGTCGCCCTTGTCACCCTTTTCGCCCTTGTCCCCCTTGGCGCCTTTCGCACCGGCCGGGCCGGCGGGGCCTGCGGGACCCGCCGCGCCGACCGCGCCCGCGGGACCCGGCGCGCCGGCATCGCCCTTGTCGCCCTTGTCGCCCTTCGGTCCCTCGAAACAGCCCGCCACCGACAAGGCCAGCACGCCCGCAATCATCACAGACAAAATCCGCATATCCCCAACCTCCTGTTTTCGCCCCGCCGCAGTCTGCGGAGCGCGGCGTCACAGTCAACCCGCTCGTGCGGGTTTGTCGCGGGGATCGGTCGCACGTGCCTGCGTGAGATTGCGGCCATTCCAGGCGGGCGGCGCGCAGGTGTCGGCAGCGACATCCCATTCGCGAAGCGACTGTGCAGGGCGCCATCCCCAATTGAGCTTTGGCAGCGTGCAGGAAGCTCGAAAATGCGGCAGGACTCGCACGAATTTCGCATCTGCGCCAGGCGCGAGAGCGACGCCATCGTGTATCGGCTGTTCGACTCGACGCGGGACGAGATCGCCCCGCTCAAATCGTCGATTGCCGGACAATATCGAGGACGCCACGCGCGGCGCACGCTCTCCCCCGCGCTCGGGCCCTGACCATCGCCGGGCACTTCCGAGGACCGGCACTTCTACGAGCATTGAGAAGCGCTGCCTTCAGACAATCATTCTCCGGCGAAAAATATTCGTCCTGAGCCCCGCGCAGCCCCCATCCCGGCGCGCATTCCGACCATCGCCAGCACGGGCGCGACCCGTCGCCGTCGCCCGGAGGCAGAGCAGACACCGGGCGGGCGACGCGCGGCCGACATGCCGGCAGCAAAAAGCCCGGCCTTGCGGCCGGGCTTGTCATTGAATTTGTGCTGGAAATTCGCGCGCGGATCAGGCCGCTTCGTCCTCGACGGCGGCTTCGTCCTCGCCCTCCGCCTCGGGGCCGGCTTCCGCCGCCTTCGGGGCGCCGCGGCGCGGGCCCTTGGCGAGCGCGGCCTCGATCTCCTTCACCGCTTCGGTCTCGGTGACGTGCTGCACCGCCGAGATTTCGCGCGACAGGCGGTCGAGCGCTGCCTCGTAGAGCTGCCGCTCGGAATAGGACTGCTCGGGCTGCTGCTCGGAGCGGTACAGGTCGCGCACCACCTCGGCAATCGCGACGATATCGCCGGAATTGATCTTCGCCTCGTATTCCTGCGCGCGGCGCGACCACATGGTGCGCTTGATGCGGGCACGGCCCTTCAGCGTCTCGAGCGCCTTCTTGACGACGGCCGGCTCCGACAGCTTGCGCATGCCGACGCTGACGATCTTCGCGGTCGGAACCCGCAGGGTCATCTTGTCCTTGACGAAGTTGATCACGAACAGCTCAAGCTTCGCCCCAGCCACTTCCTGCTCCTCGATCGCAAGGATCTGCCCCACCCCGTGGGCGGGGTAGACGATGAACTCGCTGGTCTTGAAACCCTGGCGCTGGGTGGTCTTCTTGGTTGTGCTCATTCCAGAGGTCGCTCCTTCCCCGGCCGCGCGCGGCGGGGTGATTGCCTTGCCCGAGGGGGCCCCGGCGGCGGCACGCCGCGGAGCCTGCGATGCCCGCCGTGTGACGGCGGACGGGGATTTCGCCCGCCGGCTCGCGCCGGATGACGTTTTCTTGGATGCACGGCTCATGCCGGCTGCCTTTTTGGACTTCTGACGCGCTTTGTCTGCCACTGCGGTTGCGTGGTTACTCTCACGCCCTTCTGATGACGGTTCCTCTGGAACGGGCCCGAAAAAATAGGCTCCCGGAAGGGAGCTTCTCGATTATGCCGTTCGTGTCATCTATATATCACATTTTCCGCAAAAATCAACGCGTTAGCGCCCCAGATGCGGCGCAAAAGGGCGTTCTCGGAAGAAAAATTCAGAAAATGGCGTTAACCGCCGCAATCGCGAAACGGATCAATTCCCGCTTCCCGGTTCGGGAGAGAAATACTTCTCGAACTTGTTCGGCTCGCCCTCGTGTTCCTTGGCGTCGGGCGGGGCCTCCTTCTTGGCCGTGATATTCGGCCAGATTTTCGCGTATTCGGCGTTGAGCGTGAGCCATTTCTCCAGGCCCGGCTCGGTATCGGGCTTGATCGCCTCAGCCGGGCATTCCGGCTCGCAGACCCCGCAATCGATGCACTCGTCAGGATGAATGACGAGCATGTTCTCGCCCTCGTAGAAACAGTCCACGGGACAGACCTCGACGCAGTCGGTGTACTTGCACTTGATGCAGCTCTCGTTGACGACGTAGGTCATGCAGCCAAATCCGACGTATTTTTGGGCCTTTTCAACACGCGCGGGGTCCCTAACGCATGGATTTCGCCGGCGCAAGGACGATTATCCCGGCCCGTCCGCGGGCCATGCGTCGCCCCAATGCAGGCGGCGTGCGATCCGGTAGGCCACCTTGTCGCGCCGCGTCACGCGGGCGGTGGCGGCCGCTCCATCGGCCCGGCAG
>JACAEG010000287.1 GCA_013388965.1 Pseudorhodoplanes sp. | reverse complement strand
GGCGACGGCGTATCCGCGATCCTCATCACCTCCAACGATCTGGCCGGCGCCTGGGCGATGCGACCCGACGGCCAGCCGTCGCTGCCGATCGTCGAAGGCGAGCCGCGCCAGCGCGAGATGGCGTTCCGCTCCGGCGTCAACATCGTGATGTATACGCTGACCGGCAACTACAAGGCCGACCAGGTGCACATCCCCGCACTGCTCGAACGGCTGGGGCAATAGGAACACGGCATGAATCTCGGCGTCTCATTCTCGCCGCTCGTTCCCGACTACGTCCTGTGGGCGGCGGCCGCGGCCGCCGTGATCGCGGCGGGATTGCTGTTCTTCGCGCGCACGCGCGGCGCGCTGATCCGTTCGCTCGCGCTCGCACTCTGCGTGCTGGCGCTCGCCAACCCGTCCTTCACCAAGGAGGAGCGCGATCCGATCCCCTCGGTCGCCGCCGTCGTGATCGACCGCAGCCCGAGCCAGACATTCGGCGCGCGCGCGCGCCAGACCGAGGAAGCCCGCATCGCGCTGATCGAACGGCTCGGCCGCATTCCGGGCCTCGAAGTGCGCGTGGTCGAGGCGGGCGAGGCCGACGGCGAGACCGACGGGACCCGGCTCTTCACCGCGCTCTCGACCGCGTTTGCGGATGTGCCGCCGGATCGCATCGCCGGCGCCTTCCTCGTCACCGACGGGCGCGTGCACGATGTGCCCGCCGACGCAGCCTCGCTCGGCTTCAATGCGCCGCTGCATGCGCTGATCACGGGACGCCCGGACGAACGCGACCGGCGCGTGGCGCTGGTCAGCGCGCCGCGCTTCGGCATCGTCGGCCAATCGCAGGCCGTCGCCTTCCGGGTCGAGGATCAGGGCGTGCCGCGCCAGCCCGCGCGCGTCACCGTGCGGCGCGACGGCGAGCCGATCGAGACCCGCAACGTCACCCCCGGCGAGACCGTGCGGGTGCAGATCCCGATTCCGCATGCCGGGCCGAACATTGTCGAGATCGAGGCCGCCCCGCTCGAGGGCGAACTCACGCCGGTCAACAACCGCGCCGTCGTGTCCATCGACGGCGTGCGCGACAAGCTGCGCGTGCTGCTCGTCTCCGGAGAGCCGCATGCCGGCGAGCGGACGTGGCGCAACCTGCTGAAATCCGACGCCTCGGTCGATCTGGTGCATTTCACCATCCTGCGCCCGCCGGAAAAGCAGGACGGCACGCCGATCAACGAATTGTCGCTGATCGCCTTCCCGACGCGCGAATTGTTCCAGCAGAAGATCGGCGAGTTCCAGCTCATCATCTTCGACCGCTATGCGCGCCAGGGCGTGCTGCCGATCATCTATTTCGACAATATCGCGCGCTATGTCCGCGAGGGCGGCGCCGTGCTGGTCGCCGCCGGACCCGATTACGCCAGTCCCACCAGCCTGTGGCGCACGCCGCTCGATGCCATCCTGCCGGCGGAGCCGCTCGGCACGCTGACCGAGGGCGGTTTTCATCCGCGGCTTTCGATGATGGGCAAGCGTCATCCGGTCACGCGCGACCTCGAGGGCGGCGCGAGCGAGCCGCCGCACTGGAGCCGCTGGTTCCGCCTCGTCGATACGCGCAATCCGAACGGCTCCACGGTGCTGGAAGGCCCCGACGGCAAGCCGGCGCTGGTGCTGTCGCGCGAGGGGGACGGCCGCGTCGCGCTGCTGCTGTCCGATCACATCTGGCTGTGGGCGCGCGGCTTCGAGGGCGGCGGCCCGCATCTCGACCTGCTGCGGAGGCTCTCGCACTGGCTGATGAAGCAGCCCGATCTCGAGGAGGAAGCGCTGCGGCTGGTCGTGCGCGGACGCGATCTTTCCGTCGAGCGCCAGACGATGGCGGAGACGGCCGAGCCTGTCACGGTGACGACGCCCACCGGCGCAACGCGCACGCTGACGCTGACGGCGGGCGAGCCCGGCATGTGGCGCGCCACGACGCCGGCGAACGAGCTCGGCCTGTGGCGCGCGACCGACGGCAGGCTCACGACCCTCATCAATGTCGGCCCCGCCAATCCGCGCGAATTCGCGGAAGTGACCTCGACCACGGACGTCCTCGGCCCGCTCGCCGCGGCAACCGGCGGCGAAGCGCGCCGCCTGGACGACGGCAACGGATTCACCATGCCGCGCATTCTCGGCGTGCGTTCGACCGAGACCTTCAAGGGCGGCGACTGGCTCGGCGTGAAGCTGCGCGACGCGAGCGTGCTGCGCGGGATCGGCGTGCTGCCGGTCTTTGCCGGCCTGCTCGGCATGCTGCTGCTGGTCGGCGCACTGGCCGCGACCTGGGCCAGGGAGGGGCGGTGATCCCACCCGGACCGAGCGCCGCGCAATCCCGCGACCCTGCAACCCGGGTTTCGCGTCGCTTGATGCGGGCTACCTTGCCTGGGCTGAGTCCCAATCCGGCCTGATCTCGCCCGATACGCCCTCGAAGGCGCCGTCGGCGAGTTCGGCGACCAGCAGCCGCGCGGGATCGACCGGGCCCGGCATCGTGACGCGGCCCTTCGGGATGCGCCTGAAGCCGACGCGCGCATAATAGGGCTCGTCCCCGACCAGAACGACGAGGCGATGTCCCTTTGCCTTTGCCTCTGCCAGCGCGCGTTCCAGCATGGCCTTGCCGATGCCGCGGTCGCGGAATGGCGGCTCGATCGTGAGCGGGCCGAGCAGCAGCGCCGGCGTCTCCCCGATGCGGACCGGCGAGAGGCGGACCGAACCCACGAGCAGCGTCCCGATCCGCGCCGTGAAGGACAGGTCCAGCCGGTGCGTCACCCCCTCGCGGATGCGAAAGGCGGTGCGCGCATAGCGGCCGGGGCCGAAGGTGCGCTCGTGCAGGCGCTCGATCGGCAGGCTGTCGTCGGCGGTCTCGGGAAGGATGGTGAGCGAGAGGTCGGTCATGCGGCCCGCCGATTAACATCTGGCTCGCATGGCGTCCATGCGCCCCCCGAGGTGTCCTCCTCCGCCCCTGTGAATGCGGCCTGGCGCCGCCTAGATCAGCGGGACTGGGGAGTGAAGGAGCGGCAGGTGGGATTGTTCGTCGAGGGCGTCTGGCATGACCGATGGTACGACACCGGCAAGAGCGGTGGCCGGTTCGAGCGCGAGCCCACGCGCTTCCGCAACTGGGTGACGCCCGACGGCGCGGCCGGACCTTCCGGCGCGGGCGGGTTTCGCGCCGAGCCCGGGCGCTATCATCTTTACGTGTCGCTCGCCTGCCCCTGGGCGCACCGCACGCTGATCTTCCGCACGCTGAAGAAGCTGGAAGGCGCGATCGGAGTTTCCGTCGTCTCGCCGCTGATGGGAGGCGTGGGCTGGACCTTCAACGAGAGCGAAGGCTCCACCGGGGACGCCGTGAACGGCGCGCGCACGCTGGGCGACATCTATCTGCTGGCCGATCCGAAATATTCCGGTCGCGTCACCGTGCCGGTGCTGTGGGACCGGCAGCGCAAGACCATCGTCAGCAACGAATCGTCGGAAATCATCCGCATGATGAATTCGGCATTCGACGCCTTCACCGATGCGCGCACCGATTTTTATCCGCCTGAGTTGCGCGGACAGATCGACGCCGTGAATGGCCTCGTCTATCCGGACATCAACAACGGCGTCTATCGCGCAGGCTTTGCGACCACGCAGGAGGCCTATGAGGAGGCCTTCCTCTCGCTGTTCGGCGCGCTGGATCGGGTCGAGGCCCGGCTCGCGCAGCATCGCCATCTGGTCGGGAATGCGCAGACCGAGGCCGACTGGCGGCTGTTCCCCACGCTGATCCGCTTCGACGCGGTCTATTATTCGCACTTCAAGTGCAACCTGCGGCGGATCGCTGATTATCCGAACCTGTCGAACTACACGCGCGATCTCTACCAGGTGCTGGGCGTGGCCGAGACGGTCAATATCGACCACATCAAGCGCCACTATTTCGCGAGCCACCGCCAGATCAACCCGACCGGGATCGTGCCGCTCGGTCCTGCGCTCGATTTTACGGCGCCGCACGACCGCGCTAGGTTCCCCGACTAGAAATCCCGGGAGCGCTTTCATGTTCATGCGCAAGGTGTCGCTGGCGGCGATTGCATGGACCGCAGGCTGGTCCTGCCTGCCGGCCGAGGCCATGCCGGCAACGCCGCCGCGTCCGGCCCCGGATCTCGTCCGCATCCAGGCCGCGCCGAACGTCAACACACAGGCGCAGATCTATCTGCTGCGCGGCCTGGCGAATGTCTTCTCGCGCGGCATGGACGAGATGGGAGCAAGGCTGCGCAGCTACGGCTTCTCGCCGCACGTCATCAATCACCGCGGCTGGCAGGAGGCGACGGACAGGATCGCGCGCAATTACCGCAGCGGGCAGACCGCGCCGATCATCCTGATCGGCCATTCGCTCGGCGCCAACGCCGTCTTTCGCATGGCGCAACGGCTGAAGACCAAGGGCATTCCCGTCGCCTATCTGGCGACCTTCGATCCGACGCGCGCCTCCAGCGTGCCGTCGAATGTCCGGTTCTTCTCCAATTTCTACCAGAATAACGGACAGGGACGCCGCGCCTCGTTCGCGCCGTCGCGGGGCGATGAAAAGGTCAATCTCAATCTGACCAGCAGCCCCGGCCTGACCCATACCAATATCGATCAGAACGAGCGCCTGCAGAACATCGTGATCGGAAGAATTCTGGAGGTCACCGCGCGCTGAGCGAGACAGGAGCGCTCGATCGAGAAGAATTTTGGCGTCGTTCCGCGCGCGGACTGACGCCGCAGCGTCAACCCCTCACCACAGCTCCGTCACCTTTGCGCCCTGCAGCACCTCGGCGATGCGCGCGCGGGTCGAAAGGGTGGTTTCGGGCGGCAGATCGTCCGGGGCGAAGAAACCGTGCGCGACGATCTCGCGGCCGGGAACGGGCGGCGCAGGCTGCCGGAAATTCCGCACCACGAACAGCGCGACGTGGTCGCGGCGGGACGCGCGACTGTTGAAATAGACCGAGAAGAGTTCCGGAGCGGCGGTGCATTCGATATTGCCCTCCTCGCGCAATTCGCGGGCGAGCGCGTCCAGGACCGTCTCGCCGACCTCGACCCCGCCGCCCGGAAGGTGCCAGCCTGCGACATAGGAATGCCGGATCAGGAACACCCGGCCTTCGCCGTCGATCACCGCGGCGCGCACGCCAACGGTCAATCCGCGCGCAAAACGCCAGTAGAAATGCAGCACCCGCCGAACGTACGGTTCCGCCCGCGCGCGCAATCCTGCTAATGTCATCGCAATTCCTGACGCCGCATGTCGCGGCGTCCCTCATAGCACCGGCGGACAGGATATATCGCGGTTTCCATGTATGTGCTGGCGCATCTCTCCGATCCGCATCTCGGCCCCCTGCCCCGGCCGCGCGCGCGCGACCTGGCCGGCAAGCGGGTGCTCGGCTTCTACAATTGGCATCGCAGCCGCAAGAACATCCATCGCGCCGAGGCGCTGGCCGCGATCGTCGCCGACCTGAGGGCGCACAAGCCGGACCATATCGCATTGACCGGCGATCTCACCAACCTCTCGCTGCCGGCCGAATTCGAGGCCGCGCGCGCCTGGCTCGACGCCTTCGGCTCGCCGGACGAGATCACCGTCGTGCCGGGCAATCACGATTATTATGTGCAGCGCGGCGAGCACGGGCCGCATACGCTGTGGAGCGATTTCATGCGCGGGGATGACGGCGGCACATTTCCGTTTCTCCGCCGCCGCGGGCCGCTGGCGATCATCGGGCTCTCGAGCGCGGTCGCGACCGCACCGTTCATGGCGACGGGACTGCTCGGCCGGCCGCAGCTCGAGAAGTGCGCGCTGCTGCTCGCGCGGCTTGCAAGCGAAGACGTCTTTCGCGTCGTGCTTATCCATCACCCGCCGGTGCGCACGCCCGGCGACCGCTTCAAGCGCCTGATCGACACGGAGGGCTTTCGCAGCATGGTGCGCGCGCATGGCGCGGACCTCGTCCTGCACGGCCACGATCACGTGCATTCGGTGTCCTATATCGAGGGACCTGCGGGTGCGCGCATCCCGGTTGCCGGCGTGCCGTCGGCGTCATCGACCGGCGGGCATGGCGATCCCGCCGCCTACAACCTGTTCCGGATCGAGAAGGACGGCCCCGCCTGGCGCTGCGAGGCGACGACACGCGGCTTCCGGCGCACCGGGAGCGAGATCGTGCCGATTGCCACGCGGAACTTGACCGGCCATTGAAACGGCCGCTCGGTCATTCCGGGGCGCCGCGATAGGGGCAACCGGGTCTGTCTCCAGATTCCGGGTTTCGGCCTTCGGCCGGCCCCGGACAGACAATTCTCAAGGC
>JACAEG010000213.1 GCA_013388965.1 Pseudorhodoplanes sp. | reverse complement strand
GGTTGGGGTAGTCGGAGCGGCCCGTGGCCATGATGGCGTCGTCGCGCACGGCGGCCACTTCCTCGGCGGTGATTTCCGGGTCGGGATTGGCCATCGCGAAGATGATCGGCTTGTCGGCCATCGAGCGGACCATGTCCTGCGTCACCGCGCCCTTGGCGGACAGGCCGAAGAACACGTCGGCGCCCGACAGCGCCTCCGCCAGCGTGCGCGCCCTGGTGGGGACGGCATGCGCCGACTTCCACTGGTTCATGCCGTCGGTGCGGCCCTGATAGATGACGCCCTTGGTGTCGCACAGGATCAGGTTCTCGGACCGGAAGCCGATCGCCTTGAGGAGTTCGAGACAGGCAATGCCGGCGGCGCCCGCGCCGTTGCAGACGAGCTTCGTCTCGGCAATCGTGCGGCCGGTCAGGTCGAGCGCGTTGAGGAGGCCGGCGGCGGCGATGATGGCGGTGCCGTGCTGGTCGTCGTGAAACACCGGAATGTCGAGCAATTCCCGCAGCCGCTGCTCGATCACGAAGCATTCCGGCGCCTTGATGTCCTCCAGGTTGATGCCGCCCCAGCCCTTGCCCAGCAGCTTCACGCAATTGACGATCTCGTCGGGATCCTCGGAGGAGACCTCGAGGTCGATGGAATCGATGTCGGCGAAGCGCTTGAACAGCACCGCCTTGCCTTCCATCACCGGCTTGGCGGCGAGCGCGCCGCGGTTGCCCAGGCCGAGAATCGCGGTCCCGTTGGTGATGACGGCGACGAAATTGCCCTTGGTCGTGTAGTCGTAGGCGCGGCTCTCGTCCTCGGCGATCGCCAGCACCGGCACGGCGACGCCGGGCGAATAGGCGAGCGAGAGGTCGCGCTGCGTCGCCATCGGCTTGGTGGCGACGACTTCGAGCTTGCCGGGCCGGCCCTCGGAATGAAAAAGCAGCGCTTCCTGGTCAGTAAAGGTCGGCCGCTTTCCGCGGCCGTTGGAATTGGCGGGCATGTCTACTCCCTACAGGCGGCAGTCCCGCCGCTTTCGACCGGGAACCTACAGGATGGCGATGGACAGTCTCAAGCCGGGTAGCATTCGAACTTCGCCGCCCTCGCACGCGACAATTGAATATCGGTCCCGGGCGGGGTAAGCGGTGCTGTTCCCGTCACGCAGTGCAGCAAAGCCATGATCCGCGCGCTCGTCCGTCTCGTCGGCCTCATCATTCTGGCTGCGGCCTTCATTTTCCTCATCTATGACGGCACGAAATCGATCGCGGACCGCACCTTCTTCATCACCCGCACGGTCGATGTGTGGTCGGGCATCCATCAGGCGAGCCTGATCGCGCTCGAGCCCTGGATGGAGCAGAATATCGCGCCCTGGGCCTGGAATCCGGGCATGGTGACGGTGATCCACCAGCCGGCCTGGCTGGCGCTCGGCATTGTCGGGATCGTGCTGATCCTGCTTGGGCGCAAGAAGCGCGAATTGATCGGCTACAGCCGCTGACGCGCCGCCCGCGGCTATTTGCCCGCCGCGGCGACGCCGGCAACCGCGACCGCGGTATCGTCGTTGCTGCCCGACACTCCGATGGCGCCGACGATCTTGCCGTCGACAACGATCGGCAGCCCGCCCGCGATCGGCGTGACGTTCTTGACGCCGACCAGCCGCAGGCCCGCCCCGCCCCGGGTCACGGCCTCCTCCAGGTCCTTGGAGGGCCGCTTGAAATAGAGCGCCGTGCGCGCCTTCTGCTCGGCCACCTCGATCGAGGCATACTGGGTGTTGTCGAGCTTGTGCATCATTACCGGCTGCCCGCCGCTGTCGAGGATGCTGATCGCGACCTGCACGCCGGCCTTCTGGGCCTCGGCCTCCGCCGCCGCCATGACCTTCTTGGCCGCCTCCAGCGTGATCGACGGCCCATAGGGCTGCTGCTGGGCCTGCGCCGCGGCCGCGCCGCAGGACAGCGCGAGCGCAAGCAGAATGGTCCTCGCCGACATGTTTGCCTCCGTAAGCCGCCTCGCCCTGCGATTAGCGCAGAATCGGCCTGCGGTCATCTCTTGAAAGCGGGCAAGGCGTGCAGGCGGCCGCTCGCGCCGCCGTGACGGCGGCGGCCCGGCCGCTTCAGGGGATGTGATCGGTCGCGCGCGTGCGCGGAGGCGTCGCGATGCCTATATTGGGCCGGACAAAGGAGACAGAATCCATGTTCAGCTTCAGGAAATCGCTCTCCATGCCCGCACCCGGCGAGGCGCTGCCCGGCCGGCCGAACCCGATCCCCACCGCGACCAGGCACTTCATCAACGGCAACCCGCTGAAAGGCCCCTATCCCGCAGGCGCGCAAAAGGCCCTGTTCGGGCTGGGCTGTTTCTGGGGCGCCGAGCGCAAGTTCTGGGAGCTGGGTGAGGGCATCTACGCAACCGCCGTCGGCTATGCCGCGGGGCAGACCCCGAACCCGACCTATGAGGAGGTCTGCTCGGGCCGCACCGGCCACAACGAGGTGGTCCTTGTGGTCTATGACCCGAAGACAATCTCCTACGAGAGGCTCCTGAAGACGTTCTGGGAAAACCACGACCCCACGCAGGGCATGCGGCAGGGCAACGACGTCGGCACGCAATATCGCTCCGGCATCTATGTGTTCGACGCCGCGCAGAGGAAGGCCGCGGAGGAATCCAAGGCCATGTATGCCAAGGCGCTGGCGTCAAGGCGCTACGGGCCGATCACGACCGAGATTCTGGACGCGCCCGAATTCTATTTCGCCGAGGACTATCACCAGCAATATCTCGCAAAGAATCCGCGCGGCTATTGCGGGCTGGGCGGCACCGGCGTGTCCTGCCCGATCGGCACGGGTGTCGCGGCGTAGCGCGCGCTCCCTCGCACTCACTGTCAAAAGTCATGCCCGGGCGAAGACCCGGGCATCCATCGGACAGCTCCTGCAGGCAGACGATGTCGGGCTTCGCCGCCTTCAGCCATTGCAGCAGGCCGGGCAGCCGGCGATTGACGTCGTTGATGTTGAAGGTCGCGGGAATCCGCCAGCAGCGGGGCGTGCAGACGGCTTGCCGCCTCACCGCGTCGCCAGCAGCCGCCTGATCTCCCGCGCCAGCACGGCGGGATCGTAGGGCTTGGAGACGCGCGGCAGCGCGCGCAGCGGTTCCGGCAGATTGCCCGCGGTGTATCCAGTCAGGAACAGCAGCGGCACGCCGCGCGCCACCAATTCCTCCGCCAGAGGATAGGACATTTCACCGTTGAGGTTGATGTCCAGCACGGCCAGGTCAAAGGGCTCGCGGCGGGATGCGTCAAGCGCGCTGGCAAGCGTCGTGCAGGGACCGACCAGCTCGTAGCCCTGCGAGAGCAGGTCTTCCTCGAGCAGGCAGGCGACAAGGTATTCATCCTCCACGATCAGGACGCGCGCCGGTCTCGATCGTGCGTCCTGTGCCGCCGGCGTGCCGGGGGCAGCGGCACGGTCCGGACCGCCCGCGCTCCTGTCCTGCGCAAGGCGACCGTCCGGCGAAGATTGCTGGTCAGGCGGCTTCAACATTGCGCCCATCGAACGGCACGTCGATGGCGCAGCGCAAGCCACCTTCGGCGAAGTCGAGTTGAACATTGCCCTTCACGTCGGATGCCAGCACCCGTTCGAGCAGGAGGCGGCCGAAGCCGCTGCGCTTCGGCGGGATCACGGCCGGCCCGCCCGATTCGACCCATTCGATCCTCAGGGTGCCTGTGCGCGCATCCGCGCTCCATGTCAGATCCACGGCGCCGCTGCGCGTGGACAGCGCGCCGTATTTCGCGGCGTTGGTCGCAAGCTCGTGCAGCGCCATGCCGAGCGTGAGCGCGACGCGCGGACTGAGCATGACGCGCGGCCCGGCAATGCGGACATTGCCGCCGTCCTCGTGCCGGTACGGCGCGAGCTCGTCGAGCGCGATCGTCTCGAGCGAGACGCCGGACCAATGCGCCTCGGCGAGACGCCCATGCGTCTGGGCGAGCGCGCGGATGCGCGACTCGAAAGAGCCCTTCGCATCCTCGACGGACGGCGCGCGCGCGAAGGACTGGTGCGCGATCGAGATGACGGTCGAAAGCGTGTTCTTCACGCGATGGCTGAGCTCGGCGACGAGCAGGTCGCGCTGCTCCTCGGCCTGGCGCCGCTCGGTGATGTCCATGCAGACGCCGGCGAGCTTGGCCGATTCGCCGTCGGTGCCCGGCACAAAGCGGCCGAACGCCTCGAGCCAGCGCTCCGCGCCGTCCGGACGGCGCATGCGGTAGGCGATGTGGTAATCGCTTCTGCTCGCGACCGCTTCCTGCACGCGGCGCAGCACCTTGTCGAGGTCGTCAGGATGGATGTCGCGCGCGAAATCGTCGAACGTTCCGCCGAAGGTGCCCGGCTCGAGGCCGTGGATCGCCTCCAGGCCCGGCGACCAGACGACCCGGCCGGTGTCGAAATCCCATTCCCACGCGCCCATATGGCCGGCCTCGAGGGCAAGCTGCAGACGTTCCTGATTCCTGCTCAACGCATCGACTGCTGCGTGCCACGCATCATCGGACCGCATGCGGCCGAGGCCGAAGCCGAGCTGGCGCGCGACCGTCACCGCGAGATCGGCCTCATCGTTCCGGAATATGTGAGGGGCCTGGTAATAGGTCATGAACTTGCCGATGAGGCGGCCATTCACGACCAGCGGAATGAACGCGAGCGCGCCGATGCCTTCCGCCCGCAGCGTGTCCTTGAGGGGCTCGGGGAGATCGCTGCTTTCAACATTGTCGATCCAGAGCGGCCTGGGGTCCCCCATCTTGGGATCCCAGGGTGAATGTCCCTCCACCGCCTGCCGGTAGGTGTCCGACAGACCCCGCCAGGCGACGAAGCGCATGACGCCCTGCCTGTCGAACATGAGCACGGACGCGCGATCGCAGCGCAGCGCCCGCACGATGGCATCGAGCGCCGCATCGTAGATGTCCGGCGCGGATTCCGCGCGATAGAGCCGGTCGGTGAATTGATAGAGGGCAGCCTGCTCCTCGGCCCGCCGCGCCAGCGCCTGTTCGGAGCGCTTGCGCTCGGTGATGTCGCGGGCGATCTTGGAGGCGCCGATGATCACGCCTTGCGAATTCTTCATCGGCGAGACGGTGAGCGAGATATCGATCAGGCTGCCGTCCTTGCGCTGGCGCTTGGTTTCGTAATGGGCGATCCGCTCGCCGCGCCTGATCCGCTCGAGAATGCGCGGCTCCTCGTCCTGGTGGTCCTCCGGGATCAGCATCGTGACCGGCCTGCCAATGGCCTCTTGGGCGGAATAGCCGAAGATTCGCTCCGCGCCCTTGTTCCAGCTCGTGATCGTGGCGCTGAGATCCTTGCTGACGATTGCATCGTCGGACGATTCCACGATCGCGGCGAGCTGATGGGCCGCGTGCTCGGTGCGGCTGCGCTCGGAAATGTCGACCAGCATGTTGACGGCGCCGGTCATTGCGCCGGTGTCGTCGAAAAGCGGGGTGGGGTAGGGCAGGACGGCCAGTTTCGTTCCATCCGGCCGCTCCACCACCGCTTCCTGGTTTCGCACCGGCCGCTTTTCCCTCAGCGCGATCGCCATCGGGCATTGGTCGTGCGGCAGGGCCGTGCCGTCCGGCCTGTGCAGGCGCCACGTCACGCACCACTTGTCCTTGCCGAT
>JACAEG010000247.1 GCA_013388965.1 Pseudorhodoplanes sp. | reverse complement strand
GTTCAGCCCGGGCACGGGCTCGGTGCGAAACATCCAGTCGGAGCGCGGATTGCCGATGGCAAACAGATAGCCGACGGGGATGTGAAACCAGATCCAGTTGTCGCGGCCGCCCCCGTACCCCAGCCGGGCGCGCATTGAGGGGTCGGCGGATAGCCGATTGGCGAGCACGCAGCCGGCCGAGCCGCCGCCCACGATGACGTAGTCATATTCGCCGTCGAGCGGCGTCCTGTCAGGCATTTCCTGTCCCCAGAGCCCTTCTTTGCCGGCAGTTTTGACGGTTATTGCCGCAAATTCAATCGGTCGTCGGCCCTTGTGCGCCTTGCGGCTGCGACATGGCTTGCTAGAGTACCGATCGCGATCCGGGGCGCGCCGCGCGTGCAGTCCCGATTTCCAGGAACGGCGGTTCTCGGACGGTCGCGTGTCACATTCATTCAAGCCTGACGGGCGCGGTGTATTTTCCCGCGCCGGGAGGACCGCCATGTTCGCGCGCCGTTCTGCGCTATTCTTGCTTGCCATCCTTCTTCTGCCCCCGGGCGGGTCTTCGCCTGCATTCGCTCAGGACAAAACTCTCACCGTGTTCGCCGCCGCATCGATGAAAAACGCGCTCGACCAGGTCAACGCGGCTTTCGCGAAGAAGACCGGCATCAAGGTGGTTGCGAGCTATGCGGCGAGTTCCGCGCTCATGAAGCAGATCGAGCAGGGCGCACCTGCCGACGTGTTCGTCTCAGCCGATCTCGCCTGGATGGACTACGGCGCGCAGAAGAAGGTCATCAGGGACGAAACCCGAGTCAATCTTCTCGGCAACAGGCTGGCGCTGATCGCGCCGAAGGATTCGAAGATCGGCAATGTGGCGATCAGGCAAGGATTCGATCTGGCAAGGCTCGCGGGCGACGGCCGCATCGCGACCGGCGACGTGCAGGCCGTGCCGGCTGGAAAATACGCCAAGGCCGCGCTCGAAAGGCTCGGATCGTGGCAGGCGGCGGCGCCCAAACTCGCGATGACGGAAAGCGTGCGGGCCGCGCTCGCGCTCGTCTCGCGCGGAGAGGCGCCGCTCGGCATCGTCTATGAGACCGACGCCAGGGTCGATCCGGGCGTGAAGATCGTCGGCACCTTCCCGGCGGATTCGCACGAGCCGATCACCTATCCGGTGGCGGCGACGGCGAGCGCTAAGCCGGATGTGACCGCCTATCTCGCCTTTCTGCGTTCGCCCGAAGCCAAGGCGATCTTTGAAAAGTACGGCTTCACTTTTCTCATTCGCCCGACCTCCTGAGGCAAGGTGTTCCAACTGACCCCCGACGAGTGGACCGCGATCCAGCTGTCGCTGCGGATCGCCCTTGTCGCCACCCTGGTGGCGCTGCCCTTCGGCATCGCGGTGGCGTGGTTGCTGGCGCGCAAGGATTTCTGGGGCAAGGCGCTGCTCGACGGAATCGTGCATCTGCCGCTCGTGCTGCCGCCGGTGGTGACGGGCTATCTCCTGCTGATCTCGTTCGGGCGGCGCGGACCGGTTGGCTCGTTCCTCCATGACTCGTTCGGAATCGTGTTTTCTTTTCGCTGGACGGGCGCTGCGCTCGCCTGCGGGGTGATGGCGTTTCCGTTGCTTGTGCGCGCGATCCGGCTATCGTTCGAGGCGATCGACCGCAAGCTCGAGGCGGCCGCCGCGACGCTCGGCGCGAGCCCGCTCAAGGTGTTTGCGACCGTGACGCTGCCGCTTGCCCTGCCGGGCGTGATCGCCGGCATGGTGCTCGCCTTCGCCAAGGCGCTGGGCGAATTCGGCGCCACCATCACCTTCGTCTCCAACATTCCCGGCGAGACCCAGACGATTTCGGCTGCGATCTACACCTATGCCAACGTCCCCGGGGGCGATGCGGCGGCGGGACGCCTCGTGCTGGTCGCGATCGTGCTGTCGCTCGCAGCGCTGATCGTGTCGGAATGGTTCGCCCGGCGCGCCGGCATGCGCTACCACGGCGAATAGCCATGCTCGCGGTCGACATTCGCAAGGCGCTCGGCGCGTTCTCGATCGCGGCCGCGTTCGAGATGGAAGGAGGCAGCACCGCGCTGTTCGGTCCGTCCGGCTCGGGCAAGACCTCTCTCGTCAGCATGATCGCGGGCCTGCTGAAGCCGGATAGCGGACGCATCGTGCTCGACGACAACGTGCTGTTCGATTCTGCGAAAGGCTTGAACGTGCCGCCGCATCGACGCCGCATCGGCTACGTGTTTCAGGAGGGCAGGCTGTTCCCGCATATGAATGTTCGATCGAACCTCGATTACGGGCGCCGCATGAGCGGGCTGCCCGCCAGCGAAGCGGCGTTCGCGCGGGTCGTGGATATGCTCGGCATCGCGCATCTGCTCGACCGCCGGCCGGGCGCGCTGTCGGGCGGCGAGCGCCAGCGGGTCGCGATCGGTCGCGCGCTTCTGATGCAGCCGCGACTGCTGCTGCTGGACGAGCCGCTGGCCTCGCTCGACTCGCGCCGCAAGGCGGAAATCCTGCCATACCTTGTGAGGCTGCGCGATGAGGCGCGTATTCCGATGATCTATGTGAGCCACAACGCCGGCGAGGTGGTGCAGATCGCGAACAGGGTTGTCAGGCTCGACGATGGGAGGGTGGTCGAGACGCTCGATGCCCGCGAATTCTCCAGGACGCCGCGGGACGCGCTGGCGTAACATCGCGGCATGTTCCCGCCTCGCCGAATCGTCTGCCTGACCGAGGAAACCGTCGAGACGCTCTATCTGCTCGGCGAGGAGCGTCGCATCGCGGGCGTTTCGGGCTATGCGGTGCGGCCGGCGCGCGTGCGCAGGGAGAAACCGCGCGTCTCCGCCTTCATCAGTGCGGACATTCCGAAAATCCTCGCGCTCGAGCCCGACCTGGTGCTCGCCTTCTCCGACCTGCAGGCGGATATCGTGGCGGGGCTCGTCCGGCATGGCGTTGCCGTGCATGCGTTCAACCAGCGCGACATCGCCGGCATTCTTGCGATGATTCGCACGCTCGGCGCGCTCATCGATGCGGCGGAAAGGGCGGATGCGCTCGCGAGAGACCTTGAAGCGCGCCTGGATGCGACACGCGCGCGCGCATCGGCTCTGGTGCGCCGTCCGCGCGTCTATTTCGAGGAATGGGACGAGCCGATGATTTCAGGGATCGGCTGGGTGTCGGAACTGATCGACATTGCCGGCGGCGTCGATGTCTTTGGCACATTGTCGCGCCGGAAGAGCGCCAGGGAACGGATCGTGACGCCCGACGCGGTGATCGCGGCGCAGCCCGATATCGTCGTCGGCTCGTGGTGCGGCAAGAAATTCGTGCCGGCGAAGGTCGCCGCGCGCCCGGGCTTCGACGCGATCCCCGCCGTGCGCACGGGATGGTTGCGCGAGATCAAGTCTCCGCTGATCCTGCAGCCCGGGCCTGCGGCGCTGACCGACGGGCTCGATGCGCTGATCGCAATTGTGGAGGAATGGACGATCCCGGATCGTCATCCCGAGGCGCGAGCCCGCAGGGCGACCCTCGAAGGATGACGGATCAAGGCTTGTGCGAAATCCTGCCGAGCGTGTCCGCGAGATAATCGAACGCTGCGACCAGTGCCGGGCCGCCGCACATCGTGTAGCGCGTCGGCAGCGCGATGCGGCGATCGGGGGGATAGAGCGCAGCAAGCGCCGGATGCGTGATGTAGAGCGCGCCCTGATCCTGCGGTGCGCGCGGCGGGTCCTTCACGAACACGATGTCGGGCCTGAGCGTCAGGAATTTCTCCAGCGGAATGAAGCCGCCATAGCCGGAGGGCGCGCCCGCCGGCGCCTTCAGCCCGGCCTCGGCAAGCAGCGCAGCGACGAGGCTTTGCGGTCCCTGCATGTAGCCGCCGCGCTCGACGACCAGGGCGGTCTGCGCGTCGGGCAGGCGCACGGCGGCAAGTCGCGCGCGCGCGGCATCCAGTTTCGCGATCAGCTTTTCGCCGCGTTCGGGATGGCCGAGCAGGGCGGCGAACTGCCGGATCTGGCGCTTCGCCGCCTCGATATCGGAGACAAGCTCCGCCTCCACCACCTTCAGCCCCTGCGCGGTCAGCATGCGGCGCGTCACCGAGCGATCGTTCGGGCCGACCACGACGAGTTCGGGAGCGAGCGCGAGCGTGGCTTCCGCCTGCCAGTCGAGCCTCCGGAATTGCCGCGCCTCCTCCGCCACGATCGACAAGCCCGGATCGGCGGCATAGGGCGACAGTCCCGCAATCTGGCCGGGATCGGCGAGCGCCAGCACAAGCTGGTCGGAACACAGATTAAAGGACACGACGCGGGGCGCCTCGGCCGATTCGGCCGCGCCCGCGAAAAGCAGGATGGATGCAGAAAGCATTGAGTTTAGAAGCCGCGACGGCGCTCTTTTCCTCCCCTCCCTCCGCGAGCGAAGCGAGTGGAGGGGACTTCTCGAAAAAACCGGAACAGTCGCAGGCATGTTCGACCATACCGTCCCGCCGCCGCTTGGGGGAGAGGCGGGATTGTTGTATGGCCGCCTCCACCCGGCCATGCGAAAGACCTCCAACCCGCGCGTCAGCCTCGTTCTCGCCGTCCTCGTGGCGGCGCTGACGCTTGTTTCGATCGCCGTCGGGCCCGCCGGCCTGTCGCCGCGCGAGGCCTTTGCCGGCCTGCTCTCGGGCGAGGGCACGGCGGCGATCATCGTGCGCGAGATCAGGCTGCCGCGTACCCTGCTCGCCGCGCTGATCGGGGCGACGCTCGGGCTGTCGGGCGCCGCGCTGCAGGGCCTGCTGCGCAATCCGCTGGCGGAGCCGGCCTTGTTCGGCGCACCGCAGGCGGCGGCAGCGGCCGCCTCCTTTGTCATCGCGTTCGGATTTCTGCCGGCGACGTCGCTGGCCGTGCCGATTGCCGGCATCCTCGGGGCGCTCGTCTCGGTCGGCGGCCTCGTGCTGATCGCGGGCAATCGCGCGAGCCTCACCGTCATTCTCCTGGCCGGTCTCGCGCTGGCGAGCTTCGCGGGCGCGGCGACCGCGCTCATTCTCAATCTCGCGCCCAATCCCTTCATTGCGCTGGAAGTCGCCTTCTGGCTCCTTGGGTCGCTTGAAGATCGTTCGGCCGATCACCTGATGATCGCACTACCCTTTCTGCTCGCAAGCTGGATCGTGCTGGGCGTCAATGCGCGCGCCTTCCGCGCGCTGACGCTCGGCGAGGACGCGGCGGCTTCTCTCGGGGTCAACCTCACGCGCGCGCGCTTGCTGGTGGTCGCCGGCACTGCGCTTGGCGTCGGCGCGGGTGTTGCGGTCGCGGGCGCCATCGGCTTCGTCGGGCTCGTTGCGCCGCATCTCGTGCGGCGCGGCTGCGGCTACGATCCCGCGCGCGTGATGCTGCCCGGCGCGCTTGCCGGCGCGGCGCTGCTGCTCGCCTCCGACATCGCCGTGCGCATCATTCCCGCCGCGATCGAATTGAAGGTCGGGGTGGTGACGGCGCTGATCGGCGTGCCGTTCTTTCTCGCGATGATTTTCCGGGAGCGCGACCGGCTCGAAGGATCGCCCTCATGAGCGATGTTGCGCCGCTCCTTCGCGCCGAGGACGTGACCGTGACACTCGGCGGTCATGCCATCGTCACGGCCGCGAGCCTGTCGCTGCGCGCCGGCGAGCTTGCGGTGCTGATCGGGCCGAACGGGGCCGGCAAGACCACGCTGGTGCGTGCCCTGGCCGGGCTTCTGCCGAGCGAAGGCCGGATCGAGCTTGCGGGCCGCCCGCTCGACGCCTGGTCGATCCGCGAGCGCGCGCGCCGCATCGGCTATCTGCCGCAGGGTGCGACCTTCCACTGGCCGATGACGGTCGAATCGGTGGTGGCGCTGGGCCGCTATCCGCATGGCGATCCGTTCTCGCCGCCGACGCGGGACGACGTCGCCGCGGTGCGCGACGCGCTTGCGGCGACGTCCACCGACAGTCTCGCCCATCGCCCGGTGCTGTCGCTGTCGGGCGGGGAGCGCGCCCGCGTCGCGCTGGCCCGCGTGCTGGCGACGCAGGCCGAAATCCTGCTGGCCGACGAGCCGATGACCTCGCTCGACGCTCGCCATCAGCTCGTCGTGATGCAGCTTTTGCGCGATGCCGCGCATGCCGGGCGCGCCGTGCTCGCGGTGGTGCATGATCTGACATTCGCCGCGCGCTTCGCCGACCGCGTGATCGTGATTGCGGGCGGATGCATTGCGGCGCAGGGCACGCCGGAGGAAACGCTCGATCCCGCGCGCATCGGAGAAGTGTTCGGGGTCGAGTTCGAAGCCGTCCGCTTCGGCGACCAGCGCGTTCTATTCGCGCGCCGTCCTATCTGAGCAGGCGCTGGCCGAAGGCCAAGATCCGCTCGCGCAGCGACTTTTCCTCCTCCTCGGCGAGTTGCAGGCCGATGGTGCGCGCACGTCCGTCCTTGATGCGATGCACGACCAGCGCGATGGGGCCGATATCGACCTTGTCTCCGGGCTCGGGCGGCCGGCCGAGCCGCTGCTCGACGAAGTCGGAGATCGTCATGCCGAGTTGCGGCGTGTCCAGCGGCAGGCTGTAGAGCTCGGCCAGCGCGCCCAGCGTCGCGTCGCCGCCCAGGAAGAAGTCGCCCAGCAATTCGGGGTCGGGCGATTTGGGCGGCGGCAGGTTGGCGAAGAAGCGGTCGAGCGCCTGCGCCTTTTCCGGCGGCGCCAGCAGATAGACGTGGTCGCCTTCGTGCAGCCCCTTGGCCTCTTCCGGCGTCAGCACCTTCTCGTCGCGCACGACCAGCGCGAGCTTGGCCCAGGAGGGCATGATGCTCCGGCGCAGGAACGGGCTGCCGGAGACCACCGGATAGCCGACCAGTTCCTGATGGCTCTGCCCGGGCAGATCGAGCTCGATGCGCGGCCGGAACGAATCCGTTCTGCGCTTCGCGATCCGCAGACGGCGTGCCACCCAGGGCACGCTCCAGCCCTGCACAAGGAGGGAGACGATCACGACAACGAAGCCGATATCGAAATAGATTTCAGCATTGGGCAGGCCGACCAGAAGAGGGATCGACGCGAGAAAGATTCCCACCGCGCCGCGCAATCCGACCCAGGAGATGAACAGCTTCTCGCGGAAGGTGAAGCGGAACGGAGCGAGACTGAGAAAGACCGCGACTGGCCGCGCGACCAGCATGAGCGTAGCGGCAACCGCGCACGCAGGCAGGAGGAGGCCGGGCAGGCGTTCCGGCCAGGCCAGCAGGACGAGCAGCACGAACATCGCGATCTGGCCGAGCCACGTCGCCGCATCCAGAAACGTGACCACCGCCTGATAGCCGCGCGTCACCCGGTTTCCGACGATCAGTCCGGCCAGATACACCGCCAGAAATCCGGAGGCGTGGATCGACTGGCACAAGGCGAAGATCACGATCGCGGCCGTCGCGACGAACGGGGCATGCAGACCTTGCGGCAGGTTGATCCGGTTGAGGACAAATACGATGGCAAAGCCGCCCGCGATCCCCAGCACGGTGCCGAGCACGCCTTCGCGCAGCATGAGCAGCACGACCTCGGTCCACGGCTTGTCGCCATGCAGCAGGAATTCGAGCAGGACCAGCGTGAGGAACACGGCGAAGGGGTCGTTGGTGCCGGATTCGACCTCGATGGTCGCGCCGACCCGCGGCCGCAGCCGCAGACCGCGCGCGTGCATCAGGAAGAAAACGGCGGCCGCGTCGGTCAAGCCGACCACGGCGCCGAGCAGCAGGCCTTCGGTCCAGTTCAGACCGAGCGTATAGACCGCGACCGGCGCGGTGACCGCCGCCGTGACGAGCACGCCGATGGTGGCGAGCGTGCTCGCGGGCGCCAGCACGCTGCGAAAGGTCGCGATCCTGGTATGCATGCCGCCGTCGAACAGGATCAGCGCCAGCGCGACCGCACCGACCGAATAGACGAGCCCGACATCCTCGAACTTCACGCCGCCCGGTCCGGCCTCCCCGGCCAGCAGCCCGATCAGCACGAAGATGAGCAGCAGGGGGGCGCCGAACCGCAGCGCGACGGGGCTCGAGAGAATGCCCGCCAGAACCAGCAGGGCTGCCAGCAACATGGCGATGCTGATGGTGTCGAGGACATGCATGCGGCCGAATCTCTCCGGCCGTCATTCAAAGGGCGTGGAGACGTCGGGGCAACAAAATCCTTGCATTCAGCGGATGCCGAGGCCTGCCAGCATGGCCTTCGCGATCTCGTGCTCTCCCATCACCACGTCGGTCGCGCCGTGTTTCTTCAAATGGTCGGTTTCCTCCTCCGAATGCGAGCGCGCGACGATCGGCAGCGAGGGGTTGATGCGGCGCGCCTTCTCGATCACCTGGCCGCCCTCGAAGGCGTCCGGGATTGCAACAAGGAGGCACCGGGCGGCTGGCAGATTTGCGGAGCCGATCACCTCGGGGTCCACGGCATTGCCCGTCACGGATTGCAGTCCTTCCGCCTTGAGCCGCGCCACGGCGTCGCTGTTGTCCTCGATCACGTATTGCGGCGTGCCGCTGCGCTTGAGGCCGTCGCTGACATAGCGGCCGACCCGGCCGTATCCGACCAGAACGACGTGGTTTTTGAGATCGGTGACGGGAATGTCCTGCCGCGGCTTGGGGGATTCCCGGTTTTTTCCTTCGCACTCCCTCGGGGCGGCATTGTCGCGCGGGGCGAGGAAGCGATCGAGGATCGCGAACACGATCGGATTGAGCAGGATGGACAGGATCGCTCCGGCAAGCACGAGATCGCGTCCGCGCTCGGGCAGGAGCGCCAGCGACACACCCAGGCCGGCAAGAATGAAGGAGAACTCGCCGATCTGCGCGAGACTCGCGGAGATGGTCAGCGCGGTGGAATTCGGATGTCCGAACAGGCGCACAATGACGAAGGCCGCCGCCGATTTTCCGAACACGATGATGGCAAGCGTCGCCAGCACCGGGCCGGGCTCGCGCACCACGATCATCGGATCGAACAGCATGCCGACGGAGACGAAGAACAGAACGGCGAAGGCGTCGCGCAGCGGCAGCGTTTCCTGCGCCGCGCGCTGGCTCAGCTCCGAGCCCGCGAGGATCATCCCGGCGAAGAAGGCGCCGAGCGCGAAAGAGACGTCGAACAGGATGGCGGCGCCGTAGGCGACGCCGAGCGCGATTGCAAGCACCGAGAGTCGAAACAGCTCCCGCGAGCCGGTATGCGCGACATAATGAAGAATCCACGGAATGACGCGGCGGCCGATGACCAGCATCAGGATCACGAAGCCGGCGACCTTGCCGAGTGTGATGGCCAGCGGCAGCAGCAGCGCCTGCACGGACAGGCTCTGCGCAGCCTCGCCCTTCAAGAGATCGGCGAGAACAGGAAGCATGACGAGGGTCAGCACCATCGCGATGTCTTCGACGATCAGCCATCCGACAGCGATCCTGCCCCGCTCGGTTTCGATGAGGCGGCGCTCCTGCAGCGCGCGCAACAGCACGACGGTGCTCGCGACCGACAGCGCAAGACCGAACACGACGCCCGCGCCGATGCTCCAGCCGAGAAACCCGGCGAGCCCCATGCCGAGCAGCGTCGCGACCGTGATCTGCACGATCGCGCCGGGGATGGCGATGGCCTTCACCGAAAGCAGGTCGTCGAGCGAGAAATGCAGCCCCACGCCGAACATCAGCAGGATGACGCCGATTTCCGCGAGCTCGTTCGCCACCCCCTGGTCGGCGACATAGCCCGGCGTGAACGGTCCCATCAGGATGCCGGCCACCAGATAGCCGACCAGGGGGGAGACGCGGATGCGCTGGGCGATCGCGCCGAAAGCGAAGGCGAGAACGAGACCGACGACGACCGTGGAAATCAGCGGGGTGGCATGATGCATGACACTTTCTTAGCCGCCGATTCCACGCGACGCGAGAGACCAGATTGCCGCGATTTCGGGCCGTCAGAAAGCGACCTTGTCGCCGCCCTTGAGCGAGAGGATCTCGCGTGCGTCGTCCGGTGTGGCGATTTCGAGCCCGAGACCCTCGAGGATCTGGCGCACCTTGCTGACCTGCTGGGCGTTGTTCTCGGCGAGCCGGCCCGGTCCGATCCAGAGCGAGTCCTCCATGCCGACCCGGACGTTGCCGCCCATTGCCGCGGCCTGCGCGGCGATCCGCATCTGCGCCGCGCCCGCGCCCAGCACCGACCAGTGGTAGTTGTCGCCGAACAGGCGATCGGCGGTGCGCTTCATCATGATGACGTCCTCGGGATGCGTGCCGATACCGCCGAGAATGCCGAATACGCTCTGCACGAATAGCGGCGGCTTGACCACGCCGCGATCCAGGAAGTGCTTGAGCGTGTAGAGGTGGCCGATGTCATAGCACTCGATCTCGAAACGGGTGTCGTTGCCGGCGCAGGTGGTGAGAATGTATTCGATGTCGGCAAGCGTGTTCTTGAACATGCCCTTGCGCGTGCCCTCGAGATACGGCTCCTCCCAGTCGTACTTGAACTTGCCCTTGTAGCGCTCGATCATCGGATAGAGGCCGAAATTCATCGTGCCCATGTTGAGGGACGCGATTTCCGGCTTGAAGGTCGCGGCCGGCTTCACGCGATCCTCCACGGTCATGGTCGGCGCGCCGCCCGTGGTGATGTTCACGACGACCGGCGAGCGCTGCTTGATCACCTTCAGGAACGGCGCGAATGCCTCAGGCGTCTGGTCCGGGCGCCCGTCCTGCGGATTGCGGGCATGAAGATGCACGACGGCGGCGCCGGCTTCGGCCGCCGCGATGGCGTTGTCGGCGATCTGCTGCGCCGTGACCGGCAGATGCGGCGACATCGACGGCGTGTGGATCGAGCCCGTGACGGCGCAGGTGATGATGACTTTACGCGGCTTCGCCATGATTGCAGTTCCTCGGACGTTTCCCCGGGAACGGATTGTACCGGGCCGCGGGAAAAGGCAAACCGTTTCTGGCGTCAGCCGAGAGAGCGAAGCCGCTCGATCAGGCGGTCCACGTCCTGCGCATTCTGGTAGAGCCCAAATCCCGCGCGAAGCCGCGAGCCGCGCACATCCATGATGATGTTGACGGCCTTGAGCCTGTCTTTCCACTCCGCCGCTTGCGCATCCTCGAACACAAGAAAATTTCCGCGCGCTGTTTCGCTCAGCGGAACGACAAGGCGGTCGGCGGAAAACGGCCCCACGGACCGTTGTGCCAGAGCCGCCATGAAACGCTGCTGCAAAGCGATGGCATGGGCATGGACGATTGCGGCATCGAGTCTCTCGGCGGCGAGCCAGCCGAGGATCGCGCGCAGCCGGTAGAGCCCGCTCGGGTCGAAGGTCGAGACCATGAAGCGCCAGCCGTCCTCGGAATAGGGCACGCCGCGCTGGACGCTTGAGAGTTTCGCGAAGCTTGCAAACCAGCCCGTGTTGCGCGGCCGCGGTGCGAAGCCGGGCGGGCAATGCAGGAAGCAGCAGCCCTCGCCTGCCATCGCGTATTTGTAGCCGCCCGCCATGTAGAAGGCCTTGTCGGCAATGCGCGAGAGATCGGTCGGGCGGGCGAGGAAGCCGTGATAGCCGTCGATCACGATCAGCCGGTCGCCGTAAGACAATTGCGTCACCAGCGCATCGAGATCGTCGAGCGCAAAGCCCGAATTGAAGAACACCTGGCTGACGAAGACGAGATCGGCATTCTCTGCGCGCACGGCCTCCACCAGCCGCTCGGCAAGTGTCGCGAATGGTTCGGCCGGCACGAGCCTCAGTTCGATCAGGCGATCCTCCGCAAGCCGCTCGGCCTGCCGCCGGAAGCTGTGAAACTCCGAATCGGTCGTGACCACGCGCGGCGTGCGGCTGACCGGCAGCGCCGAGAACAGGCGGTTGACGAATTCGTGTGTGTTGGGCGCAGGGACCAGCGTCGCGGGGTCGGGCAGGCGCAAATGCTGCGCGATGCCGTAGGCCACCTCCGGCCAGACACCATCCAGCACGGTGTCCCATTTTTCGTCCACCAGCCGCGCCGCGTCGTCCCAGGCCGCGATCTGCGCGTCCCGCGTCGCGTCCGGCCAATAGGCGTGGCTGTGCGCGGCAAAGTGCAGGCGCTCGGGGTCGGCCGCGCGGAAGCGGGAGAAGGCGGCCGTGAGATCGAGCGGCAGCGGGCGCGGCTGCGGGTTCATTCCGGCGGTCCGAAGGATCGATTGCCTGTCACGGCCATGAGACTAGACTATCGCCGCACTGCACAAAGAGGAAATCGAGCCTTGCCCCCGGACAAAAGTCACGACAGCCGCATCGGCGACGACATTCACGTCGACCTCGCCGGGCGCATGACCTATGGCGACTACCTGAAGCTCGACACGCTGCTCTCTGCCAAGCAGCCGATTACCGTCAAGCACGACGAGCATCTCTTCATCACCATCCATCATGTGCAGGAATTGTGGATGAGCCTGTTCGCGCACGAACTGGAAGCCGCGATTCGCTTCGTCGACGGCGATACCCTGCCGCCTGCATTCAAGTGCCTCGCCCGCATCACGCGCATTCTCGAGCAGATGAAAAGCGCCTGGGACGTGCTCTCGACCATGACGCCGTCGGACTATCTCGAATTCCGGCACGAGCTCGGGCAGTCGTCGGGCCTGCAATCCTACCAGTACCGGCTGGTGGAATTTCGACTCGGCGCCAAGGACATGCGCATGCTGCTGCCGCATCGCCACCGCGCCGACATCCATGCGAAACTCGAACAGGCACTGCGTGCCCCGAGCCTCTACGATGCTGCGCTTGCCTTGCTGAAGCGGCGCGGATTTCCGGTGCCGGACGATGCCGTGCATCGCGATTTTTCGCAGCGGCATGTGTTCGATCCCGCAATTCGCGATGTCTGGTTGTCGATCTATCGCAACGCGGATCGATATTTCGATGTCTATGAACTGGCCGAGGAGCTGGTCGATCTCGAGGACTGGTTTCAGCAATGGCGATTCCGCCACATGAAGACGGTCGAGCGGATCATCGGCTACAAGCGCGGCACCGGCGGGTCGAGCGGGGTCGGCTTCCTGAAATCGGCGCTCGACCAGTCGTTTTTCCCGGAATTATGGGACGTCCGCACCCATCTCTAGGCCAAAAATAGTCGTCGGGCCGCCCTTCTTTACCCCTCATTGACCATAGACACTGCCTTTGCGGACGCTTAAGCGGAGTGGAACCGCCACCGCCTAGCGTGCCGGCGGGGATGTGTATGCGTGGGGGCTTTGATGGCCTGCGATAGGCAGTGGGGGCGCTGGCGTGGCGCCGTTGCCGCGCTCGCTTGCGCCGTTGTGTTATCCGCTTGCGCAACCGAGCCGCCGCGCATTCCCTACACGCTCCAGGAACAGCAGCTCGCGCAGATTCCCGGCTTTGCCGGCATCCGGATGTGGGCCGACGATCCCAACCTGATTTCCGCGCGTGCCGAGGCGATCGGGCGCTTTCCCGGCAAGAGCCCCGTCGTTCTTGCGCTCTCCGGCGGCGGACCGGACGGCGCATTCGGCGCAGGTCTGCTATCGGGATGGACCGCGCGCGGCGACCGGCCGACATTCGATATCGTGACGGGCGCCAGCGCGGGTGCGCTGATGTCGCCCTTCGCCTTCCTCGGGTCGGCCTATGACGATCGCATGCGGGAGGTCTTCGCCAACGGTGAAATGGCAAACTTCCTCCAGTTTCAGGGCGTGTCCGGTCTCTTCGGCACAGGCCTGTTCAAGACCGAGCCGCTGAAGCAGCTCATCGCGCGGCATGTCGACGAGAACGTGCTGGCTGCGGTCGCGCAGGAATACCGCAAGGGACGCCGGCTGTTCATCGTCACCACGAACCTCGATGCGCAGCGCACCGCAATCTGGGACATGGGCCGCATCGCCTCGAGCGGCAATCCGCAGGCGCTCGAGATGTTCCGCCGTGTCATGGAGGCGTCGGCCAGCATTCCCGGCGTGTTCTCGCCGGTCCTCATCCAGGCGGAAGCGGAAGGAAGGCATTTCGCCGAAATGCATGTCGATGGCGGAATCACTGCCAACGTGTTGGTGGTCCCTGAAGCATTCCTGATCACCAACACCAACGCGATGCCGCGCGGCATCAAGCCCCGCATCTATGTCGTCATCAACGGCAAGCTCGGCCCGAACTTCGAAGTGGTCAAGCCGCGCACGCTCCAGATCGCGATCCGCTCCTTCGAGACCTCGGTGCGTGCGAATACGCGCAACACGCTGCTGGCATCCTACGAGTATGTGCGTCGCCGCGGCTGGAATCTGCGGCTCGCCGCAATGAGCGACGATTATCCGGAGGGGCCGGATCACGGCTTCAATGCGGACTATATGCGCGCGCTGTTCGATTACGGTTATCAGCGCGGCTTGAAGGGGCCCGACTGGCAGGGTTCGCCCGCCGATCAGCAGACGCCCCAGCGCGTGGCCGCGCAGTAAGCTCTACTTCGCCCGCAGGAAATCGAAGTCGCAGCCTTGGTCGGCCTGCTGCACATGCTCGCGATAGAGCCGCGCATAGCCGCGTTGCGCATCGGGGAATGACGGCGGCGACCAGACGGCCCTGCGCTTCGCGAGCTCTGCCTCGTCGACCAGCAGATCGATGCTGCGGCCGGCGACATCGAGCCGGATGCGGTCGCCGTTCCTGACTAGCGCGAGCGGGCCGCCGGCCGCCGATTCGGGCGCGATATGCAGCACGATCGTGCCGAAGGCGGTGCCGCTCATGCGCGCGTCCGAAATGCGGACCATGTCCTTGACGCCCTTCTGCGCGAGCTTCCTGGGTATCGGCAGATAGCCGGCCTCCGGCATCCCGGGTGCGCCGATGGGACCGGCATTGCGCAGCACCAGCACGTCGTCCTCGTCCACGTCGAGGGCGGGATCGTCGATGCGCTTCGCCATGTCCTCGACCGAATCGAACACCACGGCGCGGCCCTCGTGCTGCATCAGCTTCGCCGACGCCGCGGCTTGCTTGATGACGGCGCCGCGCGGCGCGAGATTGCCGCGCAACACCGCGATGCCGCCTTCCTCCTTCAGCGGCGCGTGGCGCGGCTTGATGACGGTCTGGCCCGGAACGTCCTCGAACATCCTGATCGCGTCGCCCAGCGTGCCGCCCATGACGTGCTTCGCATCGAGCGCCAGCAGATCCTTCAGTTCCTGCATCAGCCGCGGCACCCCGCCGGCATAGTGAAAGTGCTCCATGTAATGCTCGCCCGAGGGCTTGAGATCGACCAGCACTGGAGTCCTGCGTCCGACCTCGTCGAACTCCTCGATGTCGAGCGGCGTCGCCGTGCGACCGGCGATGGCGGACAGATGCACCACGGCGTTGGTCGAGCCGCCGATCGCCTGCATCATCACGATGGCGTTGCGCAGCGCGTCCGGGGTGAGGATATCCGACGGCTTGAGGTCGCCCTTTGTCAGCTCCGCCGCGCGCTTTCCCGTCGCTTCGGCGATGCGCACGCGGTCGGCATGGGTTGCGGGAATGGTCGCGCTGCCCGGCAGGGCGAGGCCGAGCGCCTCCATCATGCAGGCGATGGTGCTCGCCGTTCCCATCACGCCGCAGGTGCCGACGGACGGCACGAGCCGCTCGTTCGCCACCTCGATGTCCTCGGCGCTCAGGCGGCCGCCGCGAAACTCCCCCCACAGCCTCCGGCAATCCGTGCAGGCGCCCAGCACCTCGCCCTTGAAATGCCCGACGAGCATCGGCCCCACGGGCAGCACGATGGCCGGCCGGTCGGCGCTGACCGCGCCCATCACCTGCGCCGGCGTGGTCTTGTCGCAGCCGCCGATCAGCACCACGGAATCGACCGGCAGTGCCCGGATCATTTCCTCGGTGTCCATCGCCATCAGGTTGCGCAGGAACATCGAGGTCGGATAGGCGAAGCTCTCGTGGATCGAGATGGTCGGAAACACCATCGGCATGGCGCCCGCGAGCATCGCGCCCCGCTTCACCGCCTCGATCAGTTGCGGTACGTTGCCGTGGCAGGGGTTGAAGTCGGAATAAGTGTTGGTGATGCCGACGATCGGACGGTCGAGCGCGTCGTCCGAATAGCCCATCGCCTTGATGAAAGCCTTGCGCAGAAACAGCGAAAACCCGGCATCGCCGTAACTCGTCAGGCCCTTGCGCATTCCACTGGCCACCTCGGTTCTCCCTCTATCGGCATGCAAGCCCGATATTCCGCGTGCCGGGCGCGCTCGCTTGCCCCCTGCCGGCCGCTTTTGCGAACACCTCACCACGGTCTTGCGCTCCTGTCACCGGCGGAACAGCGGCGAGCAGGTCGATGGACTACATCGCTCTCGGACTGACGCACGCCCGCACTGGCGGAAAGGCGCGCCATCTGCAAACCTGCCCGGCAGAAGTCCGGCGCGAAGCCGGCAAGAACAAGCGGCAGGATGCGATGGCGCGCATTTTCCTCACTCACATCCCCGACATGCTGCGGAACTATTATGGTCCGCGCGCGGTCGAGGCGCTGCGTCAGCTCGGCGAAGTCCGGATCAACCCCGGCGAGGACGTGCTCGATGCGGCGGCCTTGGTAAGGGCCGCGCAGGGCTGCGAGATCATCGTGTCCGACCGGCAGACGCCGGGCCCGCCCGACGTGTTCGCGCACTCGCCCGATCTCGTCGCGTTCCTGCGCTGCGCGGTCGATATCCGCAACATCGATGTCGCGGCGGCGAGCAAGGCCGGCGTACTGGTCACGCAGGCAACGCCGGGTTTCGCGGTTTCGGTCGCAGAAATGGCGGTCGGATACATGATCGACCTGTCGCGCGGAATCAGCGACAGCGTGCTGGACTACCGGGCCGGCCGCATCCCGGCGGCGCATATGGGCCGCCAGCTCAAGGGCGCGACGCTCGGGATCGTCGGCTATGGCGTGATCGGCATGGAGCTTGCAAAGCTCGGTCTTGCGCTCGGGATGCGCGTGCTGGTGACGGACCCGTTCAAGGCGGTGGAGGAGGCCGGCGTGCGGCAGGTGGAGATGGGCGAATTGCTGCGCGAGTCCGATTTCGTCGTCTGCCTGGTCGTCGCCAATGTCGAGACGGAAAACCTGATGAATGCCGATGTCTTCGCGCAGATGAAGGAGACTGCGTATTTCATCAACCTGTCGCGCGGCAATCTCGTGGACGAGGCGGCGCTGGAACGCGCTCTCGACGACAAGGTCATCGCGGGTGCGGCGATGGATGTCGGCCGCGCGCAGGACCAGATGCCGACGCCGCGCCTGGCGCAGCGGGGCGATGTGATCGCGACGCCGCATACGGCGGGGCTCACCCCGCAGGCCGTCGAGCATCAGGCCTTCGACACGGTGCGGCAGGTGGCGGAACTGATTGCGGGCCGCGTGCCGCCCGGCGCGGTGAACGCGGAGGCTGCGCACCGCCTGTCGCGCTTGCGGAGTGGGTGACATCGTGGCGATTCGGTTTTTGCTGAATGGTGAATGGCGCAGCGAGGACCGCGTCCCCGCCAGCACCACTGTCCTCGACTGGCTGCGCGGCACCGCGCGCCTCACCGGCACCAAGGAAGGCTGCGCCGAAGGCGATTGCGGCGCCTGCACGATTGCGGTGGCGCGGCCGCGCCGCGGCGCGCTGCGCTACGAGGCCGTCAATTCCTGCCTGATGCTGGTGCCCCAGCTCGACGGCTGCGCGGTGACGACGGTCGAAGGACTGGCAGGCCCGGACGGCGCGCTGCATCCGGTGCAGGCCGCGCTGGTGGAGGCCGACGCGACGCAATGCGGCTTCTGCACCCCTGGCTTCGCGATGGCGATGTTCGCCTATGCGCAGGGCGGCGAGCCGGCGGAGGAGCCGATCATTCACGAGGCGCTCGCCGGCAATCTCTGCCGCTGCACCGGCTACCGGCCGATCGTCGAGGCCTGCAGGAAGATCGCGGGGCTGCCCGACAGCGCCGCGCAGATCGCACCGGATCTGCAAGGCGTGCAAGCCGGCATGGATTATCGCTGCGGCGACCAAGCGTATTTCGCCCCCCGTTCGCTCGCCGAAATCGCGGACCTGCGCGCGCAATATCCCGATGCCGTCGTGCTGGCGGGCGGCACCGATCTCGGCCTGCTGGCCAGCAAGGAGCGAAAGTCCTTTCCCGTCACGATTTCGACTGCGCAGGTCGCGGAGTTGCAGCGCGTCCTTGTGGGCCGCGACGGCATCGAGATCGGCGCCGCCGTGACCTACACCGAAGCGCTGCCGCATATCGAGCAGCATTATCCCGCATTCGGAGAGATCATCCGCCGCATCGGCTCGCGCCAGATTCGCAATCTCGGCACCATCGCGGGCAATATCGCCAATGCCTCGCCGATCGGCGACACCATTCCCTGCCTGATGGCGCTCGAGGCGTCTGTGACGCTTTATGCGAAGGCCGGATCGCGCTCGATGCCGGTCGAGGACTTCATCATCGGCTACCGCAAGACCGCGCTTGCGCCGGGCGAGGTCATCGCCTCGGTGCACATTCCGTTGCCGCGGCCCTCGCAGCAATTCGTCGCCTACAAGCTGTCCAAGCGCTTCGATCAGGACATCTCGACCGTGATCGCCGCCTTCTCCCTGTCGCTTGCGGGCGGCGGGGTCAAGGCTTTGCGCGCGGCGTTCGGCGGGATGGCTGCGAAGTCGGGCCGCGCGAAGCATGTCGAGGCCGCGGTGACCGGCAAGCCGTGGAACGCCGAGAGCCTGAAGGACATTGACGCGCTGATGGCGAAGGACTTTTCCCCGATGAGCGATCAGCGCGGCACGGCCTCCTATCGCCTGCGCGCCGCCGCCAATCTCGTTCGCCGGCTGCAGTTCGAAACCGGCGATCAAAGCGCGCCGGCGCGCGTGGAGGCGTTATGAGCGCGCGCCTCGATCGCATCCGCGGCGGCGCGCATGCCTCCGTCCGCCATGACAGCGCCGTCGGTCACGTCACCGGCCGCTCGCTCTATGTCGACGACATGCCGAACGTGCCGGGCACGCTCGAGGCCGCGCTGCTGCTCTCGCCGCATGCGCATGCGCGGATCAGAAGCATCGACGTCTCGGCCGCGATGGCGGCGCCGGGTGTGGCCGCCGTCATCGTCGCCCGCGACATTCCCGGCAGGAACGACATCGCGCCGATCAGGACGGACGAGCCGCTGCTGCCGCCCGAGCTTGTCGAATACGAGGGCCAGCCGGTCGCGGCGGTCGCGGCGCAAACCCTGGACCAGGCGCGCGCCGCCGCGAAGCTCGTCAAGATCGATTACGAGCCGCTGCCGCCCGTGCTCACGATCGAGGAGGCGATCGAGAGGGACCTCTACGTCTCGCCGCCGCAATTGATGACGCGCGGCGATATCGAGGCCGGCTTCAAATCCGCCGTGCACCGGATTGCTGGCGAAGTGCATTGCGGCGGGCAGGACCATTTCTATCTCGAAGGCCAGATCGCGCTCGCGATCCCCGGCGACGGCGGCGATTTCCAGATCTTCAGCTCCACCCAGCATCCGACCGAGGTGCAGCACGGCGTCGCTCATTTGCTCGGGCTGCCGTTCAACGCCGTGACGGTCGAGGTGCGCCGCATGGGCGGCGCCTTTGGCGGCAAGGAGAGCCAGGCGACGATTATCGCCGGTGTCGCCGCCGTTCTGGCCTGGAAGACGAAGCGGCCGGTCAAGCTGCGCCTGCCGCGCGACGACGACATGCGCGCCACCGGCAAGCGGCATCCCTTCCTGATCCGTTACGATTGCGGGGTCGATGCCGACAGCAGGATCGTCGCGCTCGATCTCGTGCTGGCCGCGAACGGCGGCAATGTCGCCGACCATACGCCCGCCGTCATCACCCGCGCGCTGTGCCACGCCGACAATTGCTACTGGCTGCCGAATGTCCGCTTCCGCGGATTGCCTTGCAAGACCAACACCGTCTCCAACACCGCGTTCCGCGGTTATGGCGGCCCGCAGGGCATGATCGCGATCGAGACCGTCGTCGATGTCATCGCGCGCAAGCTCGGCAAGACGCCGGACGAGATCAGGCGGCAGAATTATTACGGCGTCGAGCGCAACAACGTCGCGCCCTACGGCATGACGGTCGAGGACAACATCGTCGAGCGCATGCTCGACGAGCTCGATCGCGTGGCCGGTCTCGCGGCCTGGCGCGAGAGCGTCGCAGCCTTCAACCGCACGAGCCCGATCATCAGGAAGGGCCTCGCCACCATGCCGGTGAAATTCGGCATCTCGTTCAACCGGCCCGCGCTCAACCAGGCCGGCGCGCTGGTGCATGTCTATACCGACGGCAGCGTGACGCTGAACCACGGCGGCACCGAGATGGGGCAGGGCCTGTTCGTCAAGGTCGCGCAGGTGGTGGCGGAAGCGTTCCAGATCGACATCGATCACATCCGCCTCTCCGCGACCACGACCGGCAAGGTGCCGAACACATCGCCGACCGCGGCATCCTCCGGCTCCGATCTCAACGGGATGGCCGCTCTCAACGCAGCCAATCAGATCAAGGATCGCATGGCCGAAGTCGCCGCCGAGCATTTCGACGTGCCGAAGAGCGAGATCGTCTTTGCCTCCAACCGTGTTTTCGCCGGCAACCGCAGCGTCTCCTTTCCGGAGCTTGCGGCGATGTCGTGGGAGAAGCGCGTCTCGCTGTCGGCGACCGGATTCTACAAGACCCCGAAGCTGCACTGGGACTTTGCGACCAATACCGGCCGCCCGTTCTATTACTTCGCCTATGGCATTGCCGCGTCCGAAGTCGCGATCGACACGCTGACCGGCGAGACGCGCGTGCTGCGCGCGGAGCTACTGCAGGATTGCGGCGCCTCGATCAACCCGGCGATCGATCTTGGCCAGATCGAGGGCGCCTTCGTGCAGGGCATGGGCTGGCTCACCTCCGAGGAATTGTGGTGGGACGACAAGGGCCGCCTGCGCACGCACGGCCCCTCGACCTACAAGATACCGGGCAGCCGCGACGTGCCTCCGATCTTTAACGCGCGCATTCTGGACGATGCGCCGAATCGCGAAGACACCATCTTCCGGTCCAAGGCGGTCGGCGAGCCGCCGCTGATGCTCGCGATCTCGGTCTGGCTCGCAATCCGCGACGCCGTGGCGAGCCTTGCCGATTACAAGGTCGCGCCCGATCTCGACGCGCCGGCGACGCCCGAGCGCGTCCTGAAAGCCGTGGACGCGATCCGCGGCTGACGTTTGGGCCGCCGCCCACGTTTACCAAGCTGCAAGTTCGGACGCTTCGCGGCGAGCGCGCCGCGCCTGTGGAAATGAGCCGCAATTGACCGGGAAAATCGCTGCCGATACGGTGTTTGCAACAACAATAACTTTCGCCATCGGAGGACACCCCATGAGAAAGACCTTGCTTGCGGTCGCCGGTGCGGCGCTTCTCGCCGCGGCGCCCGCTCATGCCCAGGGCACCATCAAGATCGGTCTGATCCTGCCCTATTCGGGCCAGTTCGCCGATGCGGCGACGCAGATGGACAACGCCATCAAGCTGTTCGTGAAGCAAAACGGCGACACGGTGGCCGGCAAGAAGATCGAATTCATCCGCAAGGATACCGGCGGCATTGCGCCCGATGTCGCCAAGCGGCTAGCGCAGGAGCTGGTCGTGCGCGACGGCGTCGATACTCTGGCTGGCTTCGTGCTGACGCCGAACGCGCTCGCCGCGGGCGACATTTCGGAGCAGGCCAAGAAATTCATGGTGGTGATGAACGCCGCCACCTCGATCATCACGACCAAGTCGAACTACATGGTCCGCACGTCGCTCACGACGCCGCAGGTCAACGGCGCGCTCGGCACATGGGCCGCCAAGAAGGGCGGCGTCAAAAAAGCCTATCTGATGATGTCCGACTTCGGGCCGGGACTCGATGCCGCCGGCGCTTTCGCGGCCGCCTTCAAGGAAGCTGGTGGCGAGGTCGTCGGCGAAGTGAAGATGCCGGTTGCGAACCCGGATTTCTCCGCTTTCGTGCAGCGCGTCAAGGACGCCAATCCGGAAGCGATCTACGTCTTCGTGCCGGGCGGCGCACAGCCGGCGGCATTCGGCAAGGCGCTGGTCGAGCGCGGCATCGACCCGACCAAGATCAAGGTGATGGGCCAGGGCGAGATCACCTCCGACGAGGCGCTGAAGGGCATGGGCGATGCCGCGGTCGGCATCATCACCGGCTTCCACTATGACTGGAACCACAAGTCGAAGAAGAACGAGGAATTCGTGAAGGCCTATAATGCGGCCTATAACCGCAATCCCGACTTCTTCTCGATCGGCGGCTGGGACGGCATGCAGCTGATCTATGACGTCCTGAAGAAGACCAACGGCAGCACCGACGCGAAGGCGCTGGTCGATGCCGCCAAGGGCCTCGCCTGGGAAAGCCCGCGCGGCATGATCTCGATCGATCCGGAGACGCGTGACATCATTCAGGACGTCTATATCCGCCGCGTCGAGAAGGTCGGCGACAAGCTCGTCAATGTCGAGTTCGACAAGGCCGAAAAGGTCAAGGATCCGGTGAAGGAGAAGATGAAGAAGTAGGCTTCATCCCCTGTCTCGGAGGCGTCGGAGGCGCCGGCGGACGCATCCGACGGCGCCTTGACTTTTGCAGCCGCCTGCCCTGGCTCCGTTCGTGCCCGCGCAAGCGGGCATCTCTCTTGCTTCCGAATTCCGGATGCGCGGGACGGGCGCATAGGCCAGCTAGAGCAGGTCGCTCAATCCCTTCACCGCCGCACCGAAGGCGATGGCGCCGAGTGCGGCCAGAGCGATGACGCGGTGTGTCCGGTCGCTGCCACGGTGGAAATAGCGAAGGCCGAGCCATTGTCCGGCGAACATCAGCGGCAGCCCGGCGAGCGCGCAAAGTGCAACCTGCCAGGTGATCAGGCCGAGCGGCAATGCGCTGACCAGCGCGATGATGGCGTTGATCAGAAAGAAAACATTGAGCGAGGCGCGCATGGCGATCCGCGACACCGGCGAGGCCATGTAATAGGCGATCACCGGCGGCCCCGGCATGCCGGCGAGTCCGTTGAAAAGGCCGGCCAGCGCGCCGACCGGCAACGTCGCTTGCGCCCCGGGAACCAGCCTGAAGGCGAAGCCCCGCGTCAGGATGAGCAGCGCTGCCGCAGTCACAGCGGCGATGGCAAGGCGGGCCGCTGAGGCCGGAAACAGCGCCAGCGCCAGCATGCCGAGGGGTGTGCCGATCAGGGCCCCGAGCGCAAGCCAGGACAGCGACGGCCAGTGGCATCCCTTCAGCGAGGTCCGAATCTCGAACAGGTTGCCGGCAAGCTGCAGGCAGATCACCAGCGGCACGGCAACCACCGGCGCCAGGAACAGGCTCAGCAGCGGCACCGCAGCGAGCGCGAATCCGAAGCCGGTCAGCCCGCGCAGGAAGGCGGCGGCCAGGATGCTCGCCGCAGCAGCGAGGGCCAGGCCGGAAGAAAACGATGCGGGATCGAACAGCCCCGCGACAGCCGTCATCAGCTCGTTCACCCGCGCGACACTGGCCAATGGCGACTGCCGATGCAACGGCGCTCGCTTTCAAGGCTGCATTGCGCGCCGTACAGTCACCCCGCAAATGGGGATCGGGACATGACCGGGAATGCACCCTCGCTGTCTGCCGCGCTCGCCGAACGATTCGGCGATGCCGGGCCGGTGCCGCCGCAGCTTGCGGCGAACGAGGCATTAAAGACCATGGCAATGCGCGGCTCGACGCGCGACTTCGACGGCCTTGCGGTGGCGGACGAGCTCCTGTATGCGCTGTGCGCGCTGGCGCTGGCGTCTCCGACCAAGAGCGATCTGCAGCAGCGCGACATCGTCATTGTTCGTGACCGCGCGTTGCACAACGCGCTGGCGGCGCTGATGCCCGGTCAGGCCTGGGGGGCGCGCGCGCCGGCCCTGCTCGTGTTCTGCGGCAACAATCGGAGGCAGCGGCAATTGCACGAATGGCGCGGCCGGCCCTTCGCCAACGATCATCTCGATGCATTCTTCAACGCAGCGGTGGATGCCGCCATTGCGCTATCGGCCTTCGTCGCAGCGGCGGCCTTGTGCGGGCTCGGGACCTGCCCGGTCAGCGCGATCCGCAACGAGGCGCAAAAGGTGAGCGACCTCCTGCGCCTGCCGCCGCATGTCTTTCCGGTTGCGGGACTGGCCGTCGGCTGGCCGGCGCAGCCGCCCGCCATCGCCCTGCGGCTTCCGCTCGCGGCCACCGTGCATGTCGATTCATTCTCCGACGCCGACATCGCCGCGCAGATCGAGGCCTACGACCGGCGGCGCGCGAAGGCGCAGCCTTATGCCGGGCAGCGTTTCGTCGCTGATTTCGGCCGCACCGGGGATTATGGCTGGTCGGAGGACAAGGCTCGCCAATATGCCAAGCCGGAGCGCGAGACCTTCGGCGCCTTCGTGCGCGCCAGGGGCTTCAGGCTCGACTGAATCCGTCAGGTCGGCGTCCTGGCCTTGCGCGGCGGCGAAATCGACCAGGCCGCGCCGCGCATGCTGTGCCTTTGCGGCGAGCTGCTGGAGCGCGCGCTTCCTTTGCGCGGGTTGGATGCAAAGCCGGCGCCGCAGCTTGCGGCGACCGATTCCTGGGGCGATGCCGCGGCGCAGCCGCTGTGACTATTTCACGACTACAACCTGCGTGCCGAAGCTGACGCGGTCATAGAGATCGAGAATGTCGCTGTTGTGCATGCGGATGCAGCCATATGACACGAAGCCGCCGATCGAGCTCGGGGCGTTGGTGCCGTGAATGGCATATTCGCCGGTGCCGAGTGTCAGCGCGGCGGCGCCCATCGGATTGCCCGGCGCCCCCCCGGGGATTACGCGCGGAAGCGATGGCTTGTCGCGGCGGATCTCGCTCGGCGGCGACCATGCCGGCTTGATGAACTTGCCGCTGATGAAGCTCGTGCCGGCCCAGGTGCGGCCGGCGCGGCCGACGCCGACGGGGTAGCGGAGCGCCTTGCCGCCGCCCATCACGTAGTAAAGGCGGCGTTCGTTGGTCTTCACGACGATGGTGCCGGCCGAATACCCATTGAAGCTCACCGTTTCCCGCGCCAGGCCCTGAGTCGTCATGGCAAAGAACGCGATCGCGGCGAGGATTTGGATCGGTCGAACCTGCATGCTTCAGCTCCCCGGGCATTGACGGATCGATTAACTTTTTATTCAACATTTCGCAGGCGGGAAGCAATATCGGCAGGGTTTGCGGGCTCGTCCCCGCCTCCGCGGCGTTTGGGAAAAGCCGGCTTTCGGTTCTTATAGTTAATCGCTGTGTCTTTTGTGCACTAGTGAACGGACTGCCGCCAAGTGTAGTTTCGCTGTGGTTACTCAATGGGGGCTTCCATGAAGAAGATCGTAATCGCAACTGCTGCCGTTCTTACCCTCCTGAGCGCAGCCGGCTGCACCACCGTGGGCAAGGCCCCTGTTGGCAAGGCGCCGGTCGTCGCGAAGGGCTAAGCTTCGGGATTAGGCGGAAAGGGCCCGCGCAAGCCGGCCCGGTTCGTCCCTGACGCACTTCCTGGTTTTGAGTTAAGCATCAGCCGCCGCATCCCGGGGCGACCGCGGGGCGATGTTCCTGTGTTTTGTCCGCTGCCGTCGGCGCGATTCGTCGCTGCGGAGCGTTACCCTGGGGAGCACGATGTTCAGCGCTGGCAAGGCCACAGGTCGCTTGACTGCCCTTGCGGGGGCGCTTGTTCTCGTTGCGGCGCTGGATTTTTCTGCGGCGCGCGCCC
>JACAEG010000227.1 GCA_013388965.1 Pseudorhodoplanes sp. | reverse complement strand
CCTTGGGGATGAGCACGCGCTTGATGCCGCCGCGATGCGCCGCCAACAGCTTTTCCTTCAAACCGCCGATCGGCAGCACGCGCCCGCGCAGCGTGATCTCGCCGGTCATCGCCACGTCTTTGTGCACGGCAAAGCCGGTCAGCACGGAGACGATCGAGGTGACCATGGCCACCCCGGCCGAGGGGCCATCCTTCGGCGTCGCCCCTTCCGGCACGTGCACGTGGATGTCACGCTTGGAAAAGATCGTCGGATTGATGCCGAAGCGAATGGCCCGCGACTGAACGAACGACTTGCCCGCCTGGATCGATTCCTGCATCACGTCGCCGAGCTTGCCGGTGTAGGTGACGCGGCCGCGACCGGGGACCATCACCGCCTCGATCGACAGCAGTTCGCCGCCGACCTCCGTCCACGCCAACCCGGTGGTGACGCCGACGAGGTCGTCCTGCTCGACTTCGCCGATCCGGTACTTCTTGATCCCCGCGTACTTTTCGAGGTTGCGGCGGCTGAGGTGCACCTCGGTCGCCGATTTCATCATGATATCCTTGATCGCCTTGCGCGTCAGGTTCGCCAGCTCGCGCTCGAGATTGCGCACGCCCGCTTCGCGCGTGTAGTGGCGGATCAGATCACGCAGCGCGCCGTCCGAGATCGACCACTCGCCGACTTTCAAGCCGTGCGCCTCGATCTGTTTGGGGATCAGGTGGCGCTTGGCGATTTCCACCTTTTCGTCCTCGGTGTAACCGGAGATGCGGATGATCTCCATCCGGTCGAGCAGTGGCGGCGGCATATTCATCGTGTTTGCCGTCGTCAAGAACAGCACGTCCGAAAGGTCGTAGTCGATTTCCAGGTAGTGATCGTTGAACGTCGAATTCTGTTCCGGATCGAGGACTTCGAGCAATGCCGAGGCCGGATCCCCGCGCCAGTCGTGACCCATCTTGTCGACCTCGTCGAGGAGGAACAGCGGGTTAGACGACTTCGCCTTCTTCATGCCCTGGATAATCTTGCCCGGCATCGAACCAATGTAGGTGCGCCGGTGGCCGCGGATCTCCGCCTCGTCGCGGACGCCGCCCAGCGACATGCGCACGAAGTTGCGGCCGGTGGCGCGGGCGATCGACTTGCCCAGCGACGTCTTGCCAACACCCGGCGGGCCGACGAGGCAAAGGATCGGTCCACGCAACTTGTTGGTACGCTGCTGGACCGCGAGATACTCGAGGATCCGTTCCTTGACCTTCTTCAGTCCGTAATGATCGACATCGAGGATTTCCTGCGCAAGCTTCATGTCCTTCTTGATCCGCGTGCGCTTTTTCCACGGAATGGTCAGCATCCATTCGAGGTAGTTACGCACGACGGTCGCTTCCGCCGACATCGGGCTCATCGACCGCAGCTTCTTGATTTCGCCGAGCGCTTTTTCCCGCGCTTCCTTGCTCAACTGCGTCGACTTGATGCGCTCCTCGAACTCGCCGACCTCGTCGCGGCCATCCTCGCCCTCACCGAGTTCCTTCTGGATCGCCTTCAACTGCTCGTTGAGATAATACTCGCGCTGCGTCTTCTCCATCTGCCGCTTAACGCGGTTGCGGATGCGCTTTTCCACCTGGAGAACGCCGATCTCGGCCTCCATGTGACCATAGACGCGCTCCAGACGACCGTCGATCGACTCGATTTCCAGCAATTCCTGCTTGTCGGCGATTTTCAGCGCCAGATGAGCGGCGACGGTGTCGGCAAGCTTGCTCGGATCCTCGATCTGGTTGACGGAGACTAGGACCTCGGGCGGGATCTTCTTGTTCAGCTTGATATACTGTTCAAACTGGCTGACCACCGAACGGGCGAGCGCGCCCATCTCCTGCTTGTCGCCAGGCGCGTCGGCGATGATCTCGGCATTCGCTTCGAAAAATGCCGACTCGTCCGTGTAGCGCAGAATGCGTGCGCGCTGCCCACCTTCGACCAGCACCTTGACGGTACCATCGGGAAGCTTGAGCAGTTGCAGCACGGTCGATACCGTGCCCACAGAGAAGATGTCGGCCTCCGACGGATCATCCTGTGCGGCATTCTTCTGCGCAACCAGGAGAATCTGACGGTCATCCTTCATGACGTCTTCGAGGGCACGGACCGATTTCTCGCGACCGACGAACAGCGGCACGATCATATGCGGGAAGACGACGATATCCCGCAACGGTAGAACGGGAAATATCGTTGTTTTACTGGTCAAGACCGTTTCACCGTGTGTTTGAGGTGGCGGTAACGCCGAAAAGGGTGGGAGACTCGCTAGCGCGACTCACAGGAGATACGTGGGCTTGCCGGCCGGCGGGGTCAAGGAAAACCGCCCTGCACCATCAGGCCGTGCCTGGGCTGTTCTCAGGCACTGCTGCCGACGTCTCCCCGGCGGTCGGCGTAGATGAGCAGCGGCTTAGCCTGTTCCTCGGCGACTTCGCGGTTGATGACAACCTCGCTCACCCCTTCAAGGCCCGGCAGATCGAACATGGTATCGAGCAGGATGCTCTCCATGATCGAGCGCAATCCACGAGCACCGGTCTTGCGCTGGACCGCCCGCTTGGCGACGCTGCGCATGGCACCATCGGTAAACTCGAGACGCACACCCTCCATCTCGAACAGCCGCTGGTACTGCTTGACGAGGGCATTCTTGGGCTTCGTCAGGATATCGACGAGGGCCCCTTCATCGAGGTCGCCAAGGGTGGCAATCACCGGCAGGCGGCCGATGAACTCCGGTATCAGGCCGAACTTCAATAGGTCCTCGGGTTCGACCTCTTTCAGGATCTCACCCGTCGGCCGCTCGTCCGGCGCCCGCACATCGGCACCGAAGCCGATCGTCGTTCCCTTGGTCCGACCAGAGATGATCTTTTCCAGACCGGAGAAGGCGCCGCCACAGATGAACAAGATGTTGGTCGTGTCGACCTGCAGGAACTCCTGCTGCGGATGCTTGCGGCCGCCCTGCGGCGGGACGCTGGCGACCGTGCCCTCGATGATCTTCAAGAGCGCCTGCTGCACCCCCTCGCCCGAGACGTCGCGGGTGATCGAGGGGTTCTCGGACTTGCGGCTGATCTTGTCGACCTCGTCGATGT
>JACAEG010000246.1 GCA_013388965.1 Pseudorhodoplanes sp. | reverse complement strand
GCTCCTGGATGAGCACGGTCTTGCCGACGCCGGCGCCGCCGAACAGGCCGATCTTGCCGCCTTTGGCGTAGGGCGCGAGCAGGTCCACGCCCTTGATGCCGGTGACGAGAATCTCAGCCTCGGTCGACTGGTCGGTATAGGCGGGCGCGTCCTGGTGGATGGCGCGGCGGGCTTCGGCCTTGATGGGACCTGCTTCGTCCACCGGCTCGCCGACGACATTCATGATGCGGCCGAGCGTGCCGACGCCGACCGGCACCGAGATCGGCGCGCCGGTGTCGGTGACTTCCTGGCCGCGCACGAGGCCCTCGGTCGTGTCCATGGCGACCGTGCGCACGGTGTTCTCGCCGAGATGCTGGGCGACCTCGAGCACCAGCTTGCTGTCGCCGTTCTTGGTCTCGAGCGCGTTGAGAATGGCGGGCAGATGCTCATCGAACTGCACGTCGACGACGGCGCCGATCACCTGCGTGATGCGTCCGGGTTTGTTGGGCTTCGTGGCCATGTCGGTCGGTCTCCTTGAAACTCTAGTGTCAGGCGGCGGTCAGCGTGACCGGCACGTTGTTGCGCGTGGCGCGGGAATAGGGACAGATCCTGTGAGCGTCCTCGATCAGCGCCTGCAGCTTGCCCTTGTCGGCGCCGGGCAGCGCGACCTTGATCTCGGCCCTGAAGCCGAAGCTGATCTCGTCCTTGTCCATCGACAGCGCGACGGTGACGCGCGCGTCCTGCCCGTCGAGGTCGTGCTTCTTGGCGAGCGCGAGGATCGCCTGGCCGAAGCATGCCGACCAGCCGAGCACGAAAAGCTGCTCGGGGTTGTGGCCTTCGCCGTTGCCGCCGAATTCCTTCTGCAGGCCCATCGCCAGCGCGAGCCCGCCATTCTCCAGAATGGCACGGCCGTTGCGGCCGCCCTTGGTGGTCGCGGAAATCGCGTAGGCCATGACTCTACTCCGTCGCGTTGCCTCCCCCTTGCAGGGGGAGGGAAAGAAAGCGCGGCGCCCTCATCACAGGGCCTCCGCGCCGGAGATGATCTCGATCAGTTCCTTGGTGATCATCGCCTGGCGGGTGCGGTTATAGGTGATGGTCTGCTTGCGGATCATGTCGCCCGCGTTGCGCGTGGCGTTGTCCATCGCGGTCATCTGCGCGCCGTAGAACGAGGCGTTGTTCTCCAGCAGCGCGCGGAAAATCTGTACTGCGAGATTGCGCGGCAGAAGCTGGCCGAGAATGTCGAGCTCGTCGGGCTCGTATTCGTAGGACGCCGCCGGCTCGCCGCCCGCGGCCTGCTCGAACACCGGCGGAATGACCTGCAGGGGGGTGGGGACCTGCGCGATCACCGACTTGAACTGCGAGAAGAACAGCGTCGCCACGTCGAAGGCGCCCTGCTCGTAGAGCGCGATCACCTTCTCGGCGATCTGGTGGGCGTGTTCGAATTGCAGCGTGCGCACGGCGCGCAGGTCGATATGCTCGATGATCTGCTTCTCGTAGTTGCGGCGGAGCTGCTCGTAGCCCTTGCGGCCGACGCAGAAGAACTTGACCTCCTTGCCCTGGCTGATGAGCGTGTTCGCCTTTTCGCGCGCGAGGCGGACGATCGCCGAGTTGAACGGGCCGCACAGCCCGCGCTCGCCGGTGCACACGATCAGCAGATGCGCCTTGTCGTTGCCGGTGCCGGCCAGCAGCTTCGGCGCCGAATCGAGGTCGGTCACGGACGCGGCGATGTTGCCCAGCACCTTTCCCATGCGCTCGGCATAGGGGCGGGCGGCTTCGGCGGCGGCCTGCGCGCGGCGCAGCTTGGAGGCTGCGACCATCTGCATGGCCTTGGTGATCTTCTGCGTCGCCTTGGTCGCGGCGATGCGCACGCGCATGTCTTTGAGGGAGGCCATCGCCTGTTCAGTCCTCGGTCTCTTCTTCGCCTCTCCCCGGAAGGGGGAGGTCGGCGCGCGCCGCGCGCCCGGGGGGGGTGATTGGGCGGGGGCGACCCCCGACCCGGCCGGTTTGCCGGCCACCCTCCCCCCTTTCGGGGGAAGGGAAAAGGGCATCACGCAAACGTCTTAGCGTAGCCTTCGACCGCGCTCTTGAGCTTGCCCGCGGTCGCGTCGTCGAGATCGCGCGTGTCGCGAATGGTGTTGAGAATGTCGGAATGCTTGGTGCGCAGGAGCGTCAGCAGGCCGTTCTCGAACTCCTTCACCTTGTTGAGCGGCAGCGGATCGAGGAAGCCGTTGGTGCCGGCCCAGATCACGCAGACCTGCTCCTCCATCTTCAGCGGCGAGAACTGGGTCTGCTTGAGCAGTTCGGTCAGGCGCGAGCCGCGATTCAGCAGGCGCTGCGTCGTGGCGTCGAGGTCGGAGCCGAACTGCGCGAAGGCCGCCATCTCTCGATACTGGGCCAGCTCGCCCTTGATCTTGCCGGCGACCTTTTTCATCGCCTTGGTCTGCGCCGAGGAGCCCACGCGCGACACCGAAAGACCGACGTTCACCGCCGGACGGATGCCCTGATAGAACAGGTCGGTCTCCAGGAAGATCTGG
>JACAEG010000212.1 GCA_013388965.1 Pseudorhodoplanes sp. | reverse complement strand
CGCTCGCGCGATACGCTTGAACGACAACATCCGCACGGCAGGTCTGTCAGGCCGGTTTTCCAGGCGTGGCGTCGGGATCCATCAGGCGGTGCAGATGGACGATGAAATAGCGCATCTGGGCATTGTCCACGGTCTGCTGCGCCTTTGCCCGCCAGGCACTATAGGCAGTGGCGTAATTCGGGAAAACGCCCACGATATCGACCTTGTCGAGGTCCTTGAATTCGACGCCGTCAAGGCTGGATAGCTCGCCGCCGAGCACGAGATGGAGAAGCTGCTTCTGGGGAACGCTGTCGGTCATCGCTCATGTCCTGAATGATGGTGAGCGCGGGCCGCCTTCAGGCGATCTGTTTCCATCTGTCGCGCACGAGATCGAGCATCCTCCCATGACGGGCGCGTCCCGCCGCGAGCAGGGCTCCATGAACCGGGTCCTGCAAGTTGTAGACCACGGGTTCCCCAGTCGCGGTGGTCAACGTCCCGCCGGCTTCGTGCACCAAAAGATCGGCTGCCGCAAGGTCCCAGTCGCGGCTGTTGGCCGACGCGAATGCGGCGTCGATTTCCCCCTGCGCCACGCGGGTGAGCCGCAGGGCCAGGGAGTGAATTTTTGGGACCATTCCAATTTGCGGCCCGAGGCGCGCAAATCTCTCAAGGTAGTTCTTGGGACCGGCGACCCTGGCGCCGTCGAGCGTGTCGCCGCCCGTCGCGATGATCGGCATCGCGTTGAGCGTCGCGCCCTGTCCGCGGGCCGCCACGAACAATTCGTCGGTGACCGGCGCAAACAGCGCGGCGGCCACCGGCCGGCCGTCTTCCACCAACGCCGCCGAGATCGCCCAATCGGGGAGGCCGGCGAGATAGGCGCGGGTCCCGTCGATCGGATCGACGACATGGACACGCCGCGACTCCAGCCTTGCAAGATCGTCGATCGTCTCCTCCGACAGCCAGCCCACGCCCGGCTGTGCAAGCGCTCCGCGCAGGAATTCATCGACCGCGATATCCGCCTCGCTGACCGGCGAATCGTGGCCCTTGGTCCAGCTCCTGATCGTGCCGCGAAAGGTCTTTAGCGCGATCGCGCCGGCTTCGCGCACGGCGGCGGCAAGCTTCCTGCTCTGCGCTGCGTAATCGATCGCGTCACTGTCCGGCAATGGTCAGGCCCTCGACCCGCAAGGTCGGCGCGTCGACTCCGTAGCGGAAGACGAGATCGTTGGCGGGCGTCAGCGTGCGGAACATGTCGAGGAGGTGGCCGGCAATGGTGACTTCGCTGACCGGATAGGTGAGCTCGCCGTTCTCGATCCAGAATCCGGCGACGCCGCGGCTGTAATCGCCGGTGACGAGATTGACGCCCATGCCGATCAGGTCCGTGACATAGAGACCGGTGCCGGTTTCCCTGATCAGCGCCTCGGGCGAAAGCGTGCCGGGCTCCAGATAGACGTTGCTCGGCCCCGGGGAAGGCGGTGAGGAGACGCCGCGCTTGGCATGGCCGGTCGTGACGAGGCCGAGCTCGCGCGCGGTCGCGCAATCGAGGAACCAGGATTTCAGCGCGCCGCCTTCGACCAGCATCATCGGCTTGACCGCGACGCCCTCGGCATCGAAGGGATGCGAGCGCAGCCCGCGCTTGCGCAGCGGATCGTCCACGATGCGGATGTTGGCGGGAAAGAGCGCCTCGCCAAGCTTGTCGCGCAGAAAACTGGTCTTGCGCGCCACCGACGAGCCGTTCGCCGCGCTTGCGACATGGTTCACGATCGAAGTGGCGGCGCGCGGATCGAAGATCACGCTCGCGCGCCGGGTCGCGACCTTGCGCGGATTGAGCCGCTTGACGGCGCGCTCGGCCGCCTTGCGCCCGATCTCGGCGGGCTTGGCCAGATCGGAGGCATGCAACGCGGAGGTATAGTCGTAATCGCGCTCCATGCCCGTGCCTTCGCCGGCGATCGCGGTCATCGACACGCTGTGGCGGGAGGTAAGATAATTTCCGCTGAAGCCGCGGCTTGTCACCAGCACCATGCCGCCGATGCCCGCGGATGCCGATGCGCCCCCGGATTTGGTGATGCCCTTCACGGCGAGCGCGGCCGCCTCCGCCTCGCGCGCCATCGCCTCGAGGCGCGACACCTCGGGCATGGTCGGGTCGACCAGATCGAGCTCGGGAATAGTCCTTGTGATCAGCGCCGGATCAGCGAGTCCGGCATAGGCGTCGTCGGGCGCAACCCGCGCCATCGCGACCGCGCGCTCGGCGAGGCTCGTCACGTCCGCGCGCGCAATATCGTTGGTGGACACGACCGCCTGCTTCTTGCCGACGAACACGCGCAGGCCGACATCGTCGGATTCCGAGCGCTCGGATTCCTCCAGCGCGCCGTCGCGGATTTCCACGCCGAGCGAGACCGAGCGCACGGCGACCGCGTCGGCATCGTCGGCGCCCGCCGCGCGCGCGGCACGCACCAGCCGGTCAGCAAGGCCAGTCAGGGCGGATTGATCGAGGAGCGAGGACATTGATGCACGCGATTTAAGTGGCGCGGATGGCTCTTGCAAGCGCCGTTTTTTCGGTGTCCGCGCCGCCGCAACATCTCGTCAAGCATCGCTGGCAACGCCCCGTCAAGCATGCAACATTTCGGGATGCGCGAAATACCCTTTTAACCAGCCTTGTTAAGCGGATCTGGAAACGCTTCTGGCACGCTCCTCCCATAACGGACGCAAAGTCCGGGGGGAGATTTCGAGGCGTCAGATGGAGCCCGGCGAAGCCACGCCGGGGTCGGGCCGTGTCATGCGGCTCGACCCCTTTTCCTTGCCTGTACGCTTTCCGGCGAAGGACAGCGCGGCGGACGGCAAAGTCCGCCAGGTCGAATTGCACCGCGAGCGCGTCATCCTGCGGCGCGAGGTGCGCGGCATGCGGATGGCGATCGGCGTGCCGATATCGTCCTTTCTCGGCGTCACGCTGCGCGTGATCGAGGGCAAGCGCGCCGCGTCGGCCTGCGTCACGCTCGATCATGCCGACGACGCGCTGAGCGTCCCGCTTTTCTCCGCACCCAATACCGACGACGTGCTGGCCGTGTGGCGGGCCTGGGGCCGCGTGCTCGGTCTGCCCCTGCTGGTTGCCGAGCTTGATGGCGAAATCCATGCGCCGTTTCCGCGGCTCGGGGCTGTCGAGGTGGACGATCCCTCGCCGCGCCGCCGCCGCCGCTCGGCGCTGAGG
>JACAEG010000021.1 GCA_013388965.1 Pseudorhodoplanes sp. | reverse complement strand
CCGCGGATGTTCCATAATATGTCTTATGCGAATCGCGCCGTGGCGAGGCGGGTTACCGGGATCAAGGTCCGCCGGGTCCTTTCATGAAAGCGTCCCGCGACATTGCCCGGCTCATCGAGATCATGGCGGCGCTGCGCACGCCCGTCACCGGCTGCCCCTGGGATATGCAGCAGGATTTTGCCTCGATCGCGCCATACACGATCGAGGAAGCGCACGAAGTGGCGGACGCGATCGCGCGCGGCGACCTCGACGACCTGCGCGACGAACTGGGCGACCTCCTGCTGCAGGTCGTGTTTCACGCGCGCATGGCGCAGGAGCAAGGCGCGTTTGCCTTCGATGACGTCGTCGAGGCGATCACCCGCAAGCTCATCCGCCGGCATCCGCACGTGTTCGGCGCGACGCACGACCTGACGCCCGAAGCCGTCAAGGGGCTCTGGGACAGGATCAAGGCCGAGGAACGGGCCGAACGCGCGGCAGCGGGCAAGCCTCCGGTCGGCGGCACGGGCGCTTTGGCCGGCATTCCCGCCGGCCTGCCCGCGCTGATGCGCGCGCTGAAGCTGCAGCAGAAGGCCGGCAAGGTCGGCTTCGACTGGAACGATCCGCGCGCCGTGCTGGCCAAGATTCGCGAGGAGGCGGACGAGATCGAAGCCGCGCTCGACGGCGGGGGCAAGGAGGAGATTGCCGCCGAGATCGGCGATCTTCTCTTCGCGGTCGTCAATCTGGCGCGCCATGCCGGCGCCGATCCCGACGCGGCCCTGCGCGCGGCGAACCTGAAATTCGAGCGGCGCTTCGCCGCCATCGAAGCCGCGCTCGCCGCAGCCGGCAAGACGCCGTCCGAAGCGACGCTCGAGGAAATGGACCGGCTTTGGGATGCCGCGAAGGCGGCGGAGCGGGACTGAACCAGGGGCGCGCCACCTGCTCCGATTTGCATAAAATTCGATTCAATTTGCCGCTTCCGCCAGCCGGAACTTCCGCCTGGAATGCTGCGCGTTGGCGGCATCCGCGCGCACGGTCACCTCAAGGCGGCCGTCCTCCCGCATCGACTTTCCGATCACCTCGGTATGGCGATGCAGCCAGCTCACGCCGGCGCCGTCGCCGGGATCGAGCACGAGATGCAGCACTTCGCGGTTGCGGCCGAGCCGCGCCTCGATCGCGTCGGTCAGGCGTTCGAGCCCCTCACCCGTCAGCGCCGAAACGAGAACGGGCCTGTTGCCGGCGTCCTGCCGCGCGGCCAGATTGGCAAGCCGCTCGCGGCCGGCGGCGTCCAGACGATCGATCTTGTTCCAGACCTCGATCAGCCGCTCGTCATGCATCTCGATGCCCAGCGTTTCCAGCACATGCGCGACGTCATGTGCCTGCGCGTCGCTGTCCTCGTGCGAGAGATCGCGCACATGCAGGATGACATCGGCCTCGATCACCTCCTCCAGCGTCGCGCGGAATGCTGCAACCAGCATGGTCGGCAGATCAGAAATGAAGCCGACGGTGTCGGACAGGATCACCTTCGCCCCATGCGGCAGCGCGATGGCGCGCAGCGTCGGGTCGAGCGTCGCGAACAGCATGTCCGCTTCCAGCACGGTCGCCTGCGTCATCCGGTTGAACAGGGTCGACTTGCCGGCATTGGTGTAGCCGACCAGCGCGACGATCGGATACGGGACGCGCTTGCGGCTCTCGCGGTGAAGCGTGCGGCGCTTCTTGACCTTCTCCAGCTCCGCCTCGATCCGCGCCACGCGCTCCGCGATCACGCGGCGGTCTGCCTCGATCTGCGTTTCGCCGGGGCCGCCGAGAAAGCCGAACCCGCCGCGCTGGCGTTCGAGATGGGTCCAGGAGCGAACCAGCCGGCTCTTCTGGTAGTTCAGGTGCGCCAATTCGACCTGCAGCACGCCTTCCCGCGTATGCGCCCGGCGGCCGAAGATTTCGAGAATGAGACCGGTGCGGTCGAGGACCTTCGCGCCCCAGGCCTTTTCCAGATTGCGCTGCTGCACCGGAGAGAGCGCGCAATCCATGATCACAAGCCCGACGTCGAGGCTTTTGACGAGACCCGCAATCTCGTCGACCTTGCCCTTGCCGATATAGGTGGCGGGTCGGATTTCGGAGACGGTGAGAAGCACTACCTCGATCACGTCCAGATCGATCGCCCGCGCCAGCCCCGCAGCCTCGTCCAGCCGCGCCGCCGGGGACCGCAGGTTTGACGGGGCTTCGGCCGGGCGGGATTCGACGCCGGTCCTGCGGACCGGCTTCGGCCGCAGATAGGGGCCGATAACGATCGCACGGCCGGTCGACGAGCCGCCTTCGCGGCTCAGTCCGCCCGCCCGATGCCTGTCGCGATTACGAGGCTCCAATCAGACCTTCTCTCCTGCGGGTGCCCCCTCCTCAGCCCCCTCGAACAGCTGGATCGGATGCCCGGGCATGATGGTCGAGATCGCGTGCTTGTAGACAAGCTGCGAATGCCCGTCACGCCGCAGCAAGACGCAGAAATTGTCGAACCAGGTGACCACGCCCTGAAGCTTGACACCGTTGACGAGAAAGATGGTCAGCGGGATTTTGGCCTTGCGGACGTGGTTGAGGAAGGTGTCTTGCAGGTTTTGTGCGCGTTCGGCTGCCATTGCCATTGTTCCATTTTTTTGACCCGCGGGCCCCTATCCCGCATGGCTTTTGCTGCCAGGTCGTCTTGTTGTCCAAGTCGCATCGTCCCGCGTTGAATGGCTTCCCCACGAGGACTTGGGGGCAATTCATTAGACGGTACCCCAACAGGCCACGCAAGCCCGCATTCGCCCGCAGGTCGCTCGGCGTCTGTCAGGAGACTTCGGAATAGCGTCTGAATTCCCGGCGAAGGGCCGTGGATAGGAGGCCGGGGGCCCCGTTTCCGATTGGATGCCCGTCGATCCGCACGACCGGCATGACGATCTGGCTCGCGGAGGTCAGAAAGGCTTCGCGCGCCGCGAGCGCCTCCGCGACCGTGAAGGGCCTCTCTTCGAGGTCGAGCCCCTTCGCCTTGATCGCATCCAGCAGGACGGTGCGGGTGATTCCCCGCAGGATGCCGTGGTCGGCCTGACGGGTGACCACCTTGCCATCCCGGGTCACGATCCAGGCATTGGAGGAGGAGCCCTCGGTCACCTTGCCGTCGCGCCCGACATACCAGGCTTCGCGGGCACCCTGCTCCCGCGCCTGCTGCTTGGCCAGCACGTTGGGCAGGAGCGCTATCGACTTGATGTCGACGCGGTCCCACCGGTTCTCCGGAACCGTGATCACCGCGATCCCTTCACCGGCCAGCGCTTCGGCCCTGCCGACGTCGAGCCTGTTTGCCGTGACGACGACGCTCGGCGGAACCTCGGGAGCGGGAAACGCATGATCGCGCCGCGCCACCCCGCGCGTGACCTGAAGATAGACGATTCCGTCCATCACGCGGTTGCGGCGGACGACTTCGTGCAGCACCACGCTCAGGGCGGTGAGCGACATCGGCAGAGCGATGCGCAATTCGGTCAGCGAGCGCACCAGGCGCTCCATGTGACGGCGCTCGTCAACGAGCTGTCCGCCCCTCACCTCGCAGACCTCGTAGACGCCATCGGCGAACTGATAGCCGCGATCCTCGATATTGACCGAGGCCTGCGAGCGCCGGACATACCGGCCGTTGACATAGGCGATGCGGGACATGGGTTGCGTGCCGGAGGCGCCCTACCCGATCCCGAGCGCCTTGAGCTTGCGATGCAGCGCCGAGCGCTCCATGCCGACGAATTCCGCCGTGCGCGAAATGTTGCCGCCGAAGCGGTTGATCTGCGCGACGAGATACTCGCGCTCGAACATTTCGCGCGCCTCCCTGAGCGGCAGGCCCATCAACTGTTCCCCGCCATTGCCGTTCGGCATGGTCGGGATCATCGAGCCGACATCCTGCGGCAGCATGCTGGCGGTGATGACGGCGCCGGGATCGCCGCCGGCCAGGATCATCAGCCGTTCGACATTGTTGCGAAGATGGCGGACATTGCCCGGCCAGTCATGCGACTGCAGGATCGCCATCGCGTCCTCGCCGATGGTGCGGATCGGCAAGCCGGTGGCCTGCGAAATCTGTTCCATGAAATATTCCACCAGCGGCACGATGTCCTCGCGTCGTTCGGCAAGCGGCGGCACCCGCACCGGCACGACCGACAGGCGATGGTAGAGGTCCTCCCGGAAGCGGCCCTCGGCGATCTCGGCCTCCAGATTGCGCGCGGTCGAGGAGATGATCCTCACGTCGACCGAGACCTTGCTGTTGCCGCCGACGCGGTCGAAAGTCTGGTCCACCAGCACCCGCAAGATCTTGTTCTGCGTCTCGCGGGGCATGTCGGCGATCTCGTCGATGAACAGCGTGCCGCCATGGGCCTCCTCGAGCGCGCCCACCTTCCGGCTTTGCGTGCCGTTCGATTGCTCGACCCCGAACAATTCGATCTCCATCCGCTCCGGTGTGATGGCGGCGGCGTTGATGACGACAAACGGACCGCTCGCGCGCAAGGACATGGCGTGAATCGTCCGCGCGCACAGCTCCTTGCCGGACCCGGAGGGGCCGACGATCAGGATCCGGCTGTTGGTCGGGGCCACCTTCTCGACGATCTGGCGCAAGTGATTCATCGCCGGCGACCGGCCCACCAGGCTGCTCGCGATCGGCGCGAGCTGCTTGAGCTCCTTCACTTCGCGTTTGAGGCGCGAGGTTTCCAGGGCGCGGTCCGCAACCAGAATGAGACGATCCGCCTTGAACGGCTTCTCGATGAAATCGTAGGCGCCGCGCTTGATCGCAGCGACGGCGGTTTCGATATTGCCGTGGCCGGAGATCATGACGATCGGAAGGTCGGGATGCTGCTCCTTGGCTGCGTCGAGCAGCTGCAGGCCGTCGAGCCGGCTGCCCTGCAGCCAGATATCCAGAAAGACGAGATTGGGACGCCGCGATTGAATCGATTGCAACGCGGCATCGCTGTTGTGGGCGACGCGCGTGGAATAGCCCTCGTCCTGCAGGATTCCCGCGACCAGTTCACAGATATCGCTTTCGTCGTCGACGATGAGAATGTCGGCGCCCATGCTTACTTGCTCACGCTAATTGCAGGTTCGGAACTTGATTGCGAGGCTGGCGCGGCCGCCGTTTCGGCGGCAAAGCGCATGCGAATCCAGGCACCCCGCTGGCCTTCGATTTTCTCGGAGGCGTCATGCAGCTCGATCGTCCCGCCGTGGTCTTCGAGAATCTTGCCCACAATCGCCATGCCAAGCCCCGTCCCTTTGTCGCGCGTCGTGACGTAAGGTTCGAGCAGGCGGCTGCGATTCTCCTGCGGCAATCCGATACCATTATCGACGACATCGATGACGATGTCGCCGTCCTGGCGCTCCGCCGAGACCACGATCCTCCCCTTCCCGGAGCCGGGCTCCAGTGCCGCGATCGCTTCGGTCGCATTCTTGATGATGTTCGTCAATGCCTGCGAGATCAGCCGCCGGTCAAACTGCGCGTGCATCGGCCCTTCGGGCAGATTGACCTCGATGTCGATGTCCGCATACCCGACCCGCATGAGAAACGCGGTCTGGCGAACCGTGTCGGCGATATCCTCCGGAGCCATGACAGGCTTGGGCATGCGCGCGAACTTGGAAAACTCGTCGACCATGCGGCGGATATCGTCGACCTGACGGACAATCGTGTCGGTGCATTGCTCGAAGATGGCGCGATCCTCCGTGATCACCTTTCCGTATTTCCGGCGCAGGCGCTCGGCCGACAACTGAATGGGCGTGAGCGGGTTCTTGATCTCGTGGGCAATGCGGCGCGCCACATCCGCCCAGGCCGATGTGCGCTGCGCCGAAACAAGCTCGGTGATATCGTCGAGCGTCACCACGAAGCCGTGTTCGGCCTGCCCGGCCTGCTCGCTCGTGACCCGCACCGACAGGTTTCTCTCGCGCCCCGCCCGGTTGAGCGTGATCTGCGTCTGCAGAAGCCGTTGCCCGCTTGCTTGCGCCGCCGCCAGCACCTCGGCGAGCTCGGGAACGACATCCTCGAGCCTTTGACCGAGCACTTCGGATTCCGGGCGTCCGATCAGCTTCTCGGCGGACCGATTGAGGATGTTGATGCGCGAGTCATGCCCGATGCCGATCACCCCGGCGCTCGCGCCGGCCAGCACGGCCTCGGTGAAGCGGCGGCGGCTGTCGATCACCTCGTGCGAGCGCATGATGTCATCGCGCTGGGTGCGCAATTCCTGCGTCATCTTGTTGAATGTCTCGCCGAGCTGCGCGAGATCGCCTTCCGATTTGCGTATCGGAACCTGGATGTGAAGATTGCCGGTCGACACGATATTGGCCGCGCCGATCAGCCGGCGGATGGGCGCCACCAGGCGATTGGCAAAGTTCAGGCCGATCCAGGCGGCGGAGAGCAGGACGATCAGCGAAATCACCGTGTACATCAGCGCATAAGCCACCTGCACGCCGACGCGGCGCGCCTGCAGGCTCGCAAACTCGCTGATATTCGCTCTCGTCTCCCGAAGCTGGGCGACGACCCGCGGATCCAGAGGCCGCGTGACGTAGAGATAGATCGATTCGTAGCCCCGCAGCTTGATGACCGCGGCGACGTAGTTGGCGTCCGGGATCAGCGCCACCTGCGGCTGCGTCTCGTTGACCGATTCCATCGCCTCTTTCGTCGGGCTCACGAAATCCTGCGTAACCCGAAGGCTTCCCCGCGCGACGACGTTAAGCTCGGAATCGATCAGCGCCGCGGCGGTCAGTCCTCGGACATTCGCCTGGGCGGTCAGGAATTGCTCGAAACGCTGGCGATCCTGATCGAAGAGCGGGCGCGCACGCGACACGTCCACGGCCATCGCCTGGATGTCGCCGCGGATCAGCTGTGCATGCTCCCGGAGATAGGCCTCCGACACGGCAAGCGAATTTTCGATGACCGCGCGCGTGCGCAGCGAGAACAACTGGTCGAGGCCGCGATCGAGGGTGATGCTGGCGACGATGGCAACGATGATCGCGGGAACGGCGGCGATCACGGCGAACAGCGAAACGATCCGAACATGCAGCTGCGAGGCGGCGCGCCCGTGGCGCCTGGCCTGCACGATCGTCCAGACCTCGCGGCCGATCACCGCAATCAGCAGCAGGACGGCGACCACATTAACGAGGAGCAGACTGACCACGACCTGATGGGTCGGGATCACCGGCGTCAGGCCGGCCAGCACCAGAAACGTCGCCAGCGCCGAAAGCAGGGCGACGCCGACGGCGATCCAGCCAAGGACGCGCGTCGGGATGCCCCCGATCGTTGGAGGAACGGCAATACCCTGCGCTGCGCTGTGTTCGGCGCTTGTCATGAACGATGTTCGGACCCCGGCAAGCGGGCGCAGCACCCGCCGCACGTTGCGGCTTTTCTACAACAATGTTGCCAGATTGCGACAAATCCGCGGCGAAGTCACCCCGCGACATGCGTCCGTCGGATGCGGCAAAATCAGCTGCTGGTGCGAATGACCTGGATGTCGAGATCCCGAATTTTCTTGCGCAAGGTGTTGCGGTTGACCCCGAGCAGGTCCGCGGCCCGGATCTGGTTGCCGCGCGTGGCTGCGAGCGCCGCGGACAGGAGCGGGTATTCGATCTCCCGCAGAATGCGGTGATAAAGCCCGGGGGGTGGCAGGCCGTCTTCAAACCCTGCGAAATAGCGCGAAAGATTTCGCTCGACTGCGGCAGACAAACTGTCCGGCTCCTGGGATTGCGATTCCATCGCGATCGCGGGCTGCGCGAGTTCGGCCTCCATCACCGCCGCCGTAATGATCTCCTGCGGGTAGAGCGCAGCGAGGCGCCTGGCGAGGTTTTCCAGTTCGCGGACATTGCCCGGCCATGAATATTTCTTGAGACGCTCGAGCGCGGCCTGATCGATCTGCTTGGGCGGCAATCCTTCGCGTTCGGCGAGCACGAAGAAATGACGGATCAGGTCCGGGATGTCCTCCACGCGCTCGCGCAACGGCGGCAGCCGCAGCGGCACGACATTGAGCCGGAAGAACAAATCCTCGCGGAACAGGCCCTGCTGAATGAGGATGCGCAGGTCCTTGTTGGTCGCAGCGATGATGCGGACATCGGTCTTGATCGGGCTGCGGCCGCCGACGGTGGTGTATTCGCCCTGCTGCAGCACGCGCAGCAGCCGCGTCTGCGCCTCCATCGGCATGTCGCCGATTTCGTCGAGGAACAGCGTGCCGCCCTCGGCCAGCTCGAACCGTCCGGCGCTGCGGCTATTCGCGCCGGTGAAAGCCCCCTTCTCGTGGCCGAACAATTCGGACTCGATCAGGTCGCGCGGGATCGCGGCCATGTTGATGGCGATGAAGGGGCCGGTGCGGCGCTTGCCGTAATCGTGCAATGCACGCGCGACGAGTTCCTTGCCGGTGCCGGATTCGCCCGAAATCATGACGGTCAGATCGGTCTGCATCAGCCGGGCCAGCAGGCGGTAGATTTCCTGCATCGCGGGCGAGCGTCCGACCAGCGGAATCGCGTCGAGTTCATCGGCCTTCACCGCCGGCCGCGGTCGCTCTTTCGGCTCGGAGAGCGCCCGGCCGACAATGCCGATCAGTTCCTTCAGGTCGAACGGCTTCGGCAGATATTCATAGGCTCCGCGCTCGGAGGCGCGGATTGCGGTCATGAAGGTGTTCTGCGCGCTCATCACGATGATGGGCAATTCGGGGCGCAGCTTCTTGATCCGGGGAATCAGCTCGAAGGCGTTCTCATCCGGCATGACCACGTCGGTGATCACAAGGTCGCCGTCGCCCTGGCTGACCCAGCGCCACAGCGTCGCCGCGTTGCTGGTCGAGCGCACCTCGTAGCCGGCGCGCGACAGGGCCTGATTCAGAACTGTACGGATTGCAGAATCGTCATCTGCTACCAGGATGCTTCCTGCGGGCATAGCGTCCTCGTCAGCGGTTCTTGTTGTTTGTCATCGGTGGCTCGTCTCCTCGACAAGCTCGGGAGCGTCGGCCTTGCCCGGCGTGCCGGCTCCCGCATACATCGGCATCAGCACGCGAAAACACGTGTGACGAGCCTGTGAATCGCACTCAACAATCCCGCCGTGGTCGCCGATGATCTTGGCGACAAGGGCGAGACCCAGTCCCGAACCCGTCGGCTTCGTCGTGACGAAGGGGTCGAAAAGGTGCGGAACGAGGTCGTCCGGCACGCCCGGCCCGTTGTCCTTGATGCAGAATTCGAGCGGCAGCGACACACGCGCCTTGCTTCCCGGAAGGGTCAAACGGACGCCCGGACGAAACGCCGTCGTCATCTGGATTTCGCCGTCGATCGCCTGCTCGCCAATGGCCTCGGCTGCATTCTTCACCAGGTTCAGGAAGACCTGAACGAGCTGATCGCGATTCGCGAGCACCGGCGGCAGCGAAGGATCGTAATCTTCGATGAACTTGATGTGACGGGCAAAGCCGGATTGCGCCAGCCGCTTCACGTGTTCGAGCACGGCATGAATGTTGACGGGCGAGCGTTCCACGGGCCGTTCGTCGGCGAAGACCTCCATCCGGTCGACAAGCTTCACGATTCGATCCGCCTCGTCGCAGATCAGGCGCGTCAGCGTGCGGTCGTCGTCGCTGGCGGAATGCTCGAGAAGCTGCGCGGCGCCGCGAATGCCCGACAGCGGATTCTTGATCTCATGCGCCAGCATGGCCGCAAGCGCGATCACCGAACGGGCCGCGCCCCGATGCGTGAGCTGGCGGTCCATCTTGTCGGCGATGGTGCGCTCCTGCAGCATGATCACGACATGACCGGGCCGCTCCGGCAGCGGTGCGACATGCAGATCGACGACGTGATCGCCCGGATTGCGCGGCGTCGAAAGATCGACACGATACTCGTTGACCGGCGCGCCGCGCTCGCGCACCTGCTCGACGAGCGAAAGGACCGGGCTTCCGAACGGAACGAGCTCGCGCAGGTGCTGGCGCCGCAGCATCGGCGCGGACGTCTCGAAGAAGGCTTCGGCTGCGACATTGGCGTCGATGATCCGTCCGTCGGAGCGGATCACGATGAGCGGCAGCGGCAGCGCGTTGAGCACCGCGCCGGCCACGCTGCGGAACGATTCCGCGGCGGTCTCCAGTTTCATGCCGCACTCCTCAAGGCCTGAGGCTCGGGCTTGCCGTGTGTTGCGAAAGCATCGAAAGCTTCCGCCAGCCGATCGAGCGTTTCGGCCGGCATGGCGGCCGTCAATACAAGGCTCCGATGGTGCTTCAGAAGGTCGGCGGCGGCGCCGGCATTGCGAGCGGCAACATCGAGCGCGGAGGCAAGATGCTTGCGCGCATGGCGCCAGCCGATGTCCACGCCGTGATGCGTCAGCATCTCCTCGTAGAGTGCCGAAATCATCCGCAATTGCGCCGACAGATCGGGATCCGATTCTCGTCGTCCCGTCGCCAGATAGCGCGCGACCTGGCCGGGCAGCCAGGGGCGGCCCTGCGCCGCGCGCCCGATCATGACGAGGTCCGCTCCGGACTGGCGCAACGCCCGATCGGCATCGTCGAAGGTGCCGATATCTCCATTGACCGCGACGGGGATCGACACGCTGTCCTTGACCGCGCGCACCGCGGACCAGTCTGCAGCGCCCTTGTAGAACTGGCAGCGCGTGCGCCCGTGCACGGCGATGAGCTTCACTCCCGCCTGTTCCGCGCGCCGCGCAAGCTCGGGCGCATTCATCGTGCGGACATCCCAGCCGAGCCGCATCTTCAGCGTCACGGGGACCGCAACGGCCCGCACCGTCGCCTCGATCAGCGAGACCGCATGGTCGAGATCGCGCATCAGGGCCGAACCCGATTGCCCGCCGGTAACGTGCTTGGCGGGGCAGCCCATGTTGATATCGATGATCGCCGCGCCCGCCTGCTCCGCGACCTGGGCCGCCTCGCCCATCCAGTCGGCCCGGCAGCCCGCGAGCTGCACGGCATGGATCGGAACCCCTGCCCCGTCCGCCCGCAGCATGGCATTCCAATGCCGGGACGTGAGCTTGTCGGACGGGGTCATCTCCGAGACCACAAGACCCGCTCCGAGCTTGGCGACCAGACGTCTGAACGGTGCATCCGTCACGCCCGACATAGGGGCCAGGACCACGTTATTGGCTAACGAAAGGTGGCCGACTCTTGCCATTTTACCCGCAGATGGACTGAGACCCAGAGGCATTGCCTACCGCTTAGCCATTTTGGTCGCCTGCTTAGAGTTTAGCCAAGCATTGCCTATGCCACAAGTGCTGCATTGCAGCAATCACAACTTCTTTAATGGTTCACGTTCGGCCGGGTCCGCGCTACAGCGATGCGATCCAGGCTTCCCCGCAGGGTTTTCCCTATGCCTCAAAAAGTGGCCGTCCTGGTGCTCGCGGCCGGACGCGGCACCCGCAGCGGCGGTGGCGTGCCCAAGCAATACCGGCCGATCGGCGGCAGGCCGGTGATCCGCGCGAGCCTCGAGATTTTCGGGTCGCATCCCCGGATCGGGACCGTCCAGCCGGTCGTGCATGCCGACGACGAGGCCCTGTTCGTGGCGGCCGTCGCCGGGTTGCGCGTGCAGGAGCCCGTCATCGGCGGCGCGACGCGGCAGGCCTCGGTGCTGGCCGGGCTCGCCGCGCTGGAGACATCGAAGCCCGACATCGTCCTGGTGCATGATGCGGCCCGGCCCTTCCTGTCCTCTGCGCTGGTCGACCGGGCGATCGACGCCGCGGCGGCCACCGGCGCGGCGATCCCGGCGCTGCCGGTGACCGACACGGTCAAGGTGGTGGACGGCGAGGGCCGCGTCACGCAGACCATCGATCGCGCCGCCCTGCGGACCGTGCAGACCCCGCAGGCGTTCGATTTCCAGAAGCTTCTCGCCGCGCACCGCCGCGCCGCCGAATCCAGCCGGCAGGATTTTACCGACGACGCCGCGCTCGCCGAATGGGCCGGCCTGACCGTCACCACCTTCGAGGGCGAGAGCCGCAACATGAAGCTGACGACCGCCGAGGACTTCGCGAAGCTGGAGGAGGAGGAATTCGCGCGGTTGCCCGATATACGCACCGGCATGGGGTTCGACGTGCATGCCTTCGGCCCGGGCGATCACGTGACGCTCGGCGGCGTGCGCATCGCGCACGATCAGGCCATCACCGGCCATTCGGATGCGGATGTCGCGCTCCACGCGCTGGTCGATGCCATCCTGGGCGCGCTCGCCGACGGCGATATCGGCTCGCATTTCCCGCCCTCCGATCCGCAATGGCGCGGCGCCAGCTCCGACCGATTTCTGCGCTTTGCCGTCGAACGCGTGGCCGCGCGCGGCGGTCGCATCGCACATCTCGACGTCTCGATCGTGTGCGAGGCGCCGAAGATCGGTCCGCATCGCGATGCCATCCGCCAGCGGATCGCCGGGATCGCCGGCGTCACCGTCGACCGCGTGGCCGTGAAGGCGACCACCAACGAGCAGCTCGGATTCATCGGCCGGCGCGAGGGCATCGTCGCCTACGCGACCGCGACCGTCAGGCTGCCCTGGAGCGGCGGCCATGCCCGCTGACGCAGCCAATGCCGCGCGCGAGGTGCTAAACGTCTGCCGCGCCAGGGGACTCACCGTGGCGACGGCGGAATCCTGCACCGGCGGGCTCGTGGCCGCCGCGCTGACCAGCATCGCGGGATCGTCCGCCGTGGTCGACCGCGGTTTTGTGACCTATTCGAACGACGCCAAGGAAACCATGCTGGGCGTGCCGCGCGACACGATCGCGCGTTTCGGTGCGGTCAGCGAACAGACCGCCAGAGCGATGGCGACGGGTGCGCTCGCGCATTCTCCGGCGGATCTTGCGGTCGCCGTCACCGGCGTCGCCGGTCCCGGGGGCGGCTCGCTGGAAAAGCCGGTCGGGCTTGTGCATTTCGCCTGCGCGTTGCGGGGCGGCGACGTGCATCATCAGCGCATCGAATATGGCGATGTCGGGCGGGCCAATGTCCGCCACAAGGCGCTGCTGCAGGCCCTCGAGATGCTGCGCGCAATGGCGGAAACGGTCCGTCGCTAGGCCGTCCGCCGGCCGTAGACCTGATCCGCGCGCCGCTCGAAGGCCTCGGCGAGGCGCCTGAAGGCGGCGTCGAACACCGCGCCCATCACCATCGCGAGCATGCGGCTCCTGAACTCATAGGCGATCCGGAATTTCACGTCGCAGATTTGGTCGCCGACTGGATGAAACTCCCAGCGGTTCTCCATGCGGCTGAACGGACCCTTCAGATACTCGACGAGGATGCGCAGATTCGGCCGGTCGAGCGTGATCCGGCTGGTGAAGGTCTCGCGCAGCAGCTTGTAGGCCACCGTCATGTCGGCCACGACGATCTCCACGCCTTCCGGCTCGCTGATGCGCTGGCGCACCACGAGCTGCTCGCAGAGCGGCACGAATTCCGGATAGCGCCCGACGTCGGCGACGAGGTCGAACATGTCGGACGCCGCGTGGCGGACGCGCCGGGTGGTGGCATAATCGGGCATTCGAAATCAGGTCTTCCGTCGCGCGGCACGCAGGCGCGCAAAATCCTCGCCGGCATGATGCGAGGAGCGCGTCAGCGGCGAGGACGAGACCATTGCAAAGCCCTTGGCATAGGCGATCGCCTCGTAGCTCTTGAATTCGTCCGGCGTGACGAAGCGCACGACCGGATGATGCTTGCGGGTCGGCTGCAGGTATTGCCCGATCGTGAGGAAATCGACGTCGGCGCTGCGCAGGTCGTCCATCAGCTGCAGCACCTCGTTGCGCTCCTCGCCAAGCCCGACCATGATGCCGGACTTGGTGAACATCGAGGGGTCGAGCTCCTTCACCCGCTGCAGCAGGCGGACGGAATGGAAATAGCGCGCTCCCGGACGCACCGTGAGATAGCGCGAGGCCACCGTTTCGAGATTGTGGTTGAACACGTCGGGCCGCGCTTCCACGACCGTCTCCAGCGCGCCGTCCTTGCGCAGGAAATCGGGCGTCAGCACCTCGATCGTCGTTGTGGGACACGCGGCGCGGATGGCCCTGATGGTTTGCGCGAAATGCGCCGCGCCGCCGTCGGCAAGGTCGTCCCGGTCGACCGATGTCACGACGATGTGACTGAGGCCGAGCTTGGCGGTTGCCTCCCCCACATGGAACGGCTCATCGGGGTCGAGCGCGCCCGGGATGCCGGTCTTGACGTTGCAGAAGGCGCAGGCCCGCGAGCAGGTGTCGCCCATGATCATGAAGGTGGCGTGCTTCTTCTCCCAGCACTCGCCGATATTCGGACAGCCCGCCTCCTCGCAGACGGTGTGCAGGCCGTTCTCGCGCATGATGCGGTGGGTTTCAGCATAGCCGCGGGACACCGGCGCCTTGACCCTAATCCAGTCCGGCTTCCGCAGAATCGGGGTGTCGGGCCGGTTGGCCTTTTCCGGGTGCCGCGGCCGCGGCTGCGAGATGGTGTCGATGATAACCGTCACCGGGGGCCTCATCACGGGGGAGCGCCGCCGGGCGCTCGCGTTTCGTCTACTTACGTTTTGCCCCCATTCACCGCAAGGCGGCTACCGTCCGGCGAGCATCGATCACCGGCCGGACCATTTGCCCATGACCCGCGACGCAGCCACCCGTGAGCCCTTTACCAGGCTCCAGTTTATCCGCTTCTTCCTGTGCGGGCCGATGTACGCGACCTTTACCCTGCTGGTGGTCGAGGCGTTGCTGTCGGCCGCGACCACGTGGCTTGTGATCAAGGCCGGCCGTGACGTGGCCGAAGGCGGCGGCGAGCGCCTGGTCTATGATCTGATCTGGATCCTGGTCGTTCAGTGCGCGTCCTACGCCGCAGGCGCCGTGAGCTGGATCTACGCCGAGCGTGCCGGCATGCGCGTCTTCAGTCTCTACATCGCCAAGTTCGCGCGCGACAATCGTCATTTCCCGGCGCTGCTTGGCGACCGGCATGCGCGCGAACAGGTCGAGCCGTTCCTGACCGGCGAGACGTTTCACACTATCTACCGGCTGATGTACGAGGTCGAAGGCCAGCTGAAGATTCTGCTCGCCCTCATCTTCAATTCGATCGTGCTTGGCATGGAGATCGACGGTCTGCTCCCCCTCGCCTATGGCACCGTCTTCACCGTCCTGATCCTGCTGCAGTTTCTGGTCCGCAAGCGCGTCACCGAAATCTATCTCGACAGCCAGCGCTGGAATAATCGCGTTACCGCGCATGGCTATACGTTGTGGGACAATGTCTTTGCCGGCAACCGCTACAATCTCCATCTCTGGTTCAAGGTCTTCAAGGAGCGCGCGCGCGGCTGCCTGAAGGCCGCGATCCGCGTCATCGTAGCGCGCGAAGGGCTCAGCGCGGCGG
>JACAEG010000049.1 GCA_013388965.1 Pseudorhodoplanes sp. | reverse complement strand
GATAGCCGCCGCCGTGCCAGTCGAACAGCTTGGCGGTGTAGTCCCAGTAATCCTTCAGCGTCTCGCCCTTCACGGCAAAGACCGGAATGCCGGCGGCGGCGATCGCCGCGGCGGCGTGATCCTGGGTCGAATAGATGTTGCAGGAGACCCAGCGGATGTCGGCGCCAAGCGCGGCCAGCGTCTCGATCAGCACCGCGGTCTGGATCGTCATGTGCAGGGAGCCCGCGATGCGCGCGCCCTTGAGCGGCTGCTTCGGGCCGTATTCCTCGCGGGTCGCCATCAGGCCGGGCATCTCGGTTTCCGCGAGGGAGATTTCCTTGCGGCCGAATTCGGCAAGTCCGATGTCGGCGACGATGTAGTCGGAGAATCCAGCTTTCTTGGCTGCTGCTGCGGTCATGATGATCCCTGATTGGAGATTGCGCGGCACCGATGGCCGCCTCGGGGGGTGCCTATAGCAGGCGCCCCCGCCGACTGCAATGAGGATATAAAGATTTCTTTATATCGGCTAAGGGCGTCAGCTCGCCTTCACTTCCTTGAGGTCCGGCTTCTGGGTCGGCTTGACCAGGCCGGCATTCTGCATGGCCTGAGCGGTCTGCTGCATCTTGTTGATCAGGTCGATGGCGGCAGCCGGCGGCAGAACCAGCCGGCAGGCCGGATAGCGGCGGCCGGTCAGCGGCGTATTGGGCTTCACCTCGTCCATGCGCGTGATTCCGAACTCGATTCGCATGGTCTGGCCATCGAAGAACAGGCTGTTGATCGAATCTGCAAAGGTCTCGGGGCAATCCGGGCGATCCACGTAACGAAACACCGGCGTCTGCTTGGCGGCGCCAGTGGCGCCATTGGAACCGGGCTTGTCGTTCGCAGGCTGGTCCATGAAATCCTCCATTGGGACATCCGAAACCCGACCGTACCGCATTTTTGCGGCCACGGGTGATCGGGATTGCTCCTTACCAGCCCGGTAAAGGTAAAGGTTTTGCGACAGGACTGCCCGGAACCTGGGGCTTAGTCCTCTTCGCCGAATCGGCCCGTAACGAGCGCCTCGATGGCGGTCATGGCGGCCTCGGCGTCGCGGCCGGAGGCTTCCACGGTGATGGTGGTGCCGGGGCCGGCCGCCAGCATCATCAAACCCATGATCGACGTTCCGCCCACGGACTCGCCACCGCGCGTGACCTTGATGTCAGCGTCGAAGGCCTCGACCGTTTGCACGAATTTGGCCGAGGCGCGCGCGTGCAGCCCCTTCTTGTTGCAGATTTCGAGGACGCGGACGATCGCGCCGTCTTGCGTGTCGCCGCTCATTTCCCGGCAAGCACCCGGCTCGCAATCGTCACATATTTGCGGCCGGCCTCCTGCGCGGCGATGACCGCGTCCTGGAGCGGGGTGTCGGCCCGCACCTTGGCGAGCTTGACCAGCATCGGCAGATTGATGCCGGCCACCACCTCGACCTTGGGCCGGCTCATGCAGGAAATCGACAGGTTCGACGGCGTGCCGCCGAACATATCGGTGAGCACGGCAACCCCGTCGCCGGTATCGACCCGCTTGATGGCTTCAATGATGTCCTTGCGGCGCTGCTCGACATCGTCGTCGGGACCGATGGTCACCGCCTCGATCTGCTTCTGCGGGCCGACCACGTGTTCCAGCGCCGAACGAAACTCAACGGCAAGCCGGCCGTGAGTGACCAGAACGAGACCGATCATGAAAAAGCTCTCCGGCGGCCCCGTCAGTTTGCGGCGCACGAAAGGGCTGCCATCATGACCATCCGAAAGCCCATTGCAAGGGCCTCGGGATCATTCCGGGAGTATTGTTGCATCGCAGCAATCTGGGGCATTCACCGCCCTGCTTGGGCCGGTGCGGGCATTGGGCCCGGTTCAGTTGGATCGCCACCCAGCGGCCTATATAGGGCGGCCAGCACCAGCGGCACAGGGTCAATTGCCGGTGCGACGGCAAGTCGCGCAAGCTCGATGCCGGCGAGGGCGGCAGAGCGCTGGTCCGACTCGGGAAGCCGGAGTGCATCGGGGGCGGCGAGGTCGACGATCAGGCCAACGACCGCCGCCGGCTCGAAGGGAAGGGCACACAGCCCGTAGCCGCGGATTTCCAGCAATCCTCTCAACGCCACGGCGGGCCGGACCAGCAGCCGTTGGCCGGCGGCCTCGACATGGACGCGGTCGTCCCCGACAAGGCGCGCGAAGGGCACGCGGCCGCCAGCCGCCAAGTCGAGCAGGGCGAGCGCGAGACGGGATTTGCCCGAGCCCGACGGACCGCGGATCAGCACCGCGCGCGATCCGACGAGAACGGCCGAGGCGTGGATCGTGGCAGCCTGCGCCATCACATCGCGGGCAGGCGAATGGTGAAGCGCGCGCCGAGAACGAGCGGCTGGCCGTCCAGGCCGATGCCGCCGGCATGCCGGTTCTCGGCCCAGATGCGCCCGCCATGCGCTTCGACGATCTGCTTGGAGATCGACAGCCCAAGGCCGGAATTCTGACCGAATCCCTGATGCGGCCGGTCGGTGTAGAAGCGCTCGAAAATCTTCTCGAAGGCGTCGGGGCGGATACCCGGACCGTCGTCGTCCACCACGATCTCGACCTCGGTCTTCAGCCGCCGCGCGGTGACGCGCACGCTGCCGCCGGGGGGCGAGAACGATCGCGCGTTGTGAATGAGATTATCGACCACCTGGCCGAGCCGGGAATCGTGTCCGGGAACGATGAAGCCGTTCGGCCCGCCGCCTTCGAAAGAGAGCGTCACCGAGACGCCGTCATCGTGACGCACCTCGTTGGCGGTGGTGACAAGGGTGGTCAGAAGGCGCTTCAAATCGACCGGCTCGGCTTCCTGCCGCTGCAATTCGGCGTCGAGGCGGCTAGCATCGGCGATGTCCGAGATCAGCCGGTCGAGCCGCTTCACGTCATGCTGAATGACGGCGAGCAGGCGCTCCTGGCTTTCCTTGGTCTTGGCGAGCGGCAACGTCTCGACCGCCGAGCGCAGCGATGTCAGCGGATTTTTCAGTTCGTGCGAGACGTCGGCGGCGAAGCTCTCGATCGCCTCGATGCGGCTGTAGAGCGCGTTGGTCATGTCGCGCAGCGTTCCGGAGAGGTGCCCGAGCTCATCGCCGCGTGCGGTCAGGTCGGGAATCTCCACACGGGAGCGGATGCGGCGCCGCACGCGCTCGGCGCCTTCGGCAAGGCGGCGGACCGGCCCCGCGATCGTGCTCGCGAGCAGCATCGACAGCACCACCATCACCGCCGCCGCGATCAGGAACACCTTGAAGATCGCAAGCCGCTCGGCTTCCACCATCTGATCGATGTCGCTGCCTTGCGTCGACAGCAGCAATGCTCCGCGCACGGCGCGGAACCGTTGTATGGGCGTTGCGACCGAAACGATTACCTCGCCGCGCTGGTTGATGCGCACCTCGCTCGCCTTCGAGCCGTCGAGCGCCTCTTCGACTTCAGGGTACCCCTTGCCGTTGGCCGGACCGAGTTCCTGATAGAGCGGCAGGTCGCCGCGCGCGAGCCATTTGCGCACCGAGTTGTATTGCCGCTCGAGGAAGCTCGGCTTCGTCGCCTCGGGCGAAGGCAGGTCGAAGCGCAGGACGTCGCCGCGGCCGTAGAGGTTGCGGCTGTCGAGCAGCAGCGTGCCGTCGCGGTCATAGATGCGTGCGCGCGTATTGGTCGGAGAAATCAGCCGGCGCAAAACAGGAGCAACGCGCTCCGGATTGATCGGGAATTCTAGCGCGGACTGAAAATCGTCCGGCGGGCCGTAGCTCTCGCCGGTCTGCAATTCGAGCAGCTTGTCGGGATCGATGGTGATCGAGTCGGTCTCGATCGTGGCGGAGGCCGCGATCGCGCCCGCGATGATGTCGGCCTGAACCTGCAGGCTGCGCACGCGCGCATCGATCAGGCCGGCGCGGAACTGCGACAGATACATGATGCCGACGACGAGCGCGAGCAGGCCGGTGACGTTGAGAAAGACGATGCGCCGGGTGAGGCTCGAAAAGGCGAGGCTGAAGAGAAAGCGCCACGCACCGCTCAGCATGCTCGCAAGGCTTCGCGGCGCGGGACGCGCGGATGCGTCCGGACGTTCCGAGCCCGCCTTCCTGGCAACGATGTCTTTCGTCCGGTCGAGCAAGGTAACGCGTCCGCCTGACGTTGATCCGCTGCGCCGCTCCAGCCCGCCGCATTGCCGCCATTCTAAACCAGGGCGGGAAGCTTGTCAGATGGGACGGACCTATTCCTTGAAGCGGTAGCCGACGCCGTAAAGCGTTTCGATCATCTCGAATTCGTCATCGGCGGCCTTGAACTTCTTGCGCAGCCGCTTGATGTGACTGTCGATGGTGCGGTCGTCGACATAGACCTGATCGTCATAGGCCGCATCCATCAGCGCGTTGCGGCTCTTCACGACGCCCGGGCGCGCGGCGAGGGCCTGCAGGATCAGGAATTCGGTGACGGTGAGGGTGACCGGCTCGCCCTTCCAGGTGCAGGTGTGCCGCTCCGGATCCATGCGCAGCAGGCCCCGCTCCAGCACCTTGGAGGTGTCGACTTCCTTGGGAGCCGTCGCGTCCTTCGGCGCCCCGCGGCGGAGCACGGCTTTCACGCGCTCCACCAGCAGGCGTTGCGAGAAGGGTTTGCGGATGAAATCGTCGGCGCCCATCTTGAGGCCGAACAATTCGTCGATCTCCTCGTCCTTGGAGGTGAGGAAGATCACCGGCATGTCGGTCTTCTGGCGCACGCGCCGCAGAAGCTCCATGCCGTCCATGCGCGGCATCTTGATGTCGAGGATGGCGAGGTCGGGCGGCGACGACTTGAAGCCGTCCAGCGCCGACGCGCCGTCGGTGTAGGTCATGATCCGGTACCCTTCAGCCTCCAGTGCGATCGACACTGAGGTCAGGATATTGCGGTCATCGTCCACAAGCGCGATGGTCGGCATTATTCGATCCCGTCCGGTAACCCCGGAGGCTGTGAAGCCCGCAAAGCTGGGCTGAAATGTGACTATTTTCGCTCAACTATGTGATTCTGAGCCCGATTCAAGCAGCTTAGCGATAAAACATTCCGGGCGCCACGGCCGCGAATGGTTAATGGCCGGGACGCCGGATATCGAAGGTGGCGAGATGCTCCAGATCCCCCAAACCCTTGAAGACTGGAATTCGTCCGGCTCCGATTATCTGCCGGGCCTTCTCGGCATGACTTTCGCCACCGTCGAGCCCGCGCTTGTGGTCGCCACCTTGCCGGTGCGCCGGGCGCTCGCGGCCTGGAACGGCTTTCTTCATGCCGGCACTGTGGTCTCCCTGGCCGACACATGCTGTGGCTACGGCACCGTGCGGAGCCTGCCCTTGGGCGCCTCGGGCTTTACGACGATCGAGCTCAAGAGCAATTTCGTGGGCACTGCGCGCGAAGGGACGATCGTCTGCACGGCGCGGCCATTGCATCAGGGCCGCACGACGCAAGTCTGGGATGCCGTCGTGTGCCGCGAGGAGGCCGAGAATGCGATCGCGCATTTCCGCTGCACGCAGATGATCCTCTGGCCGCGGACCTGAAGGACGGGACCGATGCAGGCAAATTCCGATTTCGATCCCAAGGCTGCAGCGAAGAAAATCCTGCGCGAGGCGCGCTCGGGCGCGCTGGCGACGCTGATGGCAGGGACGGGGGACCCCTATTGCTCGCTCGTCAATATTGCGACCGCCGCGGACGGGTCGCCGCTGCTGCTGGTGTCGCGTCTCGCCATTCACACGAAGAACCTGCTTGCCGATCCGCGCGTCTCGATCATGCTCGATGAACGCAAGGAGGGCGATCCGCTGCAGGGCGCGCGCATCATGCTGATGGGGCGCATCGCGCTCACGCAGGACGAGAACGACCGGCGGCGTTATCTCGCGCGGCAGCCCGAAGCTAACATGTTTGCTGGCTTCGCCGACTTCGCCTTCTACCGCATGGCGGTCAGCGGCGCACATCTTGTTGCGGGGTTTGGCCGCATCGTCGATCTGCCGCCCTCCGATATTCTCACCGATCTCACGGGGGCCGACGATCTGGTCGCAGCGGAAGCAGGCGCGCTCGCGCACATGAATGACGATCATGCCGATGCCCTGCGCCTCTACGCGACGCGGCTGCTGGGCGCTCCTGATGGTGAATGGCTCTGCGCGGGTTGCGATCCGGAGGGGCTCGATCTGCAGCTGGGACGCGCCGCCTTGCGGTTGCCGTTTCCGCAACGTGTCGCCTCGCCCGCCGCGCTGCGGCAAGTGCTGAAACAATTGGCAGAAGAGGCGCGGAAACGCGGCTGATTCATCATTGCGCGCTGCGGTGCGGTGCCGTCTTACGGCATTGACGCAGCCCAATTGGGCTTCGCCCGAAACCATTTGGCGTCATAATACTTGGCAGAGGGCGGCCGGAGGATTATGACGGCGCCGCTCGATGGAGTTCGTCTTTCGTCCAGTTTGGAACGGGTCGTAAACGACCGGCAGCGTTCGGGAGGTTTTTTCGTGCAGCAGACGGGCGTATGGAACAAGGCCTACGGGGCCGACAAATCTGGTCTGAAGGATCTTGCCGCCGTTCACTGGAATCTGACCGACGCCCCGCTTTACGAACACGCAATCATTGCCGGTGAGGCCAGTATCGTTGCTGGCGGCGCGCTGTGCGCGGAAACCGGTCATCACACCGGCCGCTCGCCCAAGGACAAGCATACCGTCGTCGATTCGCTCACCGAGAAGAGCGTGTGGTGGGACGGCAACCGCAAGCTCTCGAAGGAGCATTTCGAGAATCTCCTGCAGGACATGCTCGCGCATTGCCGCGGCAAGCAGCTCTTCGTCCAGGACCTCTACGGCGGCGCCGACGCGACCTATCGGATCAGGGTGCGCGTCTTCAACGAACTCGCCTGGCACTCGCTGTTCATCCGCACCTTGCTGATCCGGCCCAACCAGTTCGAGGTCGAGAGTTTCGTGCCGGAGATGACAATCATCGACCTGCCGTCGTTCAAGCCTGACGCCAAGCGCCACGGCGGCCGCGACGGTTCCGACACGATGGTGGCGATCGATTTCAGCCGCAAGATCGTGCTGATCTGCGGGTCCTCCTACGCGGGGGAGATGAAGAAGTCGGTGTTCACGACGCTGAACTTCTATCTGCCGGCGCAGGGCGTGATGCCGATGCACTGCTCGGCGAATGTTGGTCACAACGGCGACTCCGCGCTGTTCTTCGGCCTTTCCGGCACCGGCAAGACCACGCTGTCCGCTGATCCCAACCGCATTCTCATCGGCGACGACGAGACCGGCTGGGGCCCGGACGGAATCTTCAATTTCGAGGGCGGCTGCTACGCGAAATGCGTGAATCTCTCGCAGGAAGCGGAGCCTCAGATCTGGGACGCGACCAACCGCTTCGGCGCGGTGCTTGAGAATGTCGTGTTCGATCCGATCACGCGCGTGCCCGACTATACCGACATCTCCAAAACGGAGAACACGCGTTCGGCCTACCCGCTCGACTCGATTCCGAATGCGTCGCGCACGGGGCGCGCCGGTCATCCGAAGAACGTCATCTTCCTGACCGCCGACGCCTATGGCGTGATGCCGCCGATCGCCAAGCTCACGCCGGCGCAGGCGATGTATCACTTCCTCTCGGGTTACACCGCGAAGGTTGCGGGCACCGAAAAGGGCCTTGTCGGCGTGCAGCCAGAATTCTCGACCTGCTTCGGGGCGCCGTTCCTGCCGCGTCCGCCGGCCGAGTATGGCAACCTGTTCCGGAAATACATCACCGAGCACAATGTCGATTGCTGGCTGGTGAATTCCGGCTGGACCGGCGGCAAGTACGGCGTCGGACGCCGCATGCCGATCAAGGCAACGCGCGCGCTCGTCACCGCCGCGCTCGACGGTTCGCTGAAGAACGCCTCCTATCGCACCGATCCCTATTTCGGCTTCTCGGTGCCAACCTCGGTGCCGGGTGTCGAGCCGCATCTGCTCTACCCGATGAAGACCTGGAAGGACAAAGCGGAGTTCGACAAGACCGCGCGCGGGCTCGTGAAAATGTTCCAGGACAATTTCGTGAAGTTCGAGGACAAGGTCGACGCCGACGTGCGCGCGGCCGCCCCCGAGGTGCGGCTCGCGGCGGAGTGACATCGTCGCGTGCGCGAGTAAGGCCGCACGACGAACGAATGCAGCAAGGGGCGGTTCCTCGAGCCGCCCCTCTCGTTTTTGCAGAGAATGTCATCGGCAGAGCCGGCGGGACAATCCGAGCGGCTCGCCGGCTGCCTCGAAAGTGGGCGAAGCTGTGCCCTTTTCGTGGCGGGCTCGCCCCTGTAAGGTTCCGCCACGACTGGGCCTCGGCCCGGCGCTGCGCCTCGACAACGATCGCTGCGCAGTCAGAAAAAAGGCTGGAGGAAATCGTCATGAAATCAATCAAGTTTGCCGCGGCGGGAGCCGCGATGCTGCTGTCCGCCACCGCGGCACAGTCGCAGCAGATCGATGCGGTCCGCTGGCCCGTTCCGATGGCGTTCGGCTCGAACCTCGTCGCGCTCGGCGACGCCATGCCGTGGGTCGCGCAGCAGCTCGACAAGGTGTCCGGCGGCCGCATCAAGCTGCAGGTGTTCGAGCCGGGCAAGCTCGTTCCCGCGCTCGCCGTGTTCGATTCCGTGTCCGACGGGAAGGTCGAAGCCGGTTACACCTGGATGGGCTACGAGGTCGGCAAGGTGCCGGCTGCGGCCCTGTTCGGCGCCGTGCCGTTCGGAATGGAATCGCCCGAATTCATGGCCTGGATGTATTTCGGCGGCGGCAACGACATGCTGCGCGAGCTATTCAAGCCATTTAACGTCTACCCGATCTTCTGCGGCACCATTGGGCCGGAAGGCGCCGGCTGGTTCCGCAAGGAGATCAACTCCCCCGACGACATCAAGGGTCTGAAATTCCGCGCGGCGGGTTACGGCGGGGATATCTACAAGGAGGTCGGGGCGTCGGTGACGCTGCTGCCCGGCGGCGAACTTTTTCAGGCTCTGGAAAAGGGCGTGCTCGACGGCACCGAATTCTCGCTGCCCACCGTCGACGAGCAGCTCGGCTTCTACAAGGTCGCGAAATACTACTATCTCCCCGGCTGGCATCAGCCCTCGACCAACCAGTATCTCTATGTGAACCTCGCGGCCTGGAACAAGCTCAACGCGCAGACCCAGGCACTGATCGAAACGACTTGCACGGCGGCAGTCACCATCTCTTTGGCGAAGTCCGAAGCTCTGCAAGGCGCCACGCTCGCCAAATACGAAAAGGACGGCGTGCAGGTGAAACAGGTCAATGCGAGCCTGCTCAAGGCATTCCAGGCTGCGACCAAGAAGGTGATGGCCGAGAAGGCCGCTGCCAATCCAGCCTTCAAGAAGGTCTACGACAGCCAGCTTGCCTTCATGGCGCAGAACCAGAAGTGGAAAGAGTTCGGCTATCTGCCCCGCGACTTCAAGTAGGCGGCGCGCTCGCATGAGCATTTCGCATCCGATACCGACGGAAGGCCCCGGCGTGGGGCCTTCCGGCATTCCGCTGCCGGTCACGAGGCTCTCGCGCGTGCTTGATGCCGTCGTGGTCGGGATCGGCGAGGCGTCGTCCTGGATCTGGACGATCCTCATGCTGCTGATCGTCTATCAGGTCATTCAGCGCTATGCCTTCGGGCTTGGCTCGATCAAGATGGAGGAGATGCAGTGGCATCTCTTTGCGGTCGGCTTCATGCTGGCAATCCCGTTCGCCGAAATCCGCGAGCGGCATGTGCGTATCGATGTGCTGGCCGAGCACTGGCCGCTGCGTCGCAGGCTGTGGATCGAGGCCTTCGGCATAGTCGTGTTCCTGCTGCCCTTTTCGGTATTCGCAACCTGGTGGGCGGTGCCTTATTTCACGCATTCGCTGGCGGTGAACGAGATTTCGTCGGCGCCCGACGGCTTGCCTTATCGGTATGTCCTGAAAGCCTTCATCATCGCGACCTTCGCGCTGCTCGCTATGGCTGCCGTGTCGAGACTGTCGCGCGTCATCGCGGCGCTGCGACAGAAGAGGTGAGCGGGCGGGGTCGATAAGGCCCGCCGCGCCGGCTCGCTGGGGGAATCATGGAAGTCTACGAATTCATCGTCATCATCTTTCTGCTGTCCTTCATCGCCTCGATCTTCCTCGGCTATCCGATCGCCTGGACGCTCGGCGGGCTGTCGCTGATCTTTACGGCCGGCGGCATCTTCCTCAATAGTCAGTTCGGCGTTGACACTTTCCTGCTGACGCGCTGGGAGAATTTTGCGCTCATCGTTGATCGCACCTTTGCGACGATGGCAAATTGGGTGCTCGTGGCCTTGCCCATGTTCGTATACATGGGGCTGATGCTCGACCGATCGGGCGTCGCCGATCTGATGATGACGAATTTCGTGCGCGTGTTCGGCCAGATGCGCGGTGGCCTCGCCGTCACGGTCGTTCTGATCGGCATCCTGCTTGCGGCGTCGACCGGCATTGTCGGCGCCTCGGTTGTGCTGCTCGCAACGCTTTCCATTCCGATCATGATGCGGCAGAATTATTCGAAGCCGCTGGCGGCGGGCGTGGTCGCCGCGGCTGGAACGCTCGGCATTCTGATTCCGCCGTCCATCATGCTGGTCATCATGGCCGACCAGCTGTCGATCTCGGTCGGCGACCTGTTCATGGGCGCGCTGATCCCGGGTGTGCTGCTCGGCATCTTTTACCTGATCTACGTGGTGGCGCTCGGGCTCGTCCGGCCCGACCTCGCTCCTCCGCCGCCCCAGCGCCACAAGCTGACTGGCCGCGAAATCTGGGGGGCCATCATGGCGACCGTTCCGACCGCGGCATTGATCGTCGCGGTGCTGGGAACGATCTTTTTCGGCATTGCGACGCCGACCGAGGCGTCCGGTGTCGGCGCGTTCGGCGCTACGCTGCTGGCGCTCGCCAACGGCCGGCTCAGCCTGCAGGTCGTTCGTCAGGTCGGCATCGAAACCGCGCTTACCACGGCGTTCATTTTCGGCATATTCCTGGGCGCGACGGCCTTCGCCTTGGTCATGCGCTCGCTCGGTGGCGACGAATTCATCGGCCATCTGCTCAAGGGCCTGCCGTTCGGCCCGACTGGGATCGTCGTCTTCATCCTGTTCGTCGCCTTCATCGCCGGCTTCTTCCTCGACTGGCTTGAGATCGTGCTGATCATCCTGCCGCTGGTAGCGCCGGTCGTGAAGGATCTCGGCTTCAATCTGGTCTGGTTCGTGGTGGTTTTCGCGGTTTGCCTGCAGACCTCGTTCCTGACGCCGCCGGTCGGGTTCTCGCTGTTCTATCTCAAGGGCGTGGTGCCGAAGGACATCACCACGCGCCACATCTATATCGGCATCGTACCGTTCGTGATCCTGCAGGTGCTGGCGGTGGCCGCCACGTTCATCTGGCCGGAACTGGTGCTCTGGCTGCCGAGGACGATGTACGGCTCGGTCGGATGAGCGGAACTTCGTTGTCGGCGTGACCATGCAGGTTCTTGTCGTCGGAGCGGGGGTGGTCGGCCTTGCGGTGGCGCGCGAGGCGGCGCGGCGCGGGCATGACGTCATCGTCGCGGAAGCGACCGACGGCATCGGCAACGGGGTCTCCTCGCGCAACAGCGAGGTCATCCATGCCGGGATGTATTACCCCACCGGCTCGCTGCGCGCGCGCCACTGCGTGCGCGGCAACCGCATGCTGTACGCCTATTGCGCCGATCACGGCGTGCCGCACAGAAAATGCGGGAAGCTGATCGTCGCGACCAACGATGCGGAGCGTGTCAAGGTCGAGGGCATTCTCGCTCAAGGCATGAAGAACGGCGTTGAGGGGCTCGAACTGATCGGCGGCAATGCCGCGCGTGCGATGGAGCCGGAAGTCTCCTGCGTTGCGGCGCTTATGTCGCCCGAGACCGGCATCATCGACAGTCATTCCCTGATGCTCGCCTATCAGGGCGACCTTGAGGATCGCGGCGGGGCGATCGCCTTCCAGACGCCGGTCGATCGCCTGACGCCCGAGACGTCCGGCTGGATGGTCCATTTCGGCGGGCGCGAGGCGGGCGCGATGCATGTTGACGCCGTGGTCAATTGCGCCGGGCTTGGCGCGCAGGCGCTCGCGCAGCGCATCGACGGTTATCCCCTGGCGCGCATTCCAAAACTCGTTCTGGCGAAGGGCAATTACTTCGGGTATGCGGGCCGTCCCGCCTTCTCGCGTCTGATCTATCCGACACCCGTCGATGGCGGGCTTGGCGTGCATGTCACGCTCGATCTCTCCGGCCGCATGCGTTTCGGCCCGGACGTCGAATGGATCACGGAGGAGACATACGAGGTCGATCCAGCGCGCGCCGCGTCCTTCTATGCCCGCATCCGAACCTACTGGCCGCGTTTGCCCGACAATTCGCTGGTGCCGGATTATTCCGGCATCCGCCCGAAGCTGTCGGGCCCCGGCGAGCCGGCGGTCGATTTCGTGATCGAGGGGCCGGCCGAGCACGGCATGCCGGGATTGGTGAATCTGTTCGGGATCGAATCGCCGGGGCTCACAAGCTCGCTGTCGATCGCCGAGGCGGCGGTTGATTCCCTGTTGCCGCGTTAGCGGGTGACCGAGCTTGACTAATCCTGCGACGCCACGCCGTCGGTCGTGCGCGCGGCCGGCGCGACCTTCACCTCCGACAGGCGCTTGCGGATCTCGCCGTAGATTTTGCTCTTGTCGATCGCAGTGAACTGGGCTTCGCCACGGCGCGAGACTGTCACAAATTTCAGGCCGTCATTGGCTGCCACGATATCGCCGCTCCGCAAGGTGGGATCCTCGTTCGCGTCGGCGCGCGCGAGCCCAAGCGGGCTCTTGCCGTTGCAGGTGCAATTGTCCACGATCTTGTCGCGATAGAGAAAGGCGTTGGGGAGATCTGCGTAGCGCTTGCCGTTCGGGGCGACGGCGTGGTCGATGCCGCCGCCGGAATAGATGGCGGTTTGCGCCGCAGGGCAGAACGAATTGCAGATGTCCCTGGCGTCTACGCCCGATTGCCGCGGGACAGGAAAATAGCGGCCGTCGCATAGCCGCACGCAATAGGTGACTGCGGCGCCGAGCCTGCGCGGGCGCATTTCCTCGGCGTCCGATATCGGATCCCGCTCGGGCGCATAGCCGCGCACAGAGGGGGGCGGCACCATGCGGCGGAAGCCGCCGAAAAGCTGCTCGAAAATGCCTTGCGCCAGCGCGGGCGAACCGGCCGTCGCGAACGTTCCTGCGGCCGCGACCAGGGCGACGACAAATCGGCTGGCATGGACGGTGCGTCGCTGGGGCTGCATGAAATCCCTCCGGTCCCTCCAGAACGCGGAGTGGGTGCCAAAGGTTGCACCAAAACCGAGTCCCTCGGGACGGCCTTGAAGCCTTTGGCCTTTTTGCCACTTGTTCAGAGGGTTGGCCGCACGCTACAAGATGGCGGGGACAAGGTCGCGCCATGAGAAAGCGGCCTGGTGAAAGGGGCCTGGGGGGCGTGGAATGGTCGAGCCGATCCTGCTTTTTGGAATTCCGGTCGATTTTATTCTTTTCGGTTTGACTCTGCTCGGCGTCGCGCTCTTTCACCACCATACGCTGCAGGTCGCGCTGACGGGGCTTGCCGCGATTACGCTCTACAAGCTGATTTTCACGGGGTTCAAATACGGCACGGGGCTCACGGGGCTCGCGCTGCACATGCAGCACGAGGCGGTGATCCTCGCCAACCTGTTCCTGCTGCTGATGGGCTTCGCGTTGCTCTCCCGCCATTTCGAGAAGAGCCGCGTGCCGGACGAGATGCCCGCCTTTCTGCCCGACGACTGGAAGGGCGGCTTCGTCCTGCTCGTCCTGATCGCGGTCGTGTCGAGCTTCCTCGACAACATCGCCGCGGCCCTGATCGGCGGCACGGTTGCGCGTCACGTGTTCCGCGGCAAGGTCCATATCGGCTATCTTGCCGCCATCGTTGCAGCTTCCAATGCGGGCGGCGCCGGCAGCGTCGTCGGCGACACCACGACGACCATGATGTGGATCGACGGCGTCAGCCCGCTCAGCGTGGCCGAGGCTGCCTTGGGTGCAATCGTGGCAGTCGTGATTTTCGGCATCCCGGCGGCGATGCAGCAGCACAAACTCTCGCCGATCGTGAAAAATCCGCCCAAACGCCTCGAGATCGAGTGGACCCGGCTCGGCATCGTGGCCGCAATTCTGCTTGCCGCGATTCTCGCAAACGTGACCGCCAATCTGCGGTTTCCGCATCTGCTCGACCTCATTCCGGTCATCGGCCTCGCGGTCTGGGTTGTCATCCTCCTGACGGCTCCCCTGCGCCGCCCGGACTGGGAGGTGATGCCGGAAACGTTCACCGGGACGATCTTCCTGCTCGCGCTCGTCACCTGCGCCTCGATGATGCCGGTCGAAAAGCTGCCGCTGGCGTCGTGGCAGACCGCGCTGGGGCTCGGCTTCGTCTCCGCGGTTTTCGATAACATTCCGCTCACCGCGCTTGCGCTCAAGCAGGGCGGCTACGACTGGGGGTTCCTGGCCTTTGCAGTTGGCTTCGGAGGATCGATGATCTGGTTCGGCTCGTCCGCCGGCGTCGCGCTGTCGAACATGTATCCGGAGGCGAAGTCGGTCGGGCTTTGGCTGCGCCACGGCTGGTATATCATCGTCGCCTATGTGATCGGCTTCTTCGTGATGCTGGCCGTGCTGGGCTGGCGGCCGGATGCCGACCACAGGAAGCGAACGGACATCCCGCCGCCGGCGGCCGCTATGGCGGCGATTGCCCGCTAGCCGCGTCCTGGCAGCGGCGCGATCGGCAGCAAGGTGAGCAGCACGAAAAGCGGAAGCAGGATCAGGCTCGCCCAGAACAGATAGCCGAAAAAGCTCGGCATCCTGATGCCGCGCTCGGTTGCGATCGCATAGATCATGAAATTGGGAGCGTTCCCGAGATAGGTGAGCGCGCCCATATAGACCGCGCCCATCGAGATCGCGGCGAGCGTGCCGGCCAGCGGGCCCATGAGAGTTTGTGCGTCGCCGCCGGCGAGCTCGAAGAACACGAGATAGGTCGGCGCATTGTCGAGGAAGGCGGAAAGAAGGCCGGTCAGCCAGAAATAGGCGACCTCGTTCGGTGCGCCGTCCGGCGTCGTGATCAGCGCGAGCAGGCCCGCAAACGCGCCGCGCGGGCCGGCCTGCAGCATCGCCAGCACCGGAATGATGGCAACGAAAATGCCGGCGAACAGGATCGCGACCTCGCGGATCGGCTCCCAGGAAAAGCCGTTGCTCTCGCGATGCTCGTTCGGCGTCAGCACGAGCGACGCGATGGCGATGCCGACCAGGAATGCGTCGCGCGCGAGATTCTGCAGCGCCACCTCCGTCCCGAAGACGTCGAACGCGATGCCCGGCTTCCAAGCGGCCGACATGAGGATCGCGGTGACGATGCCGAAGATCAGGATGAAGTTGACGCCGCCGCGGATAACGATGCGCGTGGGCATCTCGCCTTTTGCGAGTTCGCGCTGCCGTCGCGCGTGCCAGGTATCGACTGCAAGGAACATCGCCAGTACGCATCCCGCGACGATCAGGGTCTGCAGCCACAGATGCTGCGCGGTCCAGAAGAAATCCACGCCGCGCAGAAAGCCGACAAAGAGCGGCGGGTCGCCGAGCGGGGTCAGCGCGCCGCCCACATTGGCGACGAGGATGATGAAGAACACGAACACATGCACGTTGTGCGCGCGGTTCTCGTTGGCGCGGATGAGCGGGCGGATCAGGATCATGGCTGCGCCGGTCGTGCCGACCACGCTCGCCATCAGCGTTCCGATGGCGAGCATGGCCGTGTTCGTCAGCGGACGCCCACGAATATCGCCGGTGACCAGGATTCCGCCCGCCACCGTGTAGAGCGCAAACAGAAGCACGATGAAGCTCATATATTCCGCGAGCATCGCATGCACGAACGCGCGCCACGACACCTCCACGCCGTAGAAGGCTGCAAGCGGAAGGAGCGTCATCAGCGCCCAGCCGAGCGCGAATTTTCCATAATGGTCGTGCCAGAGTTTTCTGAACAGGAGCGGGCCGGTCGCGATCGACAGCAGCATGCCGATGAACGGCAGTTCCCAGATCCAGGAGAGTTCCGCGCCATCGAGCGCGGGCGCTGCGAATGCGGGGACGGGCAGCCATGCGCAAAGAAAAGCCACGGCAGTGCAAGCGCGTCGTCGCATCCAAAATCCTTCAGTTATCGAAACCGCGTCCTGCCTAGCAATCGCAAGCCGAAAGACCCATGCGGCCAGCCGCCGCGTCAGCGCGACAGGAACTCCGACGCGCGGAACAGCGAGCGGAAATCGAGCCCGGCCGCGGCGAAAGCTTCCGCGGCGCCTTCCTCGCGATCCACCATCGTGTAGACAAAGGCGATCTCGGCGCCTGCCTCGCGCGCAGCCTCCACCGCCTTCATCGCCGAGCCGCCGGTGGTCGTCACGTCCTCGACGATGACGATGCGCTTGCCCCTGAGGCTCTCGCCGGGCGCGAGTCCTTCGACCGCGAGCCGGGCGCCGTGCTCCTTCGGCTTCTTGCGCACGAAGAAGGCCTGGATCGGCGTGCCGCGGATGAAGCTCAGCTGCGCGATCGCACCCGCGATCGGCACCGCACCCATTTCGAGCCCGCCGACATAGTCGATGCGCTCGCCCGCGAGCGCGTCCAGCGTCAGCTCCGCGAGCAGGGCCGCGCCCTCGGCGTCGAGCATGGTCGGCTTCAGGTTGAAATAGAAATTGCTGGTGCGTCCGGACGCGAGCGTGATCTCGCCGCGGCCGAACGAGCGGGCATGGATGATGTCGCGCAGGCGGGCGCGGGCTTTCGCGGTATCGTCGCGGGGCGTGCGGTTCGGCTGGGCGGACATGGCGTTGCTCGCTTGGCTCGCGGGTTGTGGCCCGGCGGTGATTAACACCGCCGCCCGCCGCCCGCCAACGGGTGGCGGCAGGCGGCGCGCTTTTCCCCAGGCAACTGCGCCAACCCGCGGGGCATCTGGGTCTTTCGTTCCCCGCGCAAGCCGGGCCCCTGCTGAACTCCGCTTGCGCGGATATGAGCGGTTTTCCGAGCTACCGCCTTGCCTCGATCGCCATTTTCACCGCGAGGCCCGCAAGCATCGTGCCCATGATCCAGCGCTGGACCAGCATCCAGAACGGGCGCCCGGCGAGGAAGGTCGCGATCGAGCCCGCCGCGATTGCTATCATCGCGTTGACCGACACGCTGACGGCGATCTGCGTCGCACCGAGCATGATGGATTGAGCAAGCACGCTGCCCTGGGTGGGATCGATGAATTGCGGCAGCAGGGCGAGATACAGCATCGCGATCTTGGGATTGAGCAGGTTCGTGAGAAAGCCCATCGCGAACAGCTTCTTCGGGCCGTCCGCCGGGAGCTTGTGCACATGGAAGGGCGAGCGCCCTCCCGGTTTCACCGCCTGCCAGGCGAGCCAGAGCAGATAGGCCGCGCCGGCGAAGCGCAGCGCGTCATAGGCATAGGGAATCGCGAACAGGAGCGCCGTGATGCCGAAGGCCGCGCACAGCATGTAGAATACGAAGCCGAGCGCCACACCCCCGAGCGAGATCAGCCCTGCCTTGCGCCCCTGCGAAATCGAGCGCGAGATCAGGTAGATCATGTTCGGTCCCGGCGTCAGCACCATGCCGAGCGAGACGAGCGCGAAGGCGAGAAGGGCAGTTGTGGTCGGCATGGCGCGCGGGCTTTTCCGGATAAGGCCTTTCGGCCACTCTTACGCCATTCCTGCCGGCAAGCGAAGCGGCCGGGTGCATGTCTGTGCATGCAGCAAGGAATACCGCATCGCATTGGCCAGGCCGCGATTTCGGCGACGCGGCAATACCAGTGTCAGAAAAGCGGGTATAGTTCAGGAGTCGAATCGCGCGAAAGGCCCGGGACCGGGCCTCCGGTTCGATTGCAAGGGAGATGCAGCGATGGAAGGGGCTCAAGTCGGCTGGATCGCGGCCATCATCATCGGCGGTTTCGCGGGCTGGTTCGCCAGCATGTTCATGAAGAGCGATACCGGCATCTTCATGAACATCATTCTCGGCATCGTCGGCGCGGCCGTTGCCAGCTTTCTGTTCGGCCTGCTCGGCATCGGATTCGGGGGATGGCTCGGCTATCTGATTGCGGGCTTCATCGGGGCCTGCATCTTGATTTTCGCCGCGCGGGCAATCCGCGGCTGAGGCGCGGCGTCATACTCGCTTTGCATCCGTCACCCAGAGCTGCGGCCGCGTAGCCGCCGGCTCAAGGAGGCGGCCGGCCGGCTTGTGCCCGTCATCTTTCGAGGCTCGCTTGCGGCGCATCTCAGGATGACGGCGCGGGATTTCAATGCGCCTCGTCCCAGTTGTCGGCGGCGCGCGCCTCGACCTGCAGCGGCACGTGCAATTGCACGGCGGGATGCGGCGCATCCTCCATCACGCGCTTCACCACCGGCAGGGTCTTCTCGACCTCCGCATCCTTCACCTCGAAGATCAGCTCGTCGTGCACCTGCAGCAGCATCTGCGCCGAGAGCCTCGCCTCCGCGAGCGCAGCCTCCATGCGGATCATGGCGCGGCGGATGATGTCGGCCGCCGAGCCCTGCAGCCGCGCATTGATCGCCGCGCGCTCGTTGAAGGAGCGCACTGAGGGGTTGGAATGACGAATGTCGGGATAGTGGCACTTGCGACCGAACAGCGTCGTCACATAGCCGTGGGTGCGGCAGAATTCGCGCGTCTCGTCCATGTAGTCGCGGATGCCCGGGAAGCGCTCGAAATACTTCTTGATATAGGCGCCGGCTTCCTCGCGCTCGATGCCAAGCTGGTTGGCGAGCCCGAAGGCCGAAATGCCGTAGATGATGCCGAAATTGATCGCCTTGGCGCGGCGGCGGACTTCGCCCGGCATGTCCTTGACCGGCACGCCGAACATTTCCGACGCCGTCATGGCGTGAATGTCGACCCCGTCCTGAAACGCCTTGCGGAGCGCCGGCACATTGGCGACCTCGGCGAGCAGCCGCAGCTCGATCTGCGAATAGTCGGCTGAAACAAGCTTGTGCCCGGGCGCGGCGATGAAGGCGCGGCGGATTTTCCGGCCTTCCTCGGTACGGATCGGGATGTTCTGCAGGTTGGGCTCGGACGAGGAGAGGCGGCCGGTCGTGGTCGCCGCCAGCGCGTAGGACGTGTGCACGCGCTGCGTCGTCGGGTTGACGTAGTTCGGCAGCGCATCGGTATAGGTCGAGCGCAGCTTCGACACTTGCCGCCAGTCGAGGATTTTCTGCGGCAGCTTGTGGCCCTGCTCGGCGAGGTCTTCGAGCGTCTTTGCGCCAGTGGACCATTGACCGGTCTTGGTCCTGGTGCCGCCGGGCAATCCGAGCTGTCCGAACAGGATGTCGCCGAGCTGTTTCGGGCTGCCGGGATTGAGCGGTGCGCCGGCAAGCTTCTGGATGTCCTCCTCGAGGCTGGCTGCTTCCTTCGCGAATTCGCCGGAGAGCCGCGCCAGCGTCGCGCGGTCGATCGAGATGCCGCGGCCTTCCATCGCGGTCAGCACCGAGACCATCGGCCGCTCCAGCGTCTCGTAGACATTGGTCATGTGCTCCGCGACGAGGCGTGGCTTCAGCACATGCCAGAGCCGCAGCGTGCAATCGGCATCCTCGGCGGCATATTCTGCGGCCTTGTTCACATCCACGCAGTCGAAGGTGATTTTCGATTTTCCGCTGCCGGTGACCTCGTTGTAGTCGATGGTCTTGTGGTTGAAATAGCGCATCGACAGCGGGTCCATGCCGTGGTCGGAGCGGCCCGCGTCGAGCACGTAGGACATCAGCATGGTGTCGTCATAGGGCGCGACCGCAATCCCTCGCCGCGCGAAAATCTGCATATCGAACTTGAAGTTCTGCCCGATTTTGAGGACTCCCTTGTCCTCGAGCACGGGCCTCATGACATCCAGCGCATCCTTCTCGAGAAGCTGGTTGTCCTCTAGGCCGGCATCGAACAGCCCTTCGCCGCCGCTTTTTCGGTGCGCCAGCGGCACGTAGCAGGCCTCGTTGGGCGCGACCGCGAGCGAGAAGCCGCACAGCATCGCCTGCATCGGATCGAGGCTGTTGGTCTCGGTATCGACGGCGACATATCCGACGTCGATCGCGCGCGCGGCCCAGGCCCTGAGACGGTCGAGGCTGCGGACGACTTCGTACTTGCTCCGGTCGAACGGAATCGCACGCAGCTTTTCGAGCCGCGCGGCGGCGAGCGATGCAGGCGTCGGAGCTCCCGGCTCCGCTTTCCCGTTTTCATCGCTCCCCCTGCAAGGGGGAGGGTGGCTGGCGAAGCCGGCCGGGTGGGATTCACGCTGGCATGGACCCCGCTCGGCGCCGTCGGCACCTCGCCTCCCACCTCATGCGGGGGAGGGACGGCGTTCATGACTGCTCCCGAAACCAGCCTCGCATCCGCCTCGACCTGAGAGGCGTCGATCCCCGCCGCTTCCGCGACCCGCCGCGTCAGCGTGGAAAACTCCATCGCCTTGAGAAAGGCGACGAGCTTGCGGTAGTCCGGCTGGTGTACGGCGAGTTCTTCAACCGGCACGTCGAGCGGCACGTTCGAATCGAGCGTGACCAGCCGCTTGGAAATGCGCGCCTTCTCGGCATTGTCGATCAGCGTCTGCCGCCTTTTCTCCTGCTTGATCTCGCCGGCGCGCCTGAGCAGCGTTTCGAGGTCGCCGTATTCGCCGATGAGCTGCGCCGCGGTCTTGACGCCGATGCCGGGCACGCCCGGCACGTTGTCGGTGGAATCGCCGATCAGCGACTGCACATCGATGACCTTCTCCGGCGGCACGCCGAATTTCTCGATCACTTCCTCTCGGCCGATGCGCTTGTCCTTCATTGTGTCGTACATCGTCACGGAGGGACTGACGAGCTGCATCAGGTCCTTGTCGGACGACACGATCGAGGTCCTCGCTCCGGCTTCCGTGGCGAGTCGTGCGTAAGTGGCGATCAGGTCGTCGGCCTCGAAACCCTGCTGCTCGAGACAGGGAATGTCGAAGGCGCTCACCGCCTCGCGAATGAGCGCAAATTGCGGGATGAGATCGGCCGGTGCGTCCGGCCGGTGCGCCTTGTAGTCGGGATAGAAATCGGTGCGGAAGGTCTTTTCCGACTTGTCGAAGATCACCGCGAGATGGGTCGGGCGGTCGTCCTTCATGTCCGCGAGAAGCTTCCACAGCATGTTGCAGAAGCCGAGCACGGCATTGACCTGCAGCCCGTCCGATTTGCGGTTGAGCGGAGGCAGTGCGTGATAGGCGCGAAAAATGTAGCCGGAGCCGTCCACGAGAAAGACATGGTCGCCCTTTTCGAGCTTCGGCGTGAGATTGGGCTGGATCGGTCCGGAAACCGGCACGTCGGTGGCGGGCGTGGCTGAGTTTTTGGTCGCGGATTTTGCTGTCGGCATGGCGCGGAATGTGGGCCGGAGGGCGTTCGTAATCAACCGGCGATCTTGACCCTCCCCCCGCGCAGCGCCGGGCAGGGTCGAATCACGATGCGAAAGCGTTGCGGGTCGGGATGGGGGCTGTGATTTTGCTGTGCGTAAGTCGAACGCCCCCGCCCCCTCCCCCAACGCGGGCGAGCGCGCGGGGGAGGGGATATCTGCGCCAGTGGATTGTTCTCCCCGCTTGTGGCTTTGCTTGTCCCGATGCCGGAATCCTCCGAAAAACTCCCGATCGACGAGGCCCTGCCGGCGCTGAGGGGCGCCCTCGCGCAGCGCAATGCGGCCGTGCTGGTGGCGCCGCCCGGCGCCGGCAAGACCACGCGCGTGCCGCTGGTCCTGGCGGCGGAAGCCTGGGCGAAAAAGGGGAAAATACTCGTGCTGGAGCCGCGCCGGATCGCCGCCCGCGCGGCGGCGTCGCGCATGGCCCGCACGCTCGGCGAGGCAGTCGGCAAAACCGTGGGTCTGCGCGTGCGCTTCGGCTCGCAGGTCTCGCGCGAGACCCGGATCGAAGTGGTCACCGAGGGAATTTTCACCCGCCTCATCCTCGACGATCCGGAACTTGCGGGCGTCGCCGCCGTCCTGTTCGACGAATTCCACGAGCGCTCGCTCGACGCCGATCTCGGCCTCGCGCTGGCGCGCGATGCGCAGCAGGGCCTGCGGGAGGATCTGCGGCTGCTCGTGATGTCGTCGACGCTCGACGGCGCGCGGGTGGCGAAGTTGCTGGGCGATGCGCCGGTAATCGAGAGCCAGGGCCGCGCCTTTCCCGTCGCGACGCATTATCTCGGCCGCGATCCGCGCACGCCCATCGACCGGCAGGTGGCGGACGCGGTCGTGCGCGCAATCCGGGCGGAGCAGGGCTCGATTCTCGCCTTTCTGCCGGGCGCAAGCGAAATACGACGTACCGAAACAATCTTGCGCGAGCGAATCGACGATCCGGCGGTCGATATCGTCTCGCTCTATGGCGCGCTCGACGCGCAGGCGCAGGATCGTGCGATCTCGCCCGCGCCCGGGGGCCGGCGCAAGATCGTGCTTGCAACGTCGATCGCGGAAACCTCGCTCACGATCGAAGGCGTGCGAATCGTCGTCGACTCGGGACTTGCGCGTGTGCCGCGCTACGAGCCGGACGTCGCGCTGACGCGGCTCGAGACCGTGCGAGTCTCGCGCGCCGCCGCCGATCAGCGGCGCGGCCGCGCCGGCCGGACCGAGCCCGGTGTCTGCTATCGCCTCTGGGACGCGCCGGAGACTGCAAGCCTGGAACCCTATGCGCGGCCGGAAATCCTGTCCTCCGATCTGTCCTCCTTCGCGCTCGATCTCGCGCAATGGGGCGTGAGCGATCCGGCGATGCTGTCCTTCCTCGACCCGCCGCCGCGTGCGGCATTTTCCGAAGCGGTCACGCTGCTGCGCGATTTGCATGCGCTCGATGAGAGCGGCCGCATTACGGAGGAAGGGCGCAAGCTCCGCGCTCTGCCGCTGCCGCCGCGCCTCGCGCGCATGATCGTCGATGCCGCGCGCGAGGGGGCAGGAGATGTCGCCGCGCATATCGCCGCGATCCTCACCGAGCGGGGGCTCGGAGGCGACAGTGTCGATCTCGCGCACCGGCTGGATAATTTTCGGCGGGACCGTTCGACGCGCGCCGTCGATGCGAAAAGGATGGCAGAGAGGTGGGCGAAGCTCACCACGGACGGGTCGAAGCCTGTCGATGGAAACATTTCGGTCGGCGCCATCCTCGCGCTCGCCTATCCCGACCGCATCGCGAAGAACCGCGGCGGCGGGAGCGGACAATTCCTGCTCGCCAACGGGCGCGGTGCGGCGATCGATCCGGCCTCTTCGCTTTCGCGCGAGCCCTTCATCGTCGTGGCCGACATGTCGGGCATCGCGGCACAGGGGCGCACCCTGCTCGCTGCGGCCATCACGCAGGAGGAGATTGAACGGCGCTTTGCGGACGACGTCGAAAGCCGCGACGACATCGCCTTCGATCCGCAGGCTCTCTCGCTGCGCGCCACGAAAGCAAGGAAGCTTGGCGCCATCGCGCTCGCCGAGCGGCGTGTTGCGGTCGAGCCGGACGAGACCACCGCACGCATCTTCGCGGATGGCCTCGTCAAGCTTGGCCTCGAACGCCTGCCCTGGACGAAGGCGATTCTGCAATGGCGGGACCGGGTCATGTTCCTGCGAAAATCCGAAGGTGAGGAATGGCCCGACCTTTCGAATGAGGGGCTCGCGCAGCGCTCCGACGAATGGCTCGTGCCCCTGCTTGCGGACAAGACGAAACTCTCGGACTTGTCGCCCGGCGATCTCTCCGATGCACTGGAAAATCTCTTGCCCTGGAATTTGCGCCGCCGGCTGGAGGAGGAGGCGCCGAGGCATTTCGAGGCGCCGACCGGCACCCATGCCGCGATCGACTACGAGGCGGAGGCGGGCCCGACCATCTCGATTCGCCTGCAGGAATTGTTCGGGCTGGCGCAGCACCCCTCCATCGCCGGTGGGCGGGTGCCGCTTGTCATCGAACTGCTATCTCCGGCGCATCGCCCGGTGCAGGTGACGCGCGATCTTCCCGGCTTCTGGCGCGGCTCCTACCAGGCGGTGAAGACCGAGATGAAGGGCCGCTATCCGCGCCATCCCTGGCCGGACGATCCGCTCGTCGCCATCCCGACGCGCCGGGCCAAGCCGCGCGGGCAATAGGCTTTGCCGCGTCCGGCGATCCCGCTATATCGGCGGCGGGTTCGAGGGGGGAATGCACGTCGATGACGACAGGACTGGGCTCCGCCGGCGCTCCGCGGCAGGCCGCATGGCTCGGTCAGGCGATCGAGCGCTTCGCGTGGGTGAACTGGGCAATCTGGACCGTCTTCTTCGTCTCAATCCTTGTCCAGACAGGTCCGCGCCGTTTCGGCTCCACGTTCAGCGTCTATCTCGATTACGCGACGCTGCTGTGGAAGCGGGAGACCGTCTATGACGCGACCACACTCGACGGCTTCAATTACTGGCCGGCCTCGCTGCTCGTCTATGTCCCGGTCCTGCAACTCACGCCGACCGTGGCCGGCCTCATCGTCATCACGATCACCGGCTCGCTGTTCACCTATGCCTGCTACCGCCTGGTCGGTGCGATGGCGCCGGACGGGCCCCGGCCGGTGAGCGTCTTCGCTGCCACCGGCATTCTGCTTCTCATCAACATCCCGGCCGCCTGGTTCAACTTCAAATACATCCAGGCCCAGGTGCCGATGACGGCGGGCATGATGCTCGGGGCGGTCGCGATGATGCAGGCGCGCTGGCTGCCCGCGTCGCTGTGGATCTTCTTTGCGGCCGTCGTGAAGCCGCTCGCGATCGTGATGCTGCTCCTGTGCGGCGCCTTGCAGTCTCGCATGCGGCTCTGGCTCGCGCTCGCGCTTGTTGCGGGCTTTCTGCTGCCCTTCGCGTTTCTCGATTGGCCCTATCTGATCGAACAGCACCAATTGTGGGCCATGAAACTGTCCCGCATGGCGCATGTCATGCCGCGCGACTGGCCGTTCCAGGCCGATTTCCAGACCATGCTCGATTCTGCAGGCATCGTGGTGCCGCCGCAGGTCGCGACCGCGGTCCGATTCGCGGCAGCGTTGGGCACGCTTGCGATGGCGTGGCGGCTCGGCAGTGCCGGCGGCCGCCGCGCACTGCCCTTCGCGGTGCTGCTTCTGGCTGGCTGCTACATCACGCTGTTCGGTCCGCGCAACGAATTCACCTCGTTCATGGTCGTGACCCCGGCCATGACGATCCTCGGGATGCTGATCCTTGGACGGAATACCAGCGATCTGCGCGGCTGGATGCTGCTGGCCGCGGTGCTGATGCTCGGCATTGCATGGGAATTCCATTACGGGCGCTGGGTCAAGCCGCTCATCGTCACGCTGACCTATCTCTGGCTGATCCGGTTGTCCCTCGCGCCCGCGCGCTGGAAGGAGCTGGTCGACGGCGCCCCCGCCCCCGGCGCGGCTGTCGTGTCCGCGCGCGCCTGATCGGTCTTTCGCTCGCATTTGAGCGATCCGCTTTACGCAGCGGTTACCCGAAACGCCGAAACCGCCCGGCGAGGCGCTGCCGTTCACCCGGTCTTGGCCGCGGCATGCTTGTGTGGGCCGGACTTTCGAGCGGATCATCCGGCATGCGTGCCATCATCGTTTTTGCGGGCCTCGCGCTCGCGATCGGCGCTTGGGTATCGGGCCTCGCCGACAGGACCGTGAAGCCAAAGCCGAAGGAAACCGTGGCGGTCGCGGTCGCGACCCCGCCTCCGGCGAGCGGACGCAGCATCACCATCCCGCGCGACTCGCGCGGTCATTTCCGGGTCGATGCGCGCGTTGACGGGCGCCGCGTCGATTTCATGGTGGACACCGGCGCTTCCACCATCGCGCTCACCGCGAGCGACGCGGGGCGTCTCGGCGTGCGGCCCTCGCCCAGCGAATACACGGTGAACGTGAAGACCGCGAACGGCGTGGTGAAGGCGGCGCCCGTGCAGCTCGACCGCGTGGATGTCGGCGGCCTCGTGGTGCGCGACGTGTCCGGTCTCGTCGTGCCGGACAAGTCGCTTAGCGAAAATTTGCTGGGGCTTTCCTATCTCACGAAGCTCAAGCGCTTCGAATATGCCAACGGCAAGCTGGTGCTGGAACAATAAGGCCTGCCCTCGCGTTGTGCGCGGGCTGATTAACCCGGCGCCGTTTACCCCAGACCATTTGATCATTTTGGCGCCGCAAAGTTTTACGCTATTGCTGCGTCCATCCTGTCTTTAGAGATCACCTGATGTTTCCCAAGCCAAAACCCGTCCTGACGCCTAATACCTATGACTATGAAGCGATGCCGATGGTGAAACCTACCGGCTTTCGCGAATATGACGCGCGCTGGCTGCTCGGAAAGGAGATCAATCTGATGGGCCTGCAGGCCCTGGGGATGGGCCTCGGCACCCTGATCCACGAGATGGGCGTAAAGCCCGAGATCGTGACCGGCCACGATTTCCGCAGCTACTCCGCCTCGGTGAAAATGGCGCTGGTGTCCGGCCTGCTTGCCTCCGGCTGCAAGGTGCATGACATCGGGCTGGCGCTCTCGCCGATGGCCTATTTCGCGCAATTCGCGCTCGACGTGCCCTGCGTGGCGATGGTGACGGCTTCCCATAACGACAATGGCTGGACCGGCGTGAAAATGGGGGCCAATCGCCCGCTCACCTTCGGCCCGGACGAGATGACGAGGCTCAAGGACATCGTGCTGAACGCGCGCTTCGACCTGCGCGGCGGCGGCTCCTATGTCTTTGTCGAGAACTTTCCCGAGCGTTACATCGCCGACCTGACCAACCGTCCGAAACTGAAGCGCAAACTGAAGGTGGTTGCGGCCTGCGGCAACGGCACCGCCGGCGCCTTCGCGCCGCGCGTGCTGGAGGCGATCGGCTGCGAGGTCGTGCCGATGGATTGCGAGCTCGACTACACCTTCCCGAAATACAACCCGAATCCCGAAGACATGGAAATGTTGCACGCCATGCAGAAGGCGGTGCTGGAGGCGAAGGCCGATGTCGGCTTCGGCTTCGACGGCGACGGCGACCGCTGCGGCGTGGTCGACAACGAGGGCGACGAGATTTTCGCCGACAAGGTCGGCGTCATGCTGGCGCGCGACATCTCGAAACAATATCCCGGGGCGCAATTCGTGGTGGATGTGAAATCCACCGGCCTGTTCATGACCGACCCCGAATTGCTGAAGAACAACGCCAGGATCGACTACTGGAAGACCGGCCATTCCTACATGAAGCGCCGCACCAACGAACTCGGCGCAATGGTCGGGTTCGAGAAATCGGGCCACTTCTTCTTCCGCGAGCCGTTCGGCCGCGGCTATGACGACGGTCTGGTGGCCGCGATCGCGGTCTGCAACATGCTCGAGCACAATCCCGGAAAGACGATGGCGGACCTCAAGAATGCCCTTCCGAAAACCTGGTCCTCGCCGACCATGTCGCCGCATTGCGACGACGAGAAGAAATACGGCATCGTCGAGCAGGTGGTGAAGCATTTCGAGGCCGCCCAGAAGAAAGGCGACAAGGTCGCCGGACAGCCGATCCGCGATCTCGTCACCGTCAACGGCGTGCGAGTCACGGTCGAGGACGGCACCTGGGGCCTCGTGCGCGCGTCCTCCAACAAGCCGGAGCTCGTGGTGGTGATCGAGAGCTCGGCCTCCGAGGCGCGCATGCACGAGATGTTCAAGGCGGTGGACGGCGTGCTGCGCAAGCACCCGGAAGTGGGCGAATACAACCAGAAGATTTGAGGCTTCGCAGCCTCCAGGCCGGCCTGCCCGTGCTTGCAGCCAAGCCCGTGCAGGCCGCGTGAGCCTGCCTGCGCGGCGCATCCGCGTCTCAAGAGACGGATATTCGCGGATGGCCGGAACAGGACCGGTCATGACCGTCTGAGCGGTTCTAAGTCACTGGTTGCCGCGCTAATATCTCGTCTGCCATAGACGGATCCCATGCGCGTCGCGATTCTCGGAGCCGGCCCCGCCGGCCTTTATCTCGGCTATCTTCTCAAGCGGCGAAATCCGCGTTGGGAGGTAGCCGCTTTCGAGCAGAATGCGCCCGATGCCACCTTCGGCTTCGGTGTCGTCTTTTCCGACCGCGCGCTCGAATTCCTGGCCGCCGACGATCCTGGCACGCACGCCGCGCTGACGCCTGAACTGGAAATCTGGAACGACATCACGCTGGTGCATCGCGGCGAGCGTATCGCCATCGACGGCGTCGGCTTTGCCGCGATCGGCCGGCTGAAGCTTCTCGAAATCCTTCAGCGGCGCGCAAAGGCCGCGGGCGTCGCCATCGAGTTCAGGCGCGCCATCGCGACCCTCGAGGAGCTTGCGGGCGCCGATCTCGTCGTCGGCGCCGACGGGGTCAATTCGCTGGTGCGACGCTCGCATGAAGAGGCTTTCGGAAGCAGCGTGACCTACCTGAGCAATCGGTTCGCATGGTTCGGCGTGAACAAGGCGTTCCCGACGCTGTCGCAGACCTTCGTCATGTCCGATCTCGGCCCCTTCAACGTGCATCACTACCGCTATGCGCCCGACATGAGCACGTTCCTGGTCGAAACCGACGCCGAGACGTTCCGGTCCGCCGGCCTCGACCGCATGTCGGCGGACGAATCGAAAGCCGTCTGCGAGACTGTCTTTGCAGAGGCTCTCGACGGCAGGCCGCTCATTTCCAACAATTCGATCTGGCGGCAATTCCCGAAGGTCCACAATGCGCGCTGGTCGCACGGCAAGTACGTGCTGCTGGGCGACGCGCTGCACACCGCGCATTTCTCCATCGGCTCCGGCACGCGCCTTGCGATGGAGGACGCGATCGCGCTCGACCGTGCGCTGGCGGATCATGCGGACCTTGCCGCTGCGCTTGCCGGCTACGAAGCAGCGAGGCGGCCGGTGCTGGAGAAGATCGTGAACGCGGCCAACGCCAGCGCGGACTGGTACGAGCATTTCGCCGAGCACATGCAGCTCGCTCCGATCGACTTCGCCATGAGCTATATCACCCGCTCCGGCCGGATCGGGCATGAACGCCTGCGCAAGCTCGCGCCCTCCTTCATGGCGCGCTACGAGCGCGAACGGCCGGACGCGGCGAACAGGGCCGCGTCATGATGCCGGCCGTAACCGATCACGTTGCCGACGATTGTCCCGGGGCGCGCGAGATCGGGTTCGCCCTGCCGGAGCGCTATAATGCGAGCGAGATCCTGTTCGGGAATCTCGATCGCAGCAACGGGTCCGGCATGGCGGTGCGCGGTCCTTCCGGCACGCTGACCTATGGCGAACTCTGCCGGCTTGCGTCCCGCTGCGGAAACGCGCTGTCCTCGCTCGGCCTGCAGCGCGGCGAGCGTGTCGTGCTGCTGCTCGACGACACGCCGCTCTATCCCGCCTTCATCTTCGGCGCGATCCGCGCGGGTTTCGTGCCGGTGCTGCTCAACACCCTGTCGCCGCCCGATCTGCTGCAATTCTATCTCGCAGATTCGGGCGCGCGCGTGATTGTCATTGAGGCCGACATCGTCGGTCAGCTATCGCCCGAGGCCGTGCGCGACACCGCGCTGGAGACGGCCATCGTCGCGAACGGCGAGGCGGACCTGCCGCATGTGAAGTCCGTCCATGCCGCCGTGTCCTGGCTCGACAATTTCCCGGGCACGCTCGCCTGCGCCGACACGCATCGCAACGACATGGCGTTCTGGATGTATTCCTCGGGCTCCACCGGCCGGCCCAAGGGCATCGTGCATCTGCAGCACGACATGGCCTATACCGCGGCGAGCTACGAGCGGCATGTGCTGAAGCTGACCCCCGACGACATCTGCTTCTCGGTGCCGAAAATCTTCTTCGCCTATGGCATCGGCAATTCGGTGACATTTCCTTTTTCCGTCGGCGCCGCAAGCGTGCTGATGCCGGGGAAGCCCGAGCCGGCCGCGATCTTCGAAACGATCCGCAAGTTCCGCCCCACCGAGTTCTTCGGCCTGCCGACGCTCTACACCGCGCTCGCCAAATCGCCGGAGGCTGCGAAGGCCGATCTCTCCTCGCTGCGGCTGTGCATCTCGGCGGCGGAAATCCTCTCGCAGGAGGTCGCGGGCGCGTGGAAAAATCTCTCCGGCCTCGACATCGTCGAAGGCCTCGGATCGACCGAGATGCTGCACATCTATCTCTCAAACACGCAGGAGCGGAAGCGTCACGGCGCCGCCGGCCTGCGCGTTCCCGGCTACGAGGTGCGCATTCTCGACACGGACGGCCGCGAGGTCGCGGACGGCGAGGAGGGTGTCCTTCAGGTGCGCGGGCATTCGAGCGCGCCGCTCTACTGGAACAGGCCGGACAAGACCGCCGAGACCATGCGCGGCGACTGGCTCTATACCGGCGACCGCTTCGTGCGCGACGCCGACGGCTTCTATTTCTTCCGCGGGCGCGCCGACGATCTCATCAAGGTCTCGGGCCAGTGGGTCTATCCGCTCGAGGTCGAGCTGTGCCTCGCCGAGCACAAGAAGGTGCGCGAGGTCGCGGTCATGGGGCTCGAGATGGAGGATCGCCGCATGACTCTCAAGGCTTATGTCGTGCCGCTCGATCCGGCCTGCGACCGCGCAGCGCTGACACGCGAATTGCAGGACTACGTCAAGGCGACGCTGCTGCCCTACAAGTATCCGCGCATCGTCGAATTCTTCGACGAGTTGCCCAAGACGGGAACGGGCAAGATCGACCGGCAGAGATTGCTGAAGGGGTAGCGTCCGATGCGCCCCTGAACGCTCGTCGGCCCCTCGCGACGAGCGAATTTCGCCCTAGATAGGGCGGACTCCTTCGCCGTCCTTCGAGGCATTCCTTACGGCATTCCCCATGAAACACATAGGCTTTCTTTCCTTCGGCCACTGGACGCCGTCGCCGCAATCGCAGACGCGCACCGCCTCAGACGCGCTCCTGCAATCGATCGAGCTGGCGGTCGCGGCCGAGGAGCTCGGCGCGGACGGCGCCTATTTCCGGGTGCATCATTTCGCGCGCCAGCTTGCCTCGCCCTTTCCGCTGCTGGCGGCGGTCGGCGCGCGCACCAAAAGGATCGAGATCGGCACCGCGGTCATCGACATGCGCTACGAAAACCCGCTCTACATGGCGGAGGATGCCGGCGCGGCCGATCTCATCGCGGGCGGGCGGCTGCAGCTCGGCATTTCCCGCGGCTCGCCCGAGCAGGTGATCGAGGGCTACCGCTATTTCGGCTACGCGCCGCCGGAAGGCGTGACGGACGCAGAGATGGCGCGCAGGCACACCGAGGTGTTTCTCGAGGTCCTGCGTGGCCAGGGTTTTGCGCAGCCAAATCCGCGGCCGATGTTTCCGAATCCGCCCGGCCTGTTGCGGCTTGAGCCGTTCTCGGAAGGTCTGCGCGAGCGCATCTGGTGGGGCGCCGCGACCAATGCCACCGCGCAATGGGCGGCAAAGCTCGGCATGAACCTGCAAAGCTCGACGCTGAAGATCGACGAAAGCGGCAAGCCGTTCCATGTGCAGCAGGCGGAGCAGATCAGGGCCTATCGCGCGGCGTGGAAAGAAGCGGGGCATGCGCGCACGCCGCGCGTGTCGGTGAGCCGCTCCATCTTCGCGCTCGTGAACGACATGGACCGCGCCTATTTCGGGCGCAGCGAGAGCGAGGACCAGATCGGATTTCTGAGCGAGAAGGAGCGCGCCATCTTCGGACGCAGCTATGCCGCGGAGCCCGACGCACTGATCGCGCAGCTCAAGACGGACGAGGCGATCGCGGAGGCCGACACGCTATTGCTCACCGTGCCGAACCAGCTCGGCGTCGACTACAACGCGCATGTCATCGAGGCGATCCTGAAACACGTCGCGCCGGGCCTGGGGTGGCGGTAGCAATGTCATGGCCGGGCTTGTCCCGGCCATCCACGTTCGTGTCTTTGTCAAGACGTGGATGCCCGCGACAAGCGCGGGCATGACGAAGCGAGAAAGCGAGGCAGGAGCAGCTTTGCGTCGGCTTGTTCCGCTCTCAACCCGTCATCCTTGTAACTCATCTGATGCCGTTTCGGTTAGAGTTGCCGGCGCGGTGGCGGGCGGGAGACCGTCTCATCCTTGGGCATTGGAGCCCGGACCTCAGCACGGGAGACCGTCCG
>JACAEG010000018.1 GCA_013388965.1 Pseudorhodoplanes sp. | reverse complement strand
TTCGATCCGATGATCACCGGCTTCAACCCGGCCGACATGTATGCCGCCGATCACATCTCCTTCAATATCCGGCCCGGCGAGACGGTTGCGCTGGTCGGCGAATCGGGGTCGGGAAAGTCCGTTACCGCGCTTTCGATCCTGCGTCTGCTGCCCTATCCGGTCGCAAGCCATCCCTCGGGCGCGATCCGGTTCAAGGGGCGGGATCTTTTGACCATGTCGGAACGGGACATCCGGCAGGTGCGCGGCAACGACATCTCGATCATCTTCCAGGAGCCGATGACCTCGCTCAATCCGCTCCACACGATCGAAAAGCAGATCGGCGAGATCCTGGAATTGCATGAGGGCGTGCGCGGCGCGGCATGCCGCAGCCGCATCCTGGAATTGCTCACCCAGGTCGGCATTCCCGATCCCGCCAGCAGGCTCGGGAGCTATCCGCATCAATTGTCCGGCGGACAGCGCCAGCGCGTGATGATCGCGATGGCGCTCGCCAACGAGCCGGACCTGCTGATCGCCGACGAGCCCACGACCGCGCTCGACGTCACCGTGCAGGCGCAGATTCTCGATCTGCTGAAGGAGCTGCAGGCGCGGCTCGGCATGGCGATCCTGTTCATTACCCACGACCTCGGCATCGTGCGCAAGCTCGCGAACCGCGTCTGCGTCATGAACAAGGGCAAGATCGTCGAGCAGGGCGAGGTGGAGCGCGTCTTCACGGCGCCGGAGCATCCCTATACGCGCGCGCTGCTGGCCGCCGAGCCGAAGCCCGATCCGGCGCCGCTGCAGCCGGACGCGCCGGTCGTGGTCAGGACCGACGATCTGAAGGTCTGGTTTCCGATCAAGCGCGGCGTAATGCGCAGGACCGTCGGCCATATCAAGGCGGTGGACGGCGTCAGCATCGCGGTCCGCAAGGGCGAGACGCTCGGCATCGTCGGCGAATCCGGTTCCGGCAAGACCACGCTTGGGCTGGCGATCCTGCGCCTCATCTCGTCCGATGGCCCGATCGTCTACATGGGCAAGCAATTGCAGGGCCTGAAATTCAAGGAGATGCGTCCCTACCGGCACGAGATGCAGATCGTGTTCCAGGACCCCTATGGGTCGCTGTCGCCGCGCATGTCGGTCTCGGACGTGATCGAGGAGGGGCTGTGGGTGCATCATCCTGCCCTCTCGAAGAAGGAGCGCGAGGAACGCGTCGTGCGCGCGCTCACCGATGTGGGACTCGATCCCGAGACACGCTTCCGCTACCCGCATGAGTTTTCTGGCGGGCAGCGCCAGCGCATCGCGGTCGCGCGCGCCATCGTGCTGGAGCCCACCTTCGTTGTCCTCGACGAGCCGACCAGCGCGCTCGACATGCTGATCCAGTCGCAGATTGTCGATCTGCTGCGCGGCCTGCAGAAGCGCAGGCACCTGACCTATCTGTTCATCTCACACGATCTGCGCGTGGTCGCCGCGCTCGCAAGCCGGCTGATCGTGATGCGCAACGGCAAGGTCGTGGAAGAGGGCGCCGCCGCCGAAATATTCAAGAACCCGCAGCATGAATATACCCGCGCGCTGTTTGCCGCGGCCTTCAACCTGGAGGCGTCGCCGGTTGCTTCCCAGTGAGCGCCATATAACGGCCTTGTGATTCCCATTCGCCGTGCAAATCGCGCATCACGAGCGCGAACTCACGACAGCGGGCACCTGCATGCTTCGTACTTTCCTTGCGCCGCTCACGGCGGCGGCGATGCTTCTTTCCTCACATGCTGCCTTCGCGCAAGCGCGGTCGCCGGCCTTCCCGATCGTCGCCGATGACGGCAGGCCGATTCTCAATCATCGCGTGAAGCCCGATCAGGCCACGGCCGTCGAGAAGCTGCCCGGCGCCGTCATCCTCGGCAATCCGAAGGGCGACGTGACCCTTGCCGAATTCTACGACGTGAATTGTCCCTATTGCCGTCGCGCGTCGAACGATGTCGACAGCCTGCTCCGGCAGGACAGGAACCTGAGACTGGTTCTCGTGCCGTTTCCGGTGCTCGGCCTCCAGTCGGTCCTCGCGGGCCGGGTCGAACTTGCGGTCCGCAGGCTTGCAACTCCCGCGCAGTTCTACGAATTCCATCGCAGGCTTTTCGCGGGACGCGGCACCATCGACGGCGAGCGCGCGCTTGAGGCAGCGCAGGCGCTGAAGTTCGAGCGGGAGAAGCTAATCGAAATCGCCAACGACGATGCCACGACCGAGATCATGAAGACGCATGTGCGGCTCGGCAATGCGCTCGATCTCGCCGCAACGCCCTCCTATGTGATCGGCGATGTCGCGATCCTTGGCCATCCCGGCGCCGAGTCCCTGAAGCGGGTGGTCGCGTCGATGCGCCAGTGCGGCAAGGCGGTCTGCTGACTAGATGCGCCTGATGCTGGCAACCTCGCTGCCGGCCGCCGCGATCCGCGCAACCGCCTCCGCCACGGGCTCGATCTCCACAGCCATGTGATGCGCGTTTGCGTGCACGATCGTCGCCCCGTCGCGCGCGATCGCGACATGGCCCCTCCAGAAGATCAGGTCGCCGCGCCGCAGGTGCGCCAAGGCTTCCGTGCCGCCGATCCGCTGTCCCAGCGCGCGCTCCTGCATGTCGCTGTCGCGCGGGCAGGGGATGCCGGCCGCCTGCAGCGATACCTGGACGAGCCCGGAGCAATCGATGCCGAAGCTCGTCTTGCCGCCCCAGAGATAGGGCGTACCGGCGAATCGCTCGGCGACGGCCACGAAGTCCGGCTCGGCATGGTCGAGCGGCTCAATATGCGACAGCGGCACGCAGCCGCCCGCGCCGAGATAGCCGAAGCGCTCGTCGGTCCGCGCGATTGCAACCTTTGCGCCGAGAGACAATGCTTTGAATGGCGGCAGCTTGATGTCGGGGCCCGGAAACACCAGCGTGCGCAAGGCCGCAACGCGGTGCGTCGGTTCGGCACTTGACGAGGCCAGCGCATTCTCCGGCAGATAGCCGACATAGCCGTCCTCGCGGAGCTGGCCCCAGCACCAGCCTTCGCCGGTCGTTTCATAGACGGTCACCCGCTCGCCGCATAGCGCCTCGGTATCGAGCGGTGCGTCCGGCGAGGGTCGGCGGCGGAGCGGCGCGCTGGCGTCGATGACCTCCCGAACCGAGCCGTCGACGAAGCGCGCGGCCTCGACCTGGCCCTGGAGATGCCGCGCGGCGAGGTCGGGTCGCGCCGGCGTCAGGCGGGGGTCGAGTTCGGTCATCGCGGCTACGAATATCGTTCCTTCAGCAGCGCATATATCGCCCGCGCGGCCTGGCATTCGCCGCCTTCGGGACGGCCGGGCTTTCCCGACGGAGTCCAGGCATAGATGTCGAAATGCGCCCAGGCCTTCGCACCTGCCACGAACTTCTTCAGGAACAATGCGCAGGTGATGGAGCCGGCAAAGCTCCCGGTCGCGACGTTGCTGGTATCCGCGACTTTCGAATCGAGCATGGATTCGTAAGGCGCCCAAAGCGGCATCCGCCACAGCGGGTCGCGCTCGGCCCTTGCGTGTTTCTCGATCGCAGCGGCAAGGCTGTCGTCGACGGTGTAGAAGGGCGGCAAGTCTGGCCCCAGCGCGACGCGCGCCGCTCCGGTCAGCGTGCCCATGTCGATCAGGAGGTCCGGTTCGTCCTCGCAGGCCAGCGCGAGCGCGTCGGCGAGCACGAGCCGTCCCTCCGCGTCGGTGTTGCCGACCTCGACCGTGAGGCCCTTGCGCGAAGGATAGATGTCGAGCGGCCGGAAGGCCGAGCCTGAAACGGAATTCTCCACGGCTGGAATGATCACCCGCAGATTCACCTTCAGCCCGGCATCCATCACCATCTGCGCCAGCGCGAGAATGTTTGCCGCCCCGCCCATGTCCTTCTTCATCAGCAGCATGGCGCTCTCGGGCTTGATGTCGAGTCCGCCGGTATCGAAGCACACCCCCTTGCCGACCAGCGTGACCTTCGGATGATTTGCGTCGCCCCAGCGCAGCTCGATCAGGCGCGGCGCGCGCACGGACGCGCGCCCGACGGCGTGGATCAGCGGAAAGTTCTGCTTCAGGAGATCGTCGCCGACGACCGCCTGCGCCTTGGCGCCGTATTTCGCGGCGACCGAGCGGGCGGACTCCTCGAGCTCGGCGGGGCCCATGTCGTTCGACGGCGTGTTGATCAGGTCGCGCGCCAGCGCCGCCGCTTCGACGATGCGCGAGATCTCCCCGGCTTCCAGATCCTGCGGCAGCGCCAGCTTGACGTCCCTGGTCTCGGTCTTGCGATAGCGCGTGAACATGTAGGAGCCGAGCCCGAAGGCGAGCGCGGCGAGGCGCGTGTCATGCGGCGCGTTGGCGAAGCGGTAGGTGCCGGCGGGCAGGGCGGTTGCGAGGTTGCCGGGAAGGAAGGGATTGCCTGGGCCGTCGCCGGTCTCGAGGCCGAACAGCACGCCGCCGGGGGCGTCCTTGTCTTCCGGCAGGACGAGCAGGCGGCCCGGTTTCGGCTCGAACCCAGCCGCCTGCGCATAGGCCTGCGCCTGCGGGGCGAGCCGGCCGCGAATTCCGTCCCAGGTCGCGGTCGTCACAAACCAGATCGGAATGGCGGCTTCGGCGGCGGCGGTCACAAAGGCGGGGTGCATGCGCCCTGCTATCACGGCGCGATCCCTGTCCCAAGCCGCTCGGCATGCCGATTAACAATCCATTAAGGTTAACCAACTATTGCTCGATCACGCGGCCTCCGCCCGCCGGACCGGTGATCAAATGTTCAGCTCAACATGCCGCTCGCGGCTCCTGACCTCGGTTGCGCTTGCTGTCCTGGCCCTGTCCGCCGCGGGCTGCGCTTCCAACCGCGAGGACGTCACCGGTTCGATCCAGGCCTCGGCGCAAAAGAGCGAAGCCGATTGGCGCCGGGACGTGGAAATCTGGGGCGCGCGCTACAGGAAGAATACGTCCGATCCCGACGCCGCCATCCATTACGCGCAGGCGCTGCGCGCCACCGGCCAGCGCGCGCAGGCCGTCGCCGTGCTGGAGCAGGCTGCGATCGTCAATCCCAAGCATACCGGCGTGCTCGGCGCCTATGGCCGCGCGCTGGCCGATGTCGGTCGGTATCCTCAGGCCCTCGATGTCTTCAAGAGCGCGCATACCCCCGATCAGCCCGACTGGCGCATCCTCTCGGCGCAGGGCGCCGTGCTCGACCAGATGGGACGGCATGAGGAGGCGCAGCGCTATTATGCAAGCGCACTCAGGATTGTCCCGGACGAGCCTTCGATCCTGTCCAATCTCGGATTGTCCTATGCGCTTGCAAAGAACCTCCCCAAGGCCGAGGAGACGTTGCGCCGCGCCAGCATGAGCCGGGGTGCCGAGCCGAAGGTGCGCCAGAACCTCGCGCTGGTGGTTGGCCTCCAGGGACGATTTCCCGAGGCCGAAGACATCGCGCGCGGGGACCTGTCCGAGGAAGAGGCGTTGGCGAATGTCGCCTATCTGCGCCAGATGCTGGTGCAGAAGAACGACTGGAAGAAGCTCAGCAGCGCGCAAGGCCCGCTCAAGCAGGCCGGCCGGATCTAGCCTTCCGTCATTCCGTGACCACCCCCACAGCGGGGACGGGCCCGGCAGCCCCGCAACGGGCAGGGCTTTCGGATCGCCTGCGCGACGTGGGGCATGACGCCGGCGGAAAGCCCTAGTCCAGCGACATCACGCGGATCGCGGCCGGTCCGAGAATGACCACGAACAGCACCGGCAGGAAGAACAGGATCATCGGCACAGTCAGCTTCGGCGGCAGCGCAGCCGCCTTCTTCTCCGCTTCCGACATCCGCATGTCGCGGTTTTCCTGCGCCAGCACGCGCAGCGTCTGCGCCAGCGGCGTGCCATATCGCTCTGCCTGCTGCAGCGCGACGCACACGGACTTCACACCCTCGAGGTCGGTGCGCTTCGCAAGATTGTCATAGGCCTGCCGGCGGTCGGGCAGATAGGACAGTTCCGCATTGGTCAGCGTCAGCTCTTCCGCCAGCGGGACCGATTGCGATCCGATCTCCTGACTCACGCGCTTGAAGGCGGCCTCGATCGACATGCCGGATTCCACGCAGATCAGCAGCAGGTCGAGCGCATCCGGGAATGCGCGCCGGATGGATTGCTGCCGCCGCTGGATCTTGTTCTTCAGGAACATCCAGGGCAGGTGCATGCCCGCATAGGCCGCAAAGATGCAGACGGCAAGCTTCATCAGCAACGGCCAGTCGACCTGCAGCACAATGAAAAGGTAGAATGCCGCGGCCAGCAGCGAGACCAGCGGCGTGACCATGCGGAAGAACAGATAGGCGACATAAGGCGCCTCGCCGCGATAGCCGGCCTGCAGGAGCTTCTCGCGCGCTTCCTCCTGGCCCACCCATTTCCGCAGGTTGAAGCGTTCGACCGCGTTCTGCATGTACTGCTTGGGCGAGGCGCGCAGCGAGATTTCCCCGCGCGTCATGCGTTCGCGTTCGCGCTGGCGGAGCTTCTCGCGCTCCAGCGCCACCGACTTCATGCGCTTGGAGAGGTTGTCACCGGCCAGCAGCGGCATGGCGAGCGTGATCACGGTCGCGCCGGCCGCCACCGCCGCGAACAGCATGGTGAGCAGGCGCGTGTCGTGCAGCTTCTCGATAATGAACTCGATCATCGCACCGGCTCAGAAATCGAAGTTGATCATCTTGCGCATCACGAGGCATCCCATCAGCATCCAGACGCCGCATGCGGCCATCATCAACCGGCCGGTCGGGTGGGTCCATAACAGCTCGATGTAACTCGGGCTCGTGATGTAGACGAGCGTCATGACGGCGATCGGCAATGCGCCGATGATCATGGCCGAGGCCTTCGCCTCCATCGACATGGCCTGAATCTTCGCTTTCATCTTCTTGCGGTCGCGCAGCACCTTCGAGAGGTTGCCGAGCGCTTCGGAGAGATTGCCGCCCGCCTTCTGCTGGATGGAGATCACGATACCGAAGAAATTCGCCTCCGGCAGCGGCATGCGCTCGTAAAGCTTGGCGCAGGCGTCGCCGATCGGGATGCCGATGGTCTGCGTCTCGAGAATCTTCTTAAATTCGGTCCTCAGCGGCTCCTGGCCTTCGGCGGCGATCATCTTGAGGCTGTCGAGCAGCGGCAAGCCCGCCTTGATTCCGCGCACAATGACGTCGACCGCGTCCGGAAATGTATTCAGGAACTGCTTCTCGCGCCGCTTCTTGAGGTAGCCGAGCAGCCAGAACGGCACCCCGAAAGACGCGGCGAAGGCCAGCCCGATCGCCGACAGAAGCCCCACGCCCGACATCATCACCAGCAGGAAGGTCGCAACGCCGAGGCCGGCAGCGATCAGGTAGAATTGCCGCTTCGACCAGGTCAGACCCGCCTGCTCGATACGCACCGGCAGCGAAAAGCGCTGGGCGGCCTTCTGCTTGGCCTCGATTTCCTTCAGGGTCTGCTCGATCTGATCGCGGCGCGAACGCTGCACGCTGCGCGCGGCGCGCGGCGTGTTCGGCTCGTCGAGGGCGAGCAATTCCCGGCGCTTCTCCATCCGGCGCTCGCCCGACAGGATCGGCAGCAAGAATACCCAGGCCAGCCCGCCCACGGCGACGGTGGCGAGAAAGGCGAGGGCGAGCGTCTGCTTGATGCTCACGCCTGTTCCTCCGCCACCTCGGCGGCGTCCAGGGCAGCGGCAAGCCGCTTCTCCTCGCCGTAATAGCGCGCGCGATCCCAGAACCGGGGACGGCCGATGCCGGTCGAGCGGTGTCGTCCGATGAGGTTGCCCTGCGGGTCCTCGCCGACAAGGTCGTAGACGAACAGGTCCTGCGTGATGATCACATCGCCTTCCATGCCGACCACCTCGGTGATGTGGGTGATGCGGCGGGAGCCGTCGCGCAGGCGCGCGACCTGCACGATGACGTCGATGGACGCGCAGATCATCTCGCGAATCGTGCGCGAGGGCAGCGCAAAGCCCCCCATCGTGATCATCGATTCAAGGCGGGACAGGGCCTCGCGCGGCGAGTTGGCGTGCAGCGTGCCCATCGAGCCGTCGTGGCCGGTATTCATCGCCTGCAGCAGATCGAAGGCTTCGGGTCCGCGCACTTCGCCGACGATGATGCGCTCCGGACGCATGCGCAGGCAGTTCTTGACGAGGTCGCGCATGGTGACCTGTCCCTCGCCCTCTAGGTTCGGCGGGCGCGTCTCGAGGCGGACCACGTGCGGCTGCTGAAGCTGCAATTCGGCGGCGTCCTCGCACGTGATGATGCGCTCGTCGTTGTCGATGTAGCGGGTCAGGCAGTTCAGCAGCGTGGTCTTGCCGGAACCTGTGCCGCCCGAGACGAGAACGTTGGCGCGGACGCGGCCGATGATCTGCAGGATTTCGGCGCCTTCCGGAGAGACCGTGCCATAGCGGACAAGCTGGTCGAGCGTCAGCTTGTCGCGCTTGAACTTGCGGATGGTGAGGGCCGGCCCGTCGATCGCCAGCGGCGGCACGATGGCGTTGACGCGCGATCCGTCGGGCAGGCGCGCGTCGCAGATCGGCGAGGATTCATCAACGCGGCGGCCGATCTGGCTCACGATCCGCTGGCAGATGTTCAGAAGCTGCTGGTTGTCGCGGAAGCGGATTCCGGTCTTGTGGATCTTTCCGGCGACTTCGATGTAGACGGTGTTGGCGTTGTTCACCATGATGTCGGCGATGTCGTCGCGCGCCAGCAGCGGCTCGAGCGGCCCGTATCCGAGAACGTCGTTGCAGATGTCGTCGAGCAGTTCCTCCTGCTCGGAAATCGACATCACGATATTCTTGATCGCGATGATTTCGTTGATGATGTCGCGGATTTCCTCGCGCGAGGCTTCCGCGTCGAGACGGGCGAGTTGCGCGAGATCGATAGCCTCGATCAGGGCCGAGAAGATCGTGCTTTTTGTCTCGTAATAGCTGTCCGAGCGCTTTGAATCGGTATGCAGTTCCAGCGATTCGGGACGCGCGACCTTTTTCGGGACGAGCGGCGGGGAGATCAGCGGCGCGCCGAGACCCGCGGCCGGCAAGGGCGCCCGTCCGGTCTCCGCTTGCGCTCCCGCTTGCGGGGCGGCCGGTGAAGCCGGCGCAGGCCGCGCTGCCGCTTGCGCGGCGGCCGGCGCCGGTTTCGGCGCGGACTCCGGGGGGCGCTGTTGGCCGCTTATCTGGGAACGCTTACCAAACACGACTCACACACACTCCGGTGCTCAGGACTTCTTGTGCAGTTTCGTTAGAATGGAGGTCAGCAGGCCTTCCTTTTGCGTCTTGGGCTCGGCGCGGCCGGTAAGTACCTGGGCGAGCTGACGGAATTTCTCGGCCGTCTCGTGCTTGGGCGACACTTCGGCGATCATCTGCCCGTTGTTGGAGGCAGTGCCGAACAGGCTCGGCTCGAAGCCGATCGTCGCGATGGGATCGTCGCCGAGCGCCTTTGCGAAATCGCCGGGCGTGATTTCCGGCCGCTTCGGCACGCCGACCTGATTGAGGAGGTAGAAGGGATGGCGATCATTCGCACGCCCGGCCTTCAGGATATCCATCATCGCCTTGGCATTGCGCAGATTGGCGAGATCGGGAGAGGCCACGATCAGAATATCGTCGGCGGCGAGCAGGGTGCGCCTGGTCCAGCCGGTCCACTGATGCGGCACGTCGAGGACGATGCAGGGCACTGTCGCGCGCAGCGAATCGAAGATCGAATCGAAGGCTTCCGCGCCGAAGTCGTAGACGCGATCGAGCGTCGCGGGCGCCGCCAGCAGGCTCAGATTGTCGGAGCATTTCGAGAGCAGGCGGTCGACGAAGGCCGTATCGACGCGCTCGGGCGAGAACACGGCATCGGCGATGCCCTGCGGCGGGTCCTGGTTGAAGTCGAGGCCGGCAGTGCCGAACGGAAGATCGAGATCGGTGACGACGGAATCGAGATTGAGATCGCGCGCGAGGGCCCAGGCGATATTGTGCGCAACCGTGGAGGCGCCGACGCCGCCCTTGGCCCCGATCACGGCCAGCAGGCGGCCGACAGGCTTCGCATCCGGCGCCGAGAACAGCCCGCAGACCGAGCGCACGACATCGAGCGCTCCGACCGGAACGATCAGATAATCGCTGACTCCGCGCCGCACGAGTTCGCGATAGAGGAATACGTCGTTATGGCGGCCGATCACGATGACGCGCGTCCCGGCGTCGCAGACTTCCGCGAGGCTATCGAGGCCGGCGAGAATATCGCGCGGCTGGCATTCGAATTCGACCACGATCACGTTCGGTGTGGGGGCCGAGCGATAGGCCTCGCTCGCCGCCGCCATCCCGCCCATCTGGATTTTCAGATGAGCCTTGGCCAGCCTGCGGTCCTCGCCCGCCGCCTGGATTGCGGCCGCGGTCTCGACCGTCTCGCAGAACGCCTGGATCGAGATGCGCGGGGCGGGCGCGATATGCTCGTCGCCCGCCGGCACGTCGGCGTGCATCTGTTCGGGTTCGGCGGTCGGAAGCGCGCTCGTGATCATTTTCCAATGTCGCTCAGCTTGCCCTTGTCGGGATTGTCGACGCGGCCGGCGGTCGGCTCGCCGCGGCGATAGCGTTCCATCACGAAGGTGCGGCGCATCTGGTAGGGCCCGCTTTCGCCGCGCGGCTGGACCAGGTCCGCCGGGTTCTCGACCATCGCGGCGAGGTTGCGCTGGGTCGCGCAGCCGAGATTCCAGTAGGTGCGGTTTTCCTGATAGGCCGGGTCCCAGGACGGGCCGAGATCGTGCGGCCACAATCCGCACGGGCCGGCATCGGCCATCATTTTCGAATAGCTCAGCCTGACGGTGCCCAGCTGGCCCGGCTGCGGCTGATAGGTCTGCGTCCTGATCACATTGGCCGGGATGCCGGATGCGGCCAGGATCGAATGGATCTCGTGGAGAGCCTGCGAGGCAGCAAACTGATTGGAGGTGCCGACCGGCACCGAGACGAGCACGCCGCTCGTGGAGTCACGCTTCCATGTCTGCGCAAAGGACAGCACGTCCGCGCTCTGGTCCGGCTGCAATCCGCCACGGCCGTTGCCGATGAACAATTCGACCGTGCGGTCGCCTTCCTTGATCTGGATCGGAAAGCGCTTGCGATAGTCGTTGGGAATGCTGGCAGACTCGCGCGGGATATAGCAGCCTCCGAGCGCCAGCGCGATGCCAAGCATCAGCCCGGCGCGCATCGCGGCGGTTCTGCTCCTGCAGGCGATCGAAAATGTCCAGGCTGTCATCGATCGTCTCCTGCCATCAATCCAGAATGAATCCGACATTGCCCTTGTAGACGGCCTTGGGATCGACCTTGCCCGGGAGCCCGTAGATGCGGTTCAGGCGACCCAGCAGCACGGTCGAGGGATCGTAGGCGTCGGCATAGCCGTCGTCGGGCCGCGACAGGTCCTTCTGGGCGACCGCCCGCACGACATAGGGCGTCGCCATAATGACCAGCTCGGTCTGGCTGTTCAGGTAATCGCGGCTGCGGAACAGCGTGCCGAGAATCGGAATCTGCTGCAGGCCCGGGACGCCGTTGATCTGCTGCTTGGTCGATTCCTGGATCATGCCGGCCATGGCCAGCGTGCCGCCCGACGGGACTTCCACCACCGTCTCGGCGCGGCGCGCCTTGATCGAGGGAATGGTCAGCGTCTGGTTCGTGCCCGGCACCGTCAGCGTGATCGCGTTTTCGGACGAGAGGTCGGATACCTCGGTGCCGACCTTCACGCTGATGCGTCCCTCCGCCAGCACGATCGGGGTGAAGCTGAGCTGCACGCCGAATTTCTTGAAATCGATCTGCTGCTGGCAGATCGGCGGCGAGCGCGTCGTGTCGCAGCTCAGCCCGTTGGGGATCGGAAATTCGCCGCCTGCGACGAACAGGCCGGTCTCTCCCGAAATCACGGTGAGATTCGGCTCCGCGAGCATGCGCGCCACGCCCGCGCGCTCCATGCCCCGCACCAGCGCCGCGACGTCCCCGAACCTGACGAGCGCGTTGCTGTTGCTCAGGGTCTGCCCGATCGTGGAGAAGGGATTGTTGGAGAGGAAATCCAGGACGGTCGTGCCCGAATTGAAGGTCGCGCTCAAGTCGATGCCGAGCTGCTTGATGACGTCGCGCTTCACCTCGGCGACCGTCACCTTGATCATGACCTGGTCGCGGCCCTTGACCTTGATCGCGTTGACGACGCGCGAGCCTTCGATGCTGATTGGATTGGTGCCGGCATTGACGAGTCGCGTCGCGATGTCGAAGGCCTGTTGCGCATCGGCCTGTGTGTCGGCGGTCCCGGCAAGGATGATGCCGTCGTTGCCGATTGCCTCGATGCGGATATCGGCGCCGGGAAGGACCTGGCGGATCGCCTCGCGGATGCCGTTGAGGTCGCGCTTCACCGCGATGTCGAAGCCCGCCATCTGGCGACCCTCCGCATCGAAGAAGAACACGTTGGTCTGGCCGAGGGCCGCGCCGATGATGTAGGCGCGCCGGGACGAGCGCACGACCGCATTCGCGATCTTGGGATCGGCAACCAGCACATCCTTGATGTCGGCGGGAAGATCGATGACCACGGACTTGCCGACGCCGAGCGATACAAAGCGCGAGCTGGCGTCGCTGCTGACCACCTGAATCACCGGGGTGCGCGGATCGATGCGCGGTTCCGCCGCCATCATCTGGCTCGCCGGCACCAGGGCGGACGCCGCCAGCAGGGCCGCGAGCGAGGCGATCCGGGTCATCGGTCGGTTCATGTGGCGTGTCCTTTCCGGGATCGTCATTTGGTCGGGGAAGCCGTCGTGCTCACGCCGAAACGCACCACATTGATTCCACGTCCGCTGGTCTCTTCCCTGGTGTGCTCGGTGCCGCCCTTGCCGCTGTCGACGAGACTGCGCAGGGCAAGCGAGATCGTTCCGAGCTGGCGCGCGAGCGCGAGCGTCTCGGATTGCGACGGTGACAATTCGAGCGTCGCGGTCTTGCCGATCACCACTTTCTGACCGCTCTTGTCGTCGACGGTCTGGTCGATCGCGAGCACGCGGACATTCTGCAGGATGATCTCGCTGGTGAAGACCTCGACATCGGCACGCTTCTCGAGTTCCTTGTTGCGCCGCGACAGAATCACGTCGACATGGTCGCCAGGCAGAATGAAGCCGCCGGCGCCCGTCTCCGGCGAGATTTCGGTCGAGATCGCGCGCATGCCGCCGGGCAGCACGGCGGCCATGTAGCCGGAGCCATGCCCCTTGATCAGGCGGGATTCGCGGATCGGCTCGCCGACCGAGAATGGAGATCGCGCGACCGCGCCGGTGAAGTCCTCGATCGCGTTCGGCATGGCGCTCTTGCGCAGAAAGGTGGGGCTTGCCGCGGCCGCAGGCCAAAGCTGCCAGCCCATGTCGTCGGCGGTCAGGACATGCCCGATCTCGATGTCGGTCTTGGCGACCAGCACATCGACTGTCTCAAGCTGGGTCGTCGGCGCGGGCGCAGGCGGCGGCTCTTCCTCGCCCCCGCCGACCAGCAGGGCGGCAAGGCCGCCGGCGGCAACCGCGATCCCGAGCACGACAAGACGTGCGGCTTTCATGACGCTTCACTTTCCACAACACCTCGACCGAGGCAGGGGCCGTCCTCTGCGGATTGCACCACGCAAAGGTCAATTCGTGGTTAATGAGGCGTATCCAACCTGAGTTAATTTTGGATTGACGCGGGTGCGCGCCGGCCTAGAGCGCGATGCGCGCGGTCGCCTAGTGGCTGAGCGACTGCATCCAGAAGGTGTGCGGATAGACGACGAGCGCGGCCGCCGCGAGGGCGATGCCGTAGGGTACGCCGGCATCCATCCGGTGCAGGCGCGCCGCCCATTCCTGGCGGGCAAGCACCGCCGGCAGGGGCAGCATGCGGAACTGGATCAGCAGGAGCGTGAGCACGCCGCCGAAGATCGAGGCGCAGATAACGAAATTCAGGAGCTGGTCGAAGCCGAGCCAGAGTGCGGTCGCGGCCGCGAGCTTGGCGTCGCCGCCCCCGATCCAGCCTTGCGCGAAGAAGGCGAAAGTGACGGCAAGCACGGCGGTCGCGGCGCCGACATGGGAAAGCGCCTCCGCGCCGCTCATGCCCGCACTCCATGCCATGACCGCAAAGCCCGCGACCAGGATCAGGGAGATCCGGTTCGAGATCGTCATCGTGAACAGGTCGCTCGAGGCAGCGAACGCCATCATCGCCGGAAACAGGAAGAGGCGGATGGTGTCGGTCATGACCAATTCAGGTTCCCAGTCTGCGCTGCGGGACCGGCCGGACGCTGCGTTCGCAGGCCGGGCCGGCAGTGGCAATTCTAAATATCGGTGCTGAACACGCGGTAACCGCGCGCGGCGCATTTTTCCGGATTTGTGTTCCGGTCCTGCGCGCCCCTGGCCACCGAAATGAAAGGGCTCCGACGCGATGCCGGAGCCCTGTCACCTGACCGAGTCACCAGGCCGAAACGCCTGGCCAAACGCCTGGCCTTGCGACCTCGGCTTACTTCAGGGCGTCCTTCACAGACGTGAAGGTCGAGGTCAGCTTGGTGCCGAGACCCTGCACGACGGCGATGATCGCGACCGAAATGCCGGCGGCGATGAGGCCGTATTCGATGGCGGTCGCACCGGATTCGTCCGACGCAAAACGCGCGATGAGTTTCTTCATTTGAGGCTCCTTGATCCACACGTGGCTGTCTGAGCTGGTCCGTGGCCGCTTCTCGTCAGTCATCCGAACCATGCGTGAAAATTAGCAGTGCGCCATTGCGGCACCGTTAACTCGATTGGCGAAACACGAGGTATTATCGTGAGGGATTTGATTGGTTAATGTCTGCTTGTGCGCGTGCGGCGGGTTCCCCGGCATCTTGTGAATGTCGCGTTAGCTTCACGAAGTCCGTCAAATGCGATGCAAACTGTGTGTCGGGTTCCGTGACCCTGTGCGACGACCCCATTCGCGCATTGCCGTCAGCAATTGCATAAGCATTTTTGCGCTGTTCCATTTGCATTTGATTCACCTATTTGCAGTGAAGTCGTTTCGGCTGCGGGTGAGCGGGGATGATCGCGCTCTCTCGGGTGCGCCGGTATATGTTGCGTGCGGAGTGTATCCATGTTGGCGTCGATGAAGTGCCGTTCGCGCGCGATGCGCGCGGCGTCACTGGCCGCAATGCTGGCGCTGCATGTGTCCGCGCCGGCGCTGGCAGAGGGCAACGGCTACGAGCCGGCGGGCGGTGCCATCGGGGTCGCGCTTGACCAGGCCAAGCTGATCCGGGTTCCGGACCGCGTCACCACCATTGTCGTCGGAAATCCGCTGATTGCCGACATTTCCGTGCAGCCCGGCGGGCTGATCGTGATCACCGGCAAGGGCTACGGCATGACCAATCTGATCGCGCTCGACCGCGGCGGCGTTCCGCTGCTCGAGCGCAAGATTCAGGTCAAGGGCCCGCCCGACGCAGTCGTCGTCTACAAGGGGGTGGAACGCGAGACGTTCACCTGCGGGCCGAAATGCGAGCCGCGCGTGACGATCGGCGACAGCGCGCCGTTCTTCCAGCGCAACCTTACCCAGACGACGACCTGGTCGAACCAGGTGAATGGCGTGTCGCAGCTCGCGCGGTAGCCGGGCGCGCTGCCCGGTTTCGTCAACGTGGTTAGCAAGGCATGAAAGCGTTCGTGCCGTTTGTGCGCAACGCGCTCAACCAATCAAAAACGACCGTTTGCTATAACCATGACTGGCGACGCGGACGCCGTCGATGGCCGCCGATAGCATGATGTTGCACAATCCGAAGAGGGCGCTTCTCGCGCGCGCAAGGCGGCTTCGCCGCAAGGCTGTCCTGCGCGGCTTTATCCGTCACCAGAAGGGCGCGGCCGCGGTTGAATTCGCGCTGGTCGCGGCGCCGTTCATCGCCCTGCTGTTTGCCATTATCGAGACCGCGCTCATATTCTTCGCCGGGCAGGCATTGGAAACCGCCGTGGCCGATTCCTCCCGCCTGATCATGACAGGGCAGGCGCAGACCCAGAATTTCGATCAGGCCAAGTTCAAGCAGGCCGTCTGCTCGAAGGTCTATGGCCTGTTCGATTGCTCGGGCGGAATGTATGTCGATGTGCGCACCTATTCGTCGTTCGGAAATGCCAACCCGCCAAGCCCGATCAATCCGGACGGAACGCTGAACAACAGCTTCGTCTATCAGCCCGGCGGACCCGGAGACATCGTCGTTGCCCGTCTGCTTTATGAGTGGCCGGTTTACGTGTCCCTGATGGGCATGGATCTGTCCAACCTCGGCAACAACAAGCGCCTCATCGTCGCGACCGCCGCCTTCCGCAACGAGCCGTACAAATGATCGCCGCCGCCAAACGCATCGCATTGTCGCTGCTGCCGGCTCGTCTGACAGACTTCGCGCGCGATCGCCGCGGCGTGTCGGCGGTGGAGTTTGCGATCATGCTGCCGCTGATGCTGACCATCTATCTCGGCACCGAGGAGGTGGCGCAGGGCGTGGGCGCGCATCGCAAGGTGACGCTTACGGCGCGGGCGGTGGCCGACCTCACCGCGCAGGCCTCGAACCTCGACAATGCCGGCATGAATAATGTGCTGAACGCATCCGCGGCCATTCTTGCGCCTTACCCGGTCAGCAAGGCCAAGATTACGGTGTCGCTCATCAAGATCGACGGCAACGGCATCGCCAAGATCGAGTGGAGCGATACCAAGAACGGCACTGCCCGCGCGAAGGGCAGCGTGGTGACGGTGCCGTCGGCGTTTGTCGTGAACAACACATCGCTGATCTGGGGCGAGGTCGAATACGCCTATACGCCCACCATCGGCTATGTGATCAGCGGCACGATGAATCTGAAGGACCAGATCTACATGCGTCCGCGGCTGACCGACACGGTCACACGCAGCAACAGCTAGGATCGTCCGCTACGGAATCGGCAGCACCGTCGTCGACTTGATCTTCTCCATCGCAAAGCGCGACGTCACGTTCTTCAGCGGCACCGAGCTGATCAGGCGCTTGTAAAAGGCGTCGTAGGACTGCATGTCGGGTACCACGACCCGCAGCATGTAATCGACATCGCCCGCCATCCGGTAGAACTCCATCACTTCGGGCATCGCGCGCACCGACTGGGCGAAGCGCGCCAGCCATTCCTGCGAATGGTCGCCGGTCTCGACCGAGACATAGACGCTGATGCCGAGCCCGATCTTGTCCTGGTCGACCAGCGCCACGCGCCGCATGATCACGCCGTCGGCCTCGAGCCGCTGGATGCGCTTCCAGCAGGGAGTGGAGGACAGGCCCACCCGCTGGCCGATCTCGGCCACCGACAGCGACGCATCCTCTTGCAAGACCGCGAGAATCTTGCGGTCGATGGCGTCCATCCCGAGTCCCTCGTAATCGCAGGGGAAATAAATTCCACGAACCAGGTTATCTCACCAACTATAGAGAATATTATTCCAGATCAAGGCCGGATTTCCGCCGCTCGCTCCCGCAGGAAGGCATCCGTTTCGGCCCGGGTGGGCGCGCCGGTAATCCCGCCGAAATGCCGGCATTTCAGGGCTGCTGCTGCGGCGGCGAAGCCGAGCGCATGCTCAAAATCGTGGCCCTCGCCGAGTGCGACTACGCAGGCGCCGTGGAAGACGTCGCCGGCGGCGAGCGTATCGACGGCGGCGACGGGATAGGCGCGGATGTGGCGGACGATGCCGCCATCGCGCCACAGCAGCCCGTTCGGACCGTCTGTGACGGCAAGTTGCGCGCCGGTCCGGGCCTGCACACGAGAGAGCGCTTCGGCGAGATCGCTGCAGCCGGCTGTGGCGCGCAGGCCATCCGCCGAGAACACGCAATGCGATACGGCGGCGAGCAGGGCATCGCTGCCCGGCGTCGGCTCGTCGCCGTCGAGCAGGACCGGGGTGCCGCGCGCTCGCGCAGCCTGCGCCAGCGGCAGCACGAAATGAGCGAAGCGGTTGTCGACCATCACCGCATCGATTCCTTCGAGCAGCGCGTCGGCGTTTGCGATGCGCGCCTCTGCGAGCCGCTGATCGCGATGATTGACGATCAGCCGCTCGCCCGATGCATCCACGAAAATGGCGGAGATCGGGGAGATGGCGCCGGGCACGCGCAGAATCCCGGAGCAGTCGACGCGCTCGGCTTCCAGATGGCGCACGATGTCGCTGGCGATGGGATCGGTTGCGTCTCCGAGCGGCGTGACGAGATATACCCGCCCCTCGAGCCGCGCCGCCGCAATGGCGGCGTTGGCGGCGCAGCCGCCGGTGACGGCCGTGAAATCGCTCGCCCGCGTCTTGGTGCCCGGCTCGGGAAACCGCTCGACCTGGAAGACATTGTCGAGGACGGTAATGCCGGCGCACAGGATGGACGGGAAGCGCTTCATCGTCGAAGGCTGACGCATGATGGCATGACGTCCGACCAGCACATCACTGCCTTAGCGGAGCAGCGTCTCGCCCTCCAGCCACGCGCGGATGATGTGATGCGCGATCGCCGAGGGCGGAGGCGTGGTCAGCCCGTCGGGATGCCGGCGCAACAGCATCTGCGCGACGTCCGCGCGGCCGAACCAGCGCGCGTCCTCGAGTTCGTCGCGGTCGACCGTGATCTCCTCCGAAATCGCCTGGGCATGGCATCCGATCATCAGCGATGAGGGAAACGGCCAGGGCTGCGAGGCGAAATAGCGCACCGCGCCGCAGACGATGCCGGCCTCCTCCAGCGTCTCGCGCCGCGCCGCCTCCTCGATGCTTTCGCCCGGCTCCACGAAACCCGCGAGACACGACCACATGCCGGCCACGAAACGCGATTGTCGCCCGAGCAGGCAGCGGTCGCCGGTGGCCGCAAGCATGATCACGACCGGATCGGTCCGCGGAAAATGCTGCGCACCGCATTGCGGACAGTCGCGCCGCCAGCCGCCGTGCACGATCGCGGTCTGCGCGCCGCAATTGGCGCAGAAGCGGTGCCGGGCGTGCCAGTGCAGCAGCGATTTCGCCTCCGCGATCGGCCCGAGATAATCGGGATCGACCAGTCCCTGCACCGCGATCGAGCGCAGGTCGGTCACGAGGAAATCCTCGCGCTCCTTCAGCGCGCGAACGCTGTCGTCGTCGATTCCGATGCCGAAATGCGCGCGGTCGTTCTCCAGTCCGAGAAAGACATGCTCGGTCGTGCGCCCGAGCCGCCCGATCTCCCCGGGTGCGAAGACCGGATCGAATCCGCTGCCGTTCTTCTTCAGCGCGATCATTTCGCCGCCGACCACATAGGCCGCAGTCGATGGGCGAGCTTCGAGTTCTGCCAGCATCGCGAGGTCGGTCCGCTTCGCGGCCGCGCGGTCCAGCATGCTGCCGGCATAGGCGAGGCGGGGTTTGGGTCCGAGATCGAAACGAGGAGACATGCTGTGTTCCCGGCTATTGTGCGATCCAGATCTTGCTCTTGAGCGCCTTCATGAAGAGATCGAGATCGACCGCATCCACGGGAACGGGCGGCGCCACGCCCCAGATCGGCTTCGGCCAGGCTGCGTCGGTCTTGCGGCGCGCTATTATGTGAACGTGCAATTGCGGCACGATATTACCGAGCGCGGCAATATTGAGCTTGTCGCACTGGGACACGTCCTTCAGCGCGCGTCCGACCAGCGCGATCTCGGTCATCAACTGGGCCCGTTCGACCTCGTCGAGATCGATGAGTTCGACGATGTCGGCCCGGCGCGGCACCAGCATCAGCCAGGGATAATTGGCGTCATTGACCACCAGCACCCGCGACAGCGGCAGATCGCCGAGGAGGATCGTGTCGCGCGCCAGCTGGGGGTGCAGGACGAAGGCGGATTTCAGCATTTTCGTTTGAATTTCAGCGATTTGGGCAGCGGCTGGTTCATTACCTCATTTTGCCTCTCCCCACCCCAAAATTCGACGCCGCCCGCGCGCCGCAGGGTGCCGGGATTCACCCCCCGTAAAAAAGTGATGCCGGGCCTTTGAATGGAAGGCTCCCTGCCGCGACCCACGTGGATGGCATTATTGCAGGTGGGAGCAATGACAGAGCCAAAACAGCCCCTTACGGGCATTTTCCTGACCCGGCGACGCTGGCTGGCGATGGCGGCGGCTTTCTCGACGATGGCGGCGGCCCCCGTATTGGCCGGCAGCGACATGGCCGAAGCGGTCAAGTTCGTCCGCGAGGTCTATGAGGAGGAGGCCGCTCGCCACAGGGACGGCGAGCGCGTCACCGACGTGGAATTCCTCACCGTCTTCACCCGGGATGTCCGTGCGCTATGGCTGACGGGCAAGAACCGGCAATTCCCGATTCCGCTGCCCATCGGTCCCAAGTTGCACGCCTTTTTCGGCTGGGGGGTGCTGCCGGGGCAGACGGTGTCCATCACCCGCGTGATCGGCGCGGCCGAAGGCCGCAACATGGTCGATGTCAGCGTGGAAATGACGATTCGCGGCGAGCCCCGGCGCGTGCTGGTGCGCACCCAGCGCGAATCGGGCGCCTGGCGCATCGCCAACCTGCTGTACGATCGCGGCGAGGATTTCGTGAGCTATCGCAGGAAGCTGGCGGGCCACTAGCCCGGTCCAGCTTGCTTTCTGCGCCCCTGGGCCTGATATAGGGGCCGGGAGGTTGGCGGTGGACGAGCCACTCGCCAACCGGGTCAGGTCCGGAAGGAAGCAGCCCTAACGAGCTCCGGTTCGGGTCGCTCGTCAGCCTCCCACTTCTACCCCCACGCGGCCGCCGGCCTTGAGGCGAGAGGCGGCGGAGGCAGGATGAGCGACGCCACGACCCGTTCGCGCGCCGGCGAAGCGGAAGCCTCGGAGCTTCCGGCCGCTTCGCAATCCTACCGCGTGCTGGCCCGCAAATACCGCCCGGCCTCGTTCGGCGACCTGATCGGCCAGGATGCGATGGTGCGCACGATCTCGAATGCATTCGAGACCGGCCGCATTCCGCAGGCCTGGATCCTCACCGGCGTGCGCGGCGTCGGCAAGACCACGACCGCCCGCATCCTCGCCCGCGCCCTCAATTATCAATTGCCCGACAACTCCATCCCCGGCCCGACCATCGACATGCCGGCGCTCGGGGTGCATTGCCAGGCGATCATCGAGAGCCGCCATCTCGACGTGATCGAGATGGATGCGGCTTCCCACAACAGCGTCGACGACGTGCGCCAGATCAACGACGCGATCCGCTATGCGCCGGTCTCCGCGCGCTACAAGGTCTACATCCTCGACGAAGTGCACATGCTCTCGGGCGCGGCGTTCAACGCGCTGCTGAAGACGCTGGAAGAACCGCCGCCGCACGCCAAGTTCGTGTTCGCGACGACCGAAATCCGCAAGGTGCCGATCACTGTGCTGTCGCGCTGCCAGCGCTTCGATCTGCGGCGCGTCGAGGGCGACGTGCTGGTGCGGCACCTGCAGGGCATTGCGGAGAAGGAATCGATCGAGGTCGAACCGGCGGCGCTGGCGCTGATCGCGCGCGCGTCGGAGGGCTCGGTGCGCGATTCGCTCTCGCTGTTCGACCAGGCCATCGCGCATGCCGCGGGCGCGGTGCGCGCCGAGGACGTGCGCCAGATGCTCGGGCTCGCCGACCGCGCGCGCATGGTCGACTTGTTCGAATCGCTGATGCGCGGCGACATGCGGGCGGCGCTGAACGAGTTGCGCGACCAGTACGATTCCGGCGCGGACCCCGGCGTGGTCCTGACCGACCTCGCCGATTTCACGAATTTCGTCACGCGGGTGAAGATCGTGCCGTCGGTCGCCGACGACCTGTCGCTCGCCGAAGTCGAGCGCGTGCGCGGGCGCGAATTCGCCGCCGGGCTCTCGATGCGCGTCCTGTCCCGTACCTGGCAGATGCTGCTCAAGGGCATCGCCGAGGTGCAGCAATCCGCGCGCCCCATTGCCGCGGCGGAAATGGTGCTGGTGCGCATCGCCTATGCCGCCGACCTGCCGGCGCCGGACGAGGTGATCCGCAGCCTGGCCGGCAACGGCGACGGCGGACAGGCGGCCGCCCCGCAGGGCAATGGCGGCGGCAGCGGCTACGCC
>JACAEG010000325.1 GCA_013388965.1 Pseudorhodoplanes sp. | reverse complement strand
GCCGCGCAAAGCGCGGATCGCGATTGGACGGATCGTCGGCAAACGGGATTTTCGCGGCCTTCAAGGTTGCGATCAGGCGCGCCTTGGGAATTCCGAGGAAGGGCCGCAGCAGGAAGAGGTCGCCGCCGGAGGCCGCCGGCAGCGCCGCCACGCTCGCCATCGCGCCGAGCCCCGCCAGCCCGCTCCCGCGCGCCAGGCGAAACAGCACCGTTTCCGCCTGATCGTCGAGCGTATGGGCGGTCATGATGTGGCGCGCCGCGGCCCGGCGCGCCTCTTCGCCCAGCAGCCGGTAGCGCGCGATGCGGGCGGCGTCCTGCAATCCCGTCCTCGGCTTGCTGCCGGTCCACTTCACGGTCCTGTGAGGCACGCCGAGCCCGCGGGCGAGCCGCTTCACGGCGCGGGCCTCCTTTGCCGATTCCGGACGCAGCGCGTGATCGATCGTGACGGCGAGCAGCCTGGGTCCCGTCTTGCGCTTGCCGCGCCAGCGCGCGGCGAGCGCGAGCAGGGCGGTCGAATCCGGCCCGCCCGATACGGCGAGCACGAGACAGGACAGATCGGAAAGGCCGGCAAACAGCTTGTCCGCCTCGGCGGCGGAGACAGGCGAGGCTCGGTCAGCAGCGGGCACGCTTCAGTTCCCGCTCGACGCCCTGCCGCACCGACAGCGAGGCGCGCGGATATTTGCGGCCGACCTCGCCGAGCGTGGCGCAAGCCGCATCGCGCTCGTCCATCGCGGCAAGCGACTGCCCAAGCCGCAGAAGCGAATTGGGCGCGAGCGGCGAGGTTTCGAACTTGGTGGAGACGGCGAGGAAGGATTCGGCCGCGTCGCGATAGCGCTGGCGCTGGAACAGCGATTCGCCGAGCCAGAACTGGGCGTCGGGCGCCATGCGGTCGGACGGATAGCGGCGTATGAAGTCACGGAAGGCATTCTCGGCCAGCGCATAATCCTTGCGCTGGATATAACCATAGCCGAGGTCGAATTGTTCGCGCGGCGTCTGCGGCGTCGGATTGACCGACGCATATTGCCCGCCGGGCCCCTGCGGGCCGCCTTGCGGCGCAGCCTGCCGCCCGCTGGAGACGGTGGAAAGATCGAGCGGCGCACCCACTTCCCGCCCGCCGCGATCCCCGACCGATTCGTCGGCCGCGATATTCGGGCTGAGCGGCGCGGAGGGCTGCCCTGCCGGCAGCGATCCGAGCGGGCGCGGGGCGCCGGGCGCATTCGGATCGGTGCTGGGATCGTAGACGTCCGAGCGTCGGCCGGGCATGGCCGGAGACACCGGCCGGATCGGGCTCGGCTCCAGGGCCGGCGGCGCGGCCTGCCGCGGGGGCGGCGGGGCCGCGGAGGGCTGGTAGGTCGGCTGCGGCTGGGCCTGCGGGCGCACGCTGCCGCTCACGGCCGGATCCTGCGGCAAGGCGGCCTGCAATTGCCGCTCGAGCTGCTGGTTGCGGTGCTGGAGCTGCTCGACCTCGCCCGTGAGCTGGCGGACCTGGTTTTCCAGAGCCTCGAGCCGCATGACCATGTCGGACGCGGAAACCTGCGCCGCGGCGGGCCGCGCGGCGAATGGGGACAATGCGGCCAGGAGCGCAAGAACGAGGATGTGACGCATGAATGGGGTGCTTTGTGCCGGAGGCCTCATAGCATAGGCGATGCTGCGTCCAAATTGTGACTGGTTCGTAAAGATCGTCTACCGGGCGGGGACGGCGGGCGCAGGAGCGCCCTTCTTCCGCGACGACCACCATTCCTCGAAGCGCTGGATGACGACGAACAGCGAGGGCACGAACAGCACCGCGAGGCAGGTCGAGGCCAGCATCCCGCTGAACACGGAGAGCCCGATCGACTGCCGCGAGCTCGCGCCCGCTCCGGTCGCGAGCACCAGCGGCACCATGCTGGCGATGAAGGCGAACGAGGTCATCAGGATGGCGCGGAAACGCGCCTTGGCGGCGCCGACCGCCGCATCGACCAGCGGCATCGCATGTCTGGTCCGCAATTCGCGCGCAACCTCGACGATCAGGATCGCGTTCTTGGCCGACAGCGCGATCAGCAGGATCAGCCCGATCTGCGTGTAGAGGTTGTTGTCGACGCCGAGGCCCGTGAGCGCTGTCACCGGGCCGACGAGAGAGAGCGGCACCGAGATGATCACGGCGAGCGGGGCGAACCAGCTCTCGTATTGTCCCGCGAGAACCAGATAGACGAGCAGCATCGCCAGCGCGAAGATCAGGTAGAGCTGATTGCCGACCGCCTTCTCCTGATAGGACATCGCGGTCCATTCATAGCTCGTTCCCGGCGGCAGCGTCTTGGCGGCGATCTGCTCCATCAGCGTGAGCGACTGTCCGGACGAGAAACCGGGCGCGGGGAGCCCGACCACCGTTGCGGCGGGATAGAGATTGTACAGCGTGATCAGGGCCGGCCCCACCGAGGGCGTGATCTTGACCAGCGTGCCGAGCGGCACCATCGCCCCGTCCTGGTTGCGCACATTCAGGTTTTCCAGGTCGCGCGTGGTCAGCCGGTATTGCGAATCCGCCTGCACATACACCTGGAAGGTCCGCCCGAACTTGTTGAATTGCGATACATAGCTCGAGCCGAGATAGCTCGCGAGCGTGTTGAAGACCGAGTCGACCGACACATGCAGCGTCTCTGCCTTGACGCGATCGACCTCGACCGAGAATTGCGGCACGTCGGAGCGGAACGAGGTCGAGACGCGCTGCAGGCCGGACTGGGTCTGCGCATTCGCCACGATCGCGTTGGTGACGGCCTGCAGCTTGGTGAAGTCGAAGCTGCCGTCGCGCAACTGCACCATGAAGGTGAAGCCGCCGGCATTGCCGATGCCCTGGATGGGCGGCGGCGGCAGGACGGTGATGCGCGCATCCATGATGGCGTCGAACTCGCTGGTCAGCCGCGCGAATAGCGACCGCAGGTCCTCGCCCTTGCCGCGCTCGCTCCAGTCCTTGAGCGTGAGATAGGCAACGCCGGCGCTGGACAGCGAGGCGTTGTTGTCGAGCGGAGAGACGCCGGCAATCGTCAGCACGCTCGCAATGCCCGGCACCTTGCGCGAGATCTGCGCGATCCGGTCGAGGGTCTGGTTGGTGCGCTCGAGCGAGGAGCCGTCCGGCATCTGCACCGAGACCAGGAGATAGCCCTGATCCTCGATCGGCAGAAAGCCGGTCGGGATTCGCGACAGCCCGTAGCCCGCGGCGCCGATGATCATGAAGGCGATCATCGCCATCACGCCGCTATGGCGCGCCATGCTTCCGATCAGCCGCGCATAGGCGGCCTCGATCCGGCCGTAGACGGCATTGAACCCGCGATAGAAGAAATTGCGCTGCTCGGGCGGCGTCGGCGCGCGCAGCCACAGCGCGCATTGCGTGGGTTTCAGCGTCGCGGCGTTGATCGCGCTGAGCAGGGCCGTGGCCGCGATCACCAGCGCGAATTGCGCGTACATCCGGCCCGTGAGCCCCGGCAGGAACGCCGCCGGTATGAACACGGCCATCAGCACCAGCGTGATGCCGATGATCGGCCCGAACAGCTCGTCCATCGCCTTGATCGCGGCATCGTGGCCGTTCATGCCGCGTTCGAGATTGTGGGATGCGCCCTCGACCACCACGATGGCGTCGTCCACGACGATGCCGATCGCCAGCACGATCGCGAACAGCGTCGAGAGATTGACCGTGAAGCCGAGCGCGGCCATGCCGGCGAAAGCACCGATGATCGTCACCGGCACGGTGGTGGCCGGCACCAGCATCGCGCGCCAGTCCTGCAGGAACAGCAGGATGACGATCAGCACGAGGAACGCGGCCTCGATCAGCGTGCGGTAGACCTCGTCGATCGAGGCCTTGACGAAGATCGTGGTGTCGAAGGGAATCTCGTAGACCAGCCCCGGCGGAAATGCCTTGGCGAGCTGCGCCATCTTCGCAGCCACCTCCTGCTTGACCTGCAGCGCATTCGCACCCGGCGTCTGGAAGATGCCCATGGCGGCGGCGGGCCGTCCGTCCTGCATGAAAATCTGGCTGTAGGTTTGCGCGCCCAGTTCGACCCGGCCGATATCGCGCACGCGGGTGATTTCGCCGCTCGAGCCGGTCTTGACGATGACGTTCTCGAATTCGCGCACTTCCGAAAGCCGCCCGGCGACATCGAGCGTGTACTGGAAATCCTGCCCCTTGGGGGTCGGCGGCATGCCGATCTGTCCCGCGGTGACCTGCTGGCTCTGCGCCTGCAGGGCGAGCACGATGTCCTGCGGCGTGAGAGAGCGCGCCTTCAGCTTGTTGGGATCGAGCCAGACCCGCATCGAATACTGGCCGGCGCCGAACACGTTGACATTGCCGACGCCGTCCAGGCGCGAGAGCTCGTCGCGCAGGCTGATGGTCGCGTAATTGGCAAGGTAGAGGCTGTCGTAACGGGAATCCGGCGACGACAGGGTGACGAACAGCAGGATGGCGGTGGAACGCTTTTGCACGGTCACACCCTGCGCCTGCACCGCCTGCGGCAGCGAGGACAGCGCGCTCGCCACCTGGTTCTGGACGAGCACCTGCGCGAAATCGAGATCGGTGCCGATCTTGAACGTCACGGTCAGCGTGTAGCTGCCGTCGGCGCCGCTCGTCGACTGCATGTAAATCATGTCCTCGACGCCGTTCACCTGCTGCTCGATCGGCAGCGCGACAGTGTCGGCCACAACGCGCGCGCTCGCACCGGGATAGCGCGTCGTCACCTGCACGGTCGGCGGCGTGACGTCCGGATATTGCGCGACCGGCAGCGACAGCAGCGCCACCGCGCCGATCACGATCATCAGGATCGCCAGCACATTGGCGAGGACCGGACGTTCGATGAAGAATTTGGAGATCATGGCGCCCTATTTCGGCGCCGCGGCGGCGTCGATCGTCTCCATTTGCGGATCGACCTTTTGCCCCGGGATCGCGCGCAACAGGCCGTCAACGATGACGCGGTCGTCCGCCTTCAGGCCGGTTTCGACGACGCGCAATTGCCCGACCGATTGCCGCGGCACGACATGACGTTGCTCCACGACATTGTCGGAATTCACGACCAGCACATAGCGGCCGGCCTGGTCGCTGCCGAGCGCGACATCGGGGACCAGCAGCGCGGACTTGCTTTGCAGCGGCACCCGCACGCGCACATAATAGCCGGGCAGCAGGTAGCCGGTCGGGTTGCTCAGAATGCCGCGCACCGCCAGGGTGCCGGTCGAGGTATCGATTTCAGGCGCGGCGTAGTCGAGCGTGCCGCGGTGAGGAAACCCGTTATCCGTCTGCAACCCGACTTCCACCGGCACCTTCCTGAAATCCTCCGGCGAGAGCTTGCCGCCGGTGATATGAGCGCGGATGGTCTGGACGTCCTGTTCGCTGATGTTGAAATTGACGTAAATCGGATCGACCTGAACGATGGTCGAGAGCTTGGTCGGCGTTCCGTTGGCGCCGACATATTCGCCGATCGAAATGAGTCGCGCCGAGACCGCTCCGTCGAACGGCGCGGAGACCTGGGTATAGCCGTAAGTGATCGCGGCCGACGCGGCATTGGCCTTGGCATTCTCGAGATTGGCGCGGTCGCTGTCGCGCTGGGCCAGGGCCTTGTCGTAATTCGCCTGGGTCGAGACCTGGCGGGAGAGGAGATCGGCCTGGCGGTCGAATTCCGCCTGCGACTGCAGAAGCGCGGCCTGCGCGGCATCCTGCTGCGCTTTCGCCTCCTCCAGCTTGAGCCGGTAGGGCTCCGGCTCGATCAGGAACAGCGGCGCTCCTTTTTTCACGACGGCACCGTCCTGGTACTGGATATCCTGCACGAAGCCGGCGACGCGGGCGACGAGATCGACCGTATTGATGGCTGTGAGATTGCCCGTCGATTCCAGATAGGTCGTCGCGGTCTGCTGGACCGGATTGGCAACCGCGACCTTGGGCGGCGGCGGGGCGACATACTGGTTTTCCTGCCCGCATCCCGCAAGCATTGCGCCCGCCGCAAAGGCGAATGCTGACGTCCGACCGGTCCGCAAATCGAATCTCAAGATGCCCCACATGGCGGAACAATTCCTTCCGCGCCCGTTTTTGGCAAGCGCCAAACGTGAAACGGGCACCGAAAGGGCGCCCGTTGCCGAACAATTTTTGATGCTGTTGCCGAAAATTACGAACTGGCGTTCAGGACCGTGACCACGCGACGATTCTGGGACCAGCAGGAAATGTCATCGCAAACCGCAACCGGCCGCTCCTTGCCGAAGGAAATCGTCCGCATGCGATTGGGGTTGATGCCGCGCGAGGCGAGATAGTCGCGCACGGTCTGCGCGCGGCGGGCGCCGAGCGCGATGTTGTATTCGCGCGTCCCGCGCTCGTCGGCATGGCCTTCGAGGGTGAAGGAATATTGCGAGTATTGCTGCAGCCACTGCGCCTGCTTGTTGAGCGTGGCGACGGCTTGCGGCGTGAGCGCGGTTGAATCCGTCTCGAAGAAGACGCGGTCGCCGACATTGACGACGAAATCCTGCTGGCTGCCGGGCGTGGCCGCGCCGGCCATGCCGGTCTGATCGGCCTTGTTGGCGCAGGCTCCGAGCGCGAGCGCGGCGCCGAGCACCACGGCCAAAACCACGCCGCGAAGCGATTGGGTAACAGGCAACATCGCCGGTGCCTCCGTTCTCACTGCCTTGCCGGACATCCACAAAGCTGTAACGCGCGTTCGTTAAGCGAAGATTTCATCAACCTTGACCGCTCCTTGCCGGAATGCCGAAAGGCCCGGAACCGCCTGAAACACTTCGGTAACGGTTAATCGCGCGTAAATTGCGGCTTACGAGAGCAGCGGCGACCAGGCCGGGTCGGACGCAAATCCGGGCGTCGGAATCCGCTGCTCGTTGCGGCCATTGATGTCCACCGTATACAGCGCCGGCCCGGGCCCCTGCTCGCGAAAGAACATCAATACCCGGCCATTCGGGGCGAATGTCGGGCCCTCGTTGTGGAACCCTTCGGTGAGCAAGCGCTCGCCCGAGCCGTCCGGCCGGATGATACCGATCCCGAAGCGCCCGCCGCCCATTTTCGTGAATGCGATGTTGTCGCCGCGCGGCGCCCAGCCCGGAGTCG
>JACAEG010000324.1 GCA_013388965.1 Pseudorhodoplanes sp. | reverse complement strand
GGCATAGGTGCCGCTGACGCCGTGGCTGCGAGCAAATCCGGTCATGCTCGACAGCGGCATTGCATTCTCATCGATGGTTGGAGCAGGCGGCGGAACTTAACGTCCCGTCCGCGACGAAACAAGCGGAAGGCTCGTCGTTTGAACAGGCAGGCGAATCACCGCTGCGCCGGCGTCTGCCCCTGGGCGGATGAGCGGCCGCCGCCGGTATTCTGCAGCGGGCGGGGCGCGCCGCGCGTCGGCGCGAAGGCCGGCGCCTGCGGTTGCGCGGCGTCGGGATCGCGTCCCTGCTCGATGGCACGCAGGCGCGCGACATTCTTGAGGTGCTGATCGTAAGTCTCGGCGAAGGCGTGGCCGCCAGTGCCGTCCGCGACGAAGAACAATTCCTTGGTGCGCGCGGGGTTGGCGACGGCCTCGAGCGACGCGCGGCCGGGATTGGCGATAGGGCCGGGCGGCAGACCCTCGATGGTGTAGGTATTGTACGGCGTCGGCTGTTCGATCTCGCTTTTCATGATGGGCCGTCCGAGCGAGCCCTTTCCGCCAACCAGTCCGTAGATGATCGTGGGGTCGGATTGCAGCTTCATGCGCTGCTTGAGACGGTTCATGAACACGGCCGCGACCCGCGTCCGCTCCTCTGGCTTCCCGGTCTCCTTTTCGACGATCGAGGCCAGGATCACCATCTGCTCCGGCGTCTTGATCGGCAGATCCGGCATGCGACGGTCCCACACTTCCTTGACCAGCCGCGCCTGTGCCTGCTGCATGCGCTGGATGATCTGATCGCGAGTCATGCCGCGCTCGAACCTGTAGGATTCCGGAAGCAGGCTGCCCTCGCGCGGGATTTCGCGAATGGTCCCGGTCAGGATGGGATTTTCCAGGAGGCGGGCGACGATCTGTTCGGATGTCAGGCCTTCGGCGAAGGTGAGCTGATGCTGGACGACCTTGCCGGCAATGATGGTCTCCGCAACATCGCGCAAACTCGCATTCTTTGGAAACTGATATTCGCCGTACTTGAATTCCTCTCCCCGCGCCTTGAGCGCGAGCGCCCCGCCGATGAAAATCCAAGGCTCGGCAATGACGCCCTCGCGCTGCAGCACTTCCGCGATATCGCGGATGCCGCCCGGGCGGATATTGACGATCTTCTCCTCCGGCAGGGGACCTGGCGCGTCGAAGCGCTGCTTGGCCCAGAAGACGATCCCGCCGATTGCAAGCGCCAGCACGAGAATGACGGTGAAGATCGCATTGCCTATCATCACGATCGGATGGCGCGCGCGTGCCGACCGCTTCGGCGATACGGCTATGCGCTCGGGCTCGAGCGCGGTGCGAGGGCTGCGCGGCGTCATGCGCATCGGATCGAGTTGCGGCGCGGTGAAAGCGGCTGCGCTGCGCGTGCTTGCGGGCTTCGCCGCAGCTGCCGCGCCGGGCGCCGCTCTTGCGGCCGTCCCGGATGGCGGCGCGGATCGAGGACTCGCTGTGGTGGCCGCCGCATCGTTCGTGGCTCCTGTCGCACCCGGTCCGATGGAGGGCGCAGAAGCTGCGCGGCTTGAGGGCGGAGTTGGTGGAATTTGAGGCGCGGCCGCGGCGGGCGCGTGAGATATCTGCGACTTTGGACGTGGCGCCGAACCGGAGACACTCGCAGGCGTCGTGGCGGGCCGGGCGATCGACGACGCCGGCGATGATGCAGCCGACGCCGGACGGGTCGTGGAGGCGCCCCTGGCCGCAGCGGGGTCGCCCGAAGGCATCGAGGACGTGGCGGTCGCCGCAAGCGCCGAAGCGCCGGCCTCCTGCGTTGCAAGGTTGCGGAGCGCCGCCTGGACGGCGCCGCCGCCTTGGCGCGCCGGCGCGGCCGGAGCGTTGGTCTGGAGTATTCCGGCCTGCGGCAGACCCGGTTTCGCATTTTGGGCCTGACCGGCAGCCCCTTGAAGTATCGAAGTCGATGCAGGCTGGACGCCCCGGGATGGAACCGACGGCGTGGCGGGCGCGGAGTCGCCGGGACGCGGATTCGCCTTGTCGTGATCCGACGCCTGCGTCATCGACCGGCGCCGATCGTCATGCAAAAGGAGGATGTCGCCGCAATAACGTCAGGCACAGTCACACTCGCGTTCGATTGTCAGGCGACTTCCGCTACGTCCCCCGGGGCGGATTCGTGACGACTCTTATAGGATATTGTGGCGAAAAGGCGAAGGCGCGGCTTCAGGCGCCAGCGTGGCGGCGGAAAATCAGCGAGGCATTGGTGCCGCCAAAGCCGAAAGAATTGGACAGGACCACGTCTATGTCCCGCTTGCGCGCCTGCCGGGGCACGAGATCGATCGGGGTCTCGACCGATGGATTGTCGAGGTTGATGGTCGGCGGCGCGACCTGATCGCGGATCGCCAGAACCGAAAAGATTGCCTCGACCGCGCCGGCCGCACCCAGCAGGTGGCCGATCGCCGACTTGGTCGACGACATCGAAATACGGCCCGCGGCGTTCCCGACCGTGCGCTGCACCGCGCCAAGTTCGATCTCGTCGCCGAGCGGCGTCGAGGTGCCGTGGGCGTTTATATAGTCGATCTCGCCCGGCGAAATCCCGGCGCGCTTGATCGCAGCATTCATGCAGCGGAAGGCGCCGTCTCCATCGGGCGTGGGCGCCGTGATGTGGTAGGCATCGCCCGACATGCCGTAACCGACCAGCTCGGCGTAGATTTTGGCGCCGCGCTTCCTGGCATGCTCATATTCCTCGAGCACCACGGCGCCGGCCCCCTCGCCCATCACGAAGCCGTCGCGGTCCCGGTCATAGGGGCGCGACGCCCGCTTGGGCTCGTCGTTGAATGAGGTCGAGAGCGCACGGCAGGCTGCGAATCCGGCGAGCGACAGACGGTCGATGGGAGACTCGGCTCCGCCTGCGACCATCACGTCCGCGTCGCCGAGCGCAATGATGCGTCCGGCATCGCCGATGGCATGCGTTCCGGTGGAACAGGCTGTCACTACCGCGCTGTTGGGACCCTTCAGTCCGAATTCGATCGAGACATAGCCCGAGGCAAGATTGATGATGCGGCCGGGAATGAAAAACGGCGAAAGGCGCCGCGGCCCGCGCTCCTTCACCAGCACGGCGCCTTCGCCAATTCCGCCGACGCCGCCGATGCCCGAACCGATCATCACGCCGGTCGCAATCTGATCCTCGTATGAGGTCGGCTTCCATCCCGCATCGTCGAGCGCCTGGCGTGCCGCGGCCATTGCAAAGATGATGAAATCATCGACCTTGCGCTGCTCCTTCGGCTCCATCCATTGATCCGCGTTGAAGGTGCCATCCGAACCGTCGCCGCGCGGCACCTGGCAGGCAATTTTGCAGGGGATGTCCGACACGTCGAACTTTTCGACGCGGCCGGCCCCGCTCATGCCCTTGAGGAGGCGCTCCCACGTCGCCTCGACGCCGCATGCGAGCGGGGTCACGAGCCCAAGTCCGGTCACGACGACACGTCTCATCGTCCCGTTCCTCGGCCGAACGCCATGCTCAATTCCCGACGTCTCGTCCGGGGATCAAACCGGAACCGCATCTTCGGCAGATCAGCACTTGCGATGTCAGCTCTTCGAATTCTTCTCGAGGAACTTGACCGCATCACCGACGGTGAGAATCGTCTCGGCCGCATCGTCCGGAATTTCGCAGCCGAATTCTTCCTCGAAAGCCATGACCAGCTCGACGGTATCGAGGGAGTCGGCCCCCAGATCGTCGATGAAGCTCGCCCCCTCGGTTACCTTGTCAGGCTCGACCCCGAGATGCTCCACGACAATCTTCTTCACGCGATCGGCAATGTCACTCATCGTTCGAACCTCTGCATTTTTTAGATGGGGCTCGACCGGCGATGCGATCGGAGCCGTCGCGACACGGCCAAGTCGCGGTGACTGCGGAGCTTTGAAGTCGCGGACGCGTCCGCCGTACTCCCGCCATTTCCTTGCGCCCCCACTCGGCCGTGGTCCGGTTACCATACTTCAAATCGGATGGCCAGCGCGCTGGCCCGTTCTTCCAAGTCTTTGCCGTACCCCTGTTTTCCCCTCAAATCATCGCCATTCCGCCGTTCACGTGCAAGGTCTGGCCTGTCACATAGGCCGCCTCGTCCGAAGCCAGATAGACCACCGCCGCCGCAATGTCTTCGGGCGTGCCGAGACGGTTTGCAGGCACCATGGCGAGGATCGCCTCGCGCTGCTTGTCGTTGAGCTTGTCGGTCATCGGCGTCGCGATGAACCCGGGCGCGACGCAGTTGGCGGTAACCCCGCGCCGCGCATATTCCTTCCCGATCGACTTCATCATCCCGATCATGCCCGCCTTGGCGGCGGTGTAATTGCCCTGCCCCGGATTGCCGGTCACGCCCACGACCGAGGTGATTCCGATGATGCGCCCGTAGCGGCGGCGCATCATGGTCTTCATGGCCGCGCGAGACAGCCGGAAGGTCGCCGTCAGGTTGATATTGATGACCGTATCCCAGTCCTCGTCGCGCAACTGCACGAAAAGGTTGTCCCTGGTGATGCCCGCATTCGCAACCAGGATATCGAGCCTCTCCATCGCCGCCTCGGCCTGCGGCACGAGCGCCTCCACCTGATCCTTGTCGGAAAGATCGCAGGGCAGGACATGCACCCGATCCTTGAGTTCGGCCGCCAGCGCGTCCAGCGCCTCACGCCGCGTGCCCGAGATCGCAACCGTTGCGCCCTGCTTGTGAAGCGCGCGCGCAATGCCCCCGCCAAGTCCGCCGGTCGCGCCGGTGACCAGCGCCGTCTTGCCGGAAAGATCGAACATCATGTCAGCTCCTGGCGGCCTTGAATGCCGCGATATCGTCCGGTCCGCCGATGGCTATTCCGGTCGCGCCCTCGGCAATGCGCTTGAGCAGCCCGGTGAGCACCTTGCCGGCGCCGGCCTCGTAGAAGGTCGTAGCGCCGTTCTGCGCCATATAGGAGACGCATTCGCGCCAGCGCACGGTGCCCGTCACCTGCTCCACCAGAGCTGCCACGATCTCCTTAGGATCGGTCAGCGGGGCCACGCGCACATTCGCGACCACAGGCACGACCGGCGCGTTCACCGTCACCTTCGACAAGGCCTCGGCCATTGCATCGGCGGCCGGCTGCATCAGCGCACAATGGAAGGGAGCGGATACCGGCAGCAGCATCGCGCGCTTGGCGCCCCTGGCCTTGGCGATCTCGCAGGCACGTTCGACCGCGGCCTTGTTTCCGGAAATCACGACCTGACCGCCGCCATTGTCGTTCGCGGCCTGGCAGACCTGGCCCTGCGCGCCCTCCCTTGCCGCGGCCGCCGCATCCTCGAGCGACAGCCCGATCAGCGCCGCCATCGCCCCCTCGCCGACGGGTACCGCCTTCTGCATGGCGCTGCCGCGGACGCGCAGCAGCCGCGCCGTATCACTTATTGAAAAGGTGCCCGCGGCCGCATGGGCGGAATATTCGCCGAGCGAGTGACCGGCCACGAATTTCACGTCGCGCCGCAGATCGAGCCCGGCCTCCTTCTCCAGCGTGCGCATGACCGCAAGCGAGACCGCCATCAAGGCGGGCTGGGCATTCTCGGTCAGCGTCAGGGTGTCGGCCGGGCCCTCCCACATGACCGTGGAGAGCTTCTGGCCGAGGGCGTCGTCGACCTCCTCGAAGACCGCCCGGGCCGGCGCAAATGCGTCGGACAGGGCCTTGCCCATGCCGACCGCCTGGCTGCCCTGCCCCGGAAATACGAATGCCGCCGCCATCCCCGCCCCACGCTGGCCCAAAAATCCGCGCCGAAAGACACTGGGGCGTTGCCGGCTGTCAAGCAGTCTGCCCGGCCGGCAGGAAAGTCTTGCTTTTGCGGGGACCGGCCCTATAACCCCGGCTTCCGCTCGCCCCGGCCGGGAGCTGAACGGACGGCTGCCTTTGGCAGCAGGGCCTTCTGGGCCCGGCGTCCCGTGTTCCCGCCATCGGAGCATCGAGCCTTTCCGAAGGTCTCGCTGGGCTTTGCGCCGGGCAGCGGATTGGGACACCAACGGGAAAGGCGCATCATGCCGCTTTACGAACACGTATTTCTTGCGCGCCAGGATACCAGCGCGCAGCAGGTCGAGGAACTGACCGCGCAGCTCAAGGGCATCGTGGAAGGCCTTGGCGGCAAGGTCGCCAAGACCGAATACTGGGGCGTGAAGTCCCTCGCCTTCCGGATGAACAAGAACCGGAAAGCGCACTTCACGCTGATGAATCTCGACGCGCCGCCCGCCGCGATCAGCGAGATCGAGCGTCAGGAACGCCTGAACGAGGACGTTCTGCGCTTCATGACGGTCCGCGTGGAGGAGCTCGAAGAAGGCCCCTCGGCGATGATGCGCAAGTCCGATCGCGACGATCGCGGCGAGCGGGGCGATCGCGGCTTTGGGCGCGGCGACCGTTTCGATCGCGGCCCTCGTCGCGATCGCTCGCGTGACGACGATGCGCCGAGCGGCGACGCGGACGACAACACAGAGACGGAGGAATAAGCCATGGCCTTTGGATCTGGTGGCGGCGGCGGTGGCGGTGGCGGTGGCGGCGGACGCCGGCCCTTCTTTCGGCGGCGCAAGACCTGCCCCTTCACGGGCACCAATGCTCCGAAGATCGACTACAATGACGTGCGGCTGCTGCAGCGCTACGTCTCCGAGCGTGGCAAGATCGTGCCAAGCCGCATCACGGCCGTATCGGCCAAGAAGCAGCGCGAGCTGGCGCAGGCCATCAAGCGCGCGCGCTTTCTCGGCCTGCTTCCATACGTGATCCGTTAGGACGGATCGCGACGAAGACCGCCTTCGGGCGGAACGAATGGCGAGGCTTCCGCGGTCGCCGCGGGGGCCGATGGTTGGGACGGACGCGATCCGTCTCTAACCGCTCACGAAGCGGGACAGCTCGCGATGATGATGCAGATTGCTCTGGTCGGGATTGGCGCGGGCGCCGCATCAGCATTGCTGTTCGCGTCGGTTGCGTCCGGATCGTTGTTCTCCATTATCCTGTTCTATCTGGCGCCGCTGCCGATCCTGATCGCCGCGATCGGATGGAGCCACTGGTCCGCGATGATCGCGGCCTTGGTCGCGGCGGCAGGCCTTGCAATCTTCCTCGCTCCCTTCTTCTTCATCGCCTTCCTGATCGGGATCGGATTGCCGGCCTGGTGGCTCGGCTATCTCGCCCTGCTCGCGCGGCCTATGCCCGGGGCACCCGGCGGAATTGAATGGTATCCGCCCGGCCGCCTGATCGTCTGGGCCGCCCTCCTCGGCGGACTGGTCGTGATTGCCGCGATCGGGAGTTTTGGCTTTGACGAGGAGAGTTTCCGCTCCGGCCTGCGTACCAATTTCGAACGTATCTTGCGGATACAGGCGCATATTCCCGCCGATCAGCCGCTGGAAATACCGGGGACCGACATCAAGCGGCTGATCGAGTTTCTCGTCGCGGTGATTCCGCTCGACGCTGGCGTCATCGCCACATTCACGAGTGTCCTCAATCTGTGGCTCGCCGCGCGGATCGTGCGGACATCGGGGCGGCTCAGGCGTCCCTGGCCCGATCTGCCCTCGATGCAATTCCCGCCCGCGACCACGGCCTTGTTTGCCGTGCTGCTCGCGGTCTCGTTCGTGAGCGGCATTGTCGGCACGATGGCGGGCATTCTCGCCGCCAGCCTGTCGATGGCATTCGGGCTGCTCGGATTCGCGGTGCTGCACGCCCTGACGCGCGGCAGGAGCGGGCGCGGCTTCATTCTCGGCGGCACCTACGCCGCCGTTCTCATCTTCGGCTGGCCGATTCTGATCATGACGCTGATCGGAGTGACGGACGCCGCTTTCGATCTTCGCGGACGCTTCGCCAACGCGAAGCCGCCCGCCCCACCCACCGTTTGAATTCACGCACAAAGGAGACAGTCATGGAAGTGATTTTGCTGGAACGCGTCGGCAAGCTCGGACAGATGGGCGAGACCGTCCGCGTGAAGGACGGCTATGCGCGCAACTTTCTGCTCGCCAAGGGCAAGGCGCTGCGCGCGACCAAAGAGAACAAGGAGCGCTTCGAAAAGATGCGCAAGGAACTCGAGGCCCGCAATCTCGAGCACAAGTCCGAGGCGAGCAAGATCAGCGCGCAGCTCGACGGCAAGAGCTTCACGGTGCTCCGCCAGGCCTCCGAAACCGGCCAGCTATATGGGTCAGTGTCGCCGCGCGACATCGCGGCGCTCG
>JACAEG010000273.1 GCA_013388965.1 Pseudorhodoplanes sp. | reverse complement strand
CGCGCGCTGCCGCCGGCGACGATTTCGTTTGCGCCCGCGCCGGGCGAGGCGCCCGCCGCCTGCGGGCTCAGGCCGCACCAGATGAATCTCAGCCGCGGCTCGGCCGCGCGCAGCTATTCGGTGCTGCTCGACCGCACGGACATGCCGCGCCAATTGTTCGCGACCGTCACCCGCATGACCGTCGATGCCGACGGCTCCCCGCGCGCCTATCATCCGCACGATCCGGAGGGCGCGGGCGTCTGCCGCAAGGCCGTGGACGCGAACGGCCGCACGACGCTCGAAGGCGTCTGCGCGCTCGACCGCTTTTCCAGCGGCCGCCTCTATCTGTTTCGCGGCAGCGAGAAGCTGCAGAAGGATCAGCTTGCATCCGCCTATGCGGAAATCTGGCCGCTCATTCGCGACCGCAGGCTGAAGCCGGTCTCGCTGTCGGAGGTGATTCCCGAGGCGCCGAAGCACTACAATCTGTTTCACTGGCGCGAGAAAGACCTCACCGCCTTCTTCAAGCGCACCATCATCCCGTTCACCAATGACGGCTATCCCTGCATCCATGCCAAGGATTCGCCGGCGGCCGGCTATTTCGTCGCCGCCACCACGCTGACCCGCGACGGGCCGAGGCGCGCCGACGGCTGCGCGCCCTCACATTATATCGATGCCGAGCAGGTGCCGTTCTTCGTCCTGCCGGGCGGGCCGCTGGGCGGCATGGCGATCGGCGACGCGGTGATCGCGCGGCTGAAATCCGGCGGGCAGGACCGCCTCGCCTATGGCATCGCCGCCGATATCGGGCCCATCCGGCAGCTCGGCGAAGCCTCGATCGCCTTCAACCAGGCGCTGCTCGGCAAGAGCGGCGAGCCGGTGATGAATGTGCGCGAGGTCGAGAAGCTCGATATCGCGGGCAAGCCGATCCAGATCCTGGTGCTCGGCGGAACCCGGCATCTGTTCAACGGCGACTATTCGCGCGCGAATGTCGAGAAGGTGGCGCGCGCCGAATTCGCGCGCTGGGGCGGCGGCGACCCGGTGGCGCGGCTCGACGCCTGCGCCGCGGCGGCGAGACCCAACGCGGCGCATTGAAACGCGCTACCGGCGCTCCTGCGCCTTGACCTGATCGCGCACCGCAATCAGGCCATCCGGCTGCAACCCGTTGCGGCCGCGGAACGGCTCGTCGAGAATGGCGATCATGTAGATCACGAGCGCGATGAACAGCGACAAGGTGCTGCCGATGATGATGTGGGTCGAACGGCGCACGTCGAACATCCAGACCACGAACACGTTCATCACGGAGCCGGCGATCACGATATACCACATGATCTGGGGAATCCGCTCGCCCCGCGAGGCGATCCGATGCTGCCGGCTTTCGATGAATTCGTCGAATTCCTTGAGGGCCTCGGCGTGGCGCACCCCCTCGCCGCCCTCCGCGCCGGGCCTGAAGGAGGAGAGCAGCTCGTGCATCTGGTTGGTGAGCTCCACCCCCCGAACCGAGACTTCGCCGCGCCGCTGCGCCCCCCAACCCGGGCCGGTTTCCTCGTCGAGATAGTCCTTCAGCGCACCGATCAGCTGGCTGCGCAGCGGTTCCGGATAGTGCCGCATGTTGCGGTAAACGGAGACCAGCTGTCCGGCCTCGCGGTCGACCGCCTCCTCCGCCGAATTGCGGTTCTCGAACACGGCAATCGACAGCAGCGCGAGCAGCACCCCGAAATAGAGCGCGAAGGCATTGAGCAGGAAGCCGAGAACGGTGTTGACATCCTTCTCGCCGCGGAACAGCCGCGCGACATAGGGCTGTACGACGATGGAGCCCAGGACGGTCGGAACAAGAAAGATCATGCAGACGACGAAAGCGCCGACGCCGATCGGGAGCGAGTGGAGCCAGTCAAGAAGCAAGGCGGGTCACTTCCGGCTCAGGGGTGAAGGTCGTCGGCGACAGCACGGCTCGCACGGTGCTTGTTCCGTTGATCGAAGGCAACGATTGTTGCATGGATATCCTAGCAAGAACATTGAACGACTCGCGCCGTCCCGCTATGGCGATTCGCTCCGTAGAGCCTGTCAAACGGACCATACCGCATTCAACCCATGCCCAAGCGACCTTTCCGCGTCGGCCGCTCCAGAACCGGCCTCGGCCTTTTCGCCACCGAACCGATCAAGAAACGCACGCTGATTGCCTATTATGTCGGCCAGCGAATCTCAACCGCAGAGGCCGAGCGCCGGGAGAACAAGGGGGCACGCTACCTCTATGAGCTGAACAAGCACTGGACCATCGACGGCAAGAGCCGTCGGAACCTCGCCCGCTACGCCAATCACTCCTGCCGGCCCAATGCCGAATCCGACGTGGTCAAGGGCCAGGTCACGATCCGCGCGATCAGGAACATCAAGCCCGGCGAGGAGATCACCTACGATTACGGCGAGGATTATCTGCGCAACGTGATCGGCGTGTCGCGCTGCAAATGCGACAAGTGCCGGGCGAAGCGCGCCAAGGCGCAGCGCGAGCGGCGGCTGAAGGCCAAGCGCGCCGCTGCCCGCAAGAAGCGGCTGAACGGCCACGCCAACGGCAAGGCCCGCTGACGCCGATTTCCGGTCCGCAAGCCCGGCCCGCAGGCCCAGCTTCATATACCTGTCGTGATTCCCGTCATCAACTGGCGGTTGCACAGGCGTGCGGCTGCCAGCATGATCCCCGGCGGTGGTTCCGCGCGGGTTTCCGGGAGGATCTCATGCGCTTCAAATCCGAGAAGATCGACGGGTATCGAATCTTTGCAGTGAGCGGCATCAATACCGTTTCCTTCGCCATCGACTTCGACGATGCGGACACGCGTGGAATGCTCGGTTTCGCCGTCGAGCGCCACGACAAGGCGGAGGACGAGCGCTATTTCATGTATGGCTTCAAGGTCTTTCGTTCGGTCATTCCGGAGCCGGACGACAAGACTGCGGTGAGCACGTTCGACCATCCGATCCAAAGCTTTGTCTGGGACGATTTCACGGCCAAGCCAAACCGCGATTACGAATACTTCTTCTATCCCCTGAAGGGACGACCGAAGAATCTGCTGCGTCCGGACCGGCCGGTCCCAATCAAGATACGCACAGAGCCGGATTTCTCGACCGAACCACACGACGTATTTTTCAACCGCGGCGTAGCCTCAAGCCAAGCCTATACGCGCAAATTCGACAATGTGCCCCCCGACAAACTCGAGCCGCCCGCGAAGCGTCTGCGCGCGGAGCAATGGCTGAGCCGGCAACTCGACGAAGCCATTCTTGAATTTATCGGTCGGGCAAAACGCGGCGATACGCTGTTGGGCTGCTTCTACGAATTTCGCTATGAGCCGGTGGCACGGGCGATCAAGAAGGCTATCGACGGTGGCGTGGATGTGCAGCTCATCATCGATGCAAAGGTCAACGAATACACAGACAAGCAAGGGAAATTCCATCCGAGCTTCCCGCGCGTGGACAATCTCGCAATGCTTCGCAAGGTCGGAATCCCGATGACGCGGGTCAGGAAGCGCGAGGCGCGCGCGTCCGACATCCAGCACAACAAGTTCATGGTTCTGCTGAAGGGCGCCTCGCGGCAACCGCGCGAGGTCTGGACCGGCTCGACCAATATTTCCACCGGCGCCTTCCTCGGACAGACCAATGTCGGCCACTGGGTGCGCGATGCCAAGGTTGCGGCGAGCTTTGCGGCCTATTGGGACCTGCTCAAATCCGATCCCGGTGGCCGCAAGGACGACGACCCCGTGACCGCGAGGCGCAGGAACGCTGCGTTCAGGAGAGCCGTGGAAGACCTGCAGCCGGTTCCCTCGCGCTGGCAGGACATTCCGCAGGGAACCAGCACCGTGTTCAGCCCACGCAGCGGCGACGCGGTACTGGAAATGTATGCACGCATGATCGACGAGGCGAAAGACCTGTCCTGCATCACGCTCGCCTTCGGAATCAACAACGTCTTCAAACAACTATTGAGCGACAACACGGCGCGCGATCACGTCACCTTCTTCCTGCTGGAAAAGAAGGACAAGCCCAGCAAGCGCGGCACGCAGCCGTTTATCCAGATCGATTCACGCCACAACGTCTACAAGGCGTGGGGCTCCTTCCTCAAGGAGCCGTTGCATCAATGGGCCAAGGAAACGAGTGCCGGGCGCATGGGGCTGAACCAGCACGTGTCCTTCATCCATTCAAAATTCCTGCTTATGGATCCCTTGGGCGACGATCCGATCGTCGTTACCGGATCCGCCAATTTCAGCGAACCCTCGACCAACAGCAACGACGAGAATATGCTGCTGATCCGTGGCAACAGACGCGTCGCCGACATCTACTTCACCGAATTCAACCGGCTGTTCTTCCATTATTATTTCCGCTCGGTGCGGGAGGCGATGCAGCAGCGTGAATCCAGCAAGCCGCGCAACGCGCCGCCCGAGGAAGACAGCCTGTTTCTGCGCGAGGACGACACGTGGCTCGACAAATACAAGCCGGGCAAGTTGCGGCGCAAGCGCGTGCAGGTCTTCACGCGCATGACGGATTTCGAGACCTAGCGGCCCGACGCTATTGCTGGTTCTGCCAGTAGCGCAGGCCCGCCGACGCCGCCGCGCCGCCCACCACGCAGGGAATGCCGAGCGCGGTCATGCTCATCACCGCGGCGGTGACGCAGCCCACTCCGATCGCGCCCTCCCCAAGCTGGCCCCAGCCTGTCAGCGCGCGCCGGTAGCCGGGTCCCTTGCGCTTGATCTCCTCGATCGCGGCCAGCTGCTCCTTGCGGATGCGCGAAAGCTGCATGGTGTCGGCGGCTTCGATGATCTCGTCCACCACCTTCCTCTCGTCCGCCGGCAGACCGGGCGATGCGCGCTTGAGCAGCGCGAGCAGGACGGGATCGCGCGAGTCGTTGGTCGCGAGCGTGAACTTGGCCATCGAGCCGATCATCAGCCGGTCGACGCTGTCCCTGTCCGCGGACCAGGGCAGCATGACGATCATGCGGTGGATCGGGCCATAGGAGCCGGTGGCGAAGTAAAGGCCCCACAGCACGTCGAGCAGTTCCGGCGAAGCCTCCATCGCCCAGGTCGCGGACGCCCCGGGCTTGCCCGCCCCGAACAGGCGCTTGGTCTTTTCCCAGCCGCTCGGCTCCTCCGGGGGCCCGAGCGCGATCAGGGTCGGCAATTGGCCGTCGATGAATTTGCGGATCATCGCCTTGCGCGTCGGCAGCCTGTCCTCGAACCGGCGCAGCAGATCCTTCCAGTCCGGCAGCCCGGAATAGGCAAGCGCGCGCACGATCACCCATTCGTCTTCCGGCTGGATCGGAAACATCGCGGCAACGAGGTCCGGGGCGCGCTGCGGATTGTCGCCGAGCACGCCCGCGATGAAGCCGACATACGCCCCCGCGCTGTCCGGCTCGTTGAAGGCGCCGCCGCGGCTCGCCAGCCGCACGAGTTCGGGCATGCGCGCAGGATCCGGCTGGCTGCGATAGGTCGCGATCCAGCGCAGCATGCCCTCGCGCGACGTGAAGTCCGGCGCCGCGCGCGGCACGGCCGGTGCGGGCGAGATGGCCGCCAGCAAAGCTGCGGCGAGGAACACTGCCAAAACGCGACGCACCGTCCCCTCCCGATGCCCCTTCGCCGCGACAGAAGCAGGCGCGACCGGCAATTTCGTGGCCCAATCGGGACGCCGCCGGCCGTCCGGCCATGCTTTCGCCGCAGGCCTGAAAAGCCGCCGCGAGGCGCGCAGGGTGTCACGCGCGGGTTAAGATTTTTCGTCGCATCCGGCCTTCGGGATTTGTTATGAGACATGGGCAACGCCTCGCCCCTCATGAGCAAGCCCAGAATTCTCATCGCCGGCGCCGGAATCGGCGGCCTGACCGCGGCTCTGGCCCTGCTGCGCGCCGGTTTCCAGGTTTCGGTCTGCGAGCAATCGAGGACGCTCTCCGAGGTCGGCGCGGGCATCCAGGTATCCGCCAACGGGGCGCGGGCGCTGTTCTCGCTCGGACTGCAGGACGCGCTCGCCGCGGTCTGGTGCGAGCCGGCCGGCAAGGAAGTCCGGCTCTGGAACAGCGGGCAGAGCTGGAAGCTGTTCGATCTCGGGGCGCAGTCGCGTGCGCGCTACGGCGCGCCCTATTTCATGATCCACCGCGGCGACCTGCACCGCGTGCTGTTCGACGCGGTGAGCGCGCTCGATCCGTCCTGCGTCACGCTCGGCGCGTCCTGCGAGAGCTTCGCACAGGATGGCGATGGCGTGACGCTGTCGCTCGCGGACGGGCGCAGCATGCGCGCCGACGCGCTCATCGCCGCGGACGGCGTTCATTCCCGCATCCGCAATGCGCTCGTCGGCGAGCATCGCGCGAATTTCACCGGCTGCCTCGCCTGGCGCGGACTCGTTCCGGCGGACAGGCTCCCCGAACGGCTGCGCCGCAATGTCGGCACCAACTGGATCGGACCCGGCGGGCATGTCGTGCATTACTTCCTGCGCCGCGGCGAGCTGCTGAACTTCGTGGGCGTGGTCGAGCGGGACGACTGGCGGGTGGAGTCATGGACCGAGCGCGGCAGCGTCGAGGAATGCCATCGCGACTTCGCGAACTGGCACGAGGACATCCACACCATCATCGACAATCTGGTGACGCCGTTCAAATGGGCGCTGCTCGGACGCGAGCCGCTGACGCGCTGGAGCTTCGGGCGCGTGACGATGCTGGGAGATGCCGCCCATCCCACCCTGCCGATGATGGCGCAGGGCGCCAACATGGCGATCGAGGACGGCGTGGTGCTGGCGCGCTGTCTCGCCGCGCAGCCCGGCGAGGTCGCGGCGGCCTTGTCGCGCTACGACGACGCGCGCATCGCACGCACGAGCCGCCTCGTGCGCGCGGCCAACGACAACACGAAGCGCTTCCACAATCCCGCGCTCGCCAACCCGGAGGGCGCGCAGCGTTATGTCGACACCGAGTGGCAGGAGGAGCGCGTCAAGGCGCGCTACGACTGGGTGTTCGAATATGACGCGACAAAGGTGGAGGTGTAGCGATCTCCCTCAACGGCCGTGCGCGGACAAGCCCGGCCATGACAGCACATGTTATGCCGGCTTCGCCGTGTAATCCGCGTCGCTGACCGGCTCGTGCCATTCGACATGCTTGCCGTCGAGCGCTTCCTGGATCGCGACATGCACCATCTGGTGATCGGGCGCCGCGCCGTGCCAGTGCATCTCGTTCGGGGCGAACCAGACCGTGTCGCCGGGACGCACCTCGCGCACCGGGCCGCCCTTCGCCTGCACGCGCCCGATGCCCGACAGGATATAGATCGTCTGCCCGAGCGGATGGGTGTGCCAGGTCGTGCGCGCGCCGGGCTCGAAGGTGACGCAGACCGAGCGCACCCGCGCCGGCTCCGGCGCCTCGATGATCGGGTCCTGCCAGACCGTGCCGGTGAAGGATTCCGACGGCGCCCGCTTGGTGGGCCGCGATCCGTGGGGCTTGATATCCATTGCAATCTCCGGGATGGGCGCGACGCGCATGCGCCGCGCTTAACTTATAGGCGTTGCGGCCCGGCATGGGGAGTGTCCGGGCGCATTGCTGTGCGGAACTCCAATCCGCGATAGGCGTTTGTCAGGCCGGGTGTTTGTATTGGCGGATTGCCGAAATCCATTTGCAGGGGACCTCACATGCGCGCCACCGATCCCGTCGTCGTGTTTCTCGTCGTCATCGTCATCGGCATCGTCGCCGGACTGCTCTACGACCGCTTTCTCGGGCCGGGCTGGCTCGCCCGCCAGTTCGCCGGCACGCGCGGCAGCGTCACGTCCGCGCTGGTCGGCATCGCCGGCGCCTTCATCGGCTTTCATCTGTTTGCGCTGGCGGCGGCAGGTGCGCTGGCCTTCCTCGGCGCCGCGATCGGCGCGCTCGTCGTGCTCTGGGCCTGGCGGATGGTGTAGCGCGCATTCCCATGCGAGCGCGTTGGCAAAGCAAAAGAGCAAAGCCCGGCCGGAGCCGGGCTTTTTTTGAACGATCTGGCGAGGGCGGTCAGACCTGCTGGATCGCGGACAAAATCCAGTTGCCGCCGCGGGAGCGCAGGAAGGTCCACAATTCGGTGACCTCCTGCGGTTCGCGCGAGCCGCGCACCACATTGCCCTGCGCGTCGACATAGGCGTCGACGATCGCATAGCGCATGGCGACGGTGGCGTAGTCGGTATCGCCTTCGCGCCAGGCTTCCGCGAGGTCGCCCTGCAGCAGCTTGATGCCGGAGACCTCGTTGCGCAGGCCCTCGCTCGCGAGCCTGGACAGATCCTCCGAGAAATAGCTCAGCATTTCGGGCGTCGCGAGGCTCCGCAGCTTGCCGAGATTGCCTTCGCCATAGGCCACGGACACCTCGTTCAGAAGGCGCTCGAAGGTGTCGAAGTCGGCCGGCTCGATCGCGACCGACGCGGCTGCGCCCGCGCCGAGCGGCGCGGACGAGCCGTAGCCCGGATTCGTGCGAGGCGTCCCAAGGGCGTTGCGCAGCGAGGGTCCGCCCGCGGTCGCATAGGACGGCGCATTGCGGCGCTGCCACCAGGTCCAGAGCAGCCGCGCGACGATGACGACGAGCGCGATCTGCAGGATCAGGCCGATGACCGAGGCGAAGCTGCCCAGGCCGGCGCCGAAGCCGCCGCCGAACAGCATGCCGAGCAGCCCGGCGCCGAGGAAGCCCGCCGCCAGTCCGCCGAGGAAGCCGGGACGGCCGAACAGGCCGCCGGTCTGCGCGGCCGGATTCTGCGCGGGTGCGAGCTGGCCGGGACGCTGCTGCGGCTGCGTCATGCTGCGCTCGATCGGCGCGGCATTGCGCGGCGCGGTCTGCGTCGGCGCCGGCGCGCTCCAGGTCCGCATGCCGCGGCTGCCGAAGCTGCCGCCGCCGCCCGGGCGCGCGTCGATCTGGCTCGCCGTCAGGACGACGGCGAGGAATGCGAAGGCCGCAAGGGCGATCCAACGCGAAAATCTCTTCATTTCAGCTCCTCCCAGAGCGCGTTCAGCGGCCTGCCCGGCCGCGGGCCGACAGGCCAAGGGGCGAGCGGGCCATTGGCCCATCCCGCCCGAACCGCCGCGTATATATTGTGCAACAGTCGCCATTTAAGAGCGGCAGGACGCCGGCCACGGCCGCGCGGACCGTGGCGCCGCCTGCGAGGCTCGATTAACATGGCTTTTCATGGGGTCACGAGTCGCCACCCCACGCATGAGGATGACATGATGTCGCGCCTGTCCCGTCTCCTGAAAAGCCGCCGTCCGGAGATCGGGGCGGCGCTTGGCGCGACCACCGCCCTGTGGCTGTTCTCGGTTCCCCCGATTCAAGCCAACGACACCGGCGGCATCATCGCTTGGCAGCCCGGCATCGAGAAATACGCCCTGCAGATCGCCGACCAGCATTGCAGCTGGTACGGGAAATACGCCGTGATCACGAGCGTGCATGCCTGGTACGGCGACTATATCGGCTTCCAGTGCCGCCGCGCCGGCCGCTGGGGGCCGCCGCGCCGCTAGTTCCGCGCACGGCGACGGATCGGCCCGCTCTGAACCTTGAAGCTGACGTCTATGTCGCCATCGTCTGCTTCACCTGCTCGACCAGCTGCTTGAGCGTGAAGGGCTTGGGCAGGAAGTCGTACTGACCCTCCGGGATGTTCTTCTGGAAGGCTTCCTCGGCATAGCCCGAGACAAAGATGATCTTCAGGTCGGGCTTGGTCTTGCGCAATTCCTTGAGCATGGCCGGGCCGTCCATCTCCGGCATGACGACGTCCGACACCACGAGATCGATGCCGCCGCCCTCGTGCTGCATGACCTCGATCGCGTCGGCGCCGTTGGCCGCCTCCAGCACCTTGTAGCCGCGCGAGGACAGGCCGCGCGCGTTGAGGCCGCGCAGGCCCTCCTCGTCCTCGACCAGAAGGATCGTGCCGCTGCCCGTGAGATCGGACGCGCCGGCCTTCGGCGGCTCGGCCGGGGCGGCGGCGATCGCCGGCGCCACGACAGGCTCTTCGGCCGGGATGTGGCGCGGCAGGAAAATCCGGAAGGTGGTGCCCTTGCCGGGCTCGGATTCCGGATAGATGAAGCCGCCGGTCTGCTTGATGATGCCGTAGACCGTCGACAGGCCGAGGCCGGTGCCCTTGCCGACTTCCTTGGTCGAGAAGAACGGCTCGAAAATCTTGGCCATGACCTCGGGCGGCATGCCGGTGCCCGTATCGGTCACCTCGATCGCCACATAGTCGGCGGGCGGCATCCCGGCATAGCCGAGCCGCGCCGCTTCCGCCGCGGTGAGATTGGCCGTGCGCAGTGTCAGCTTGCCGCCATCGGGCATGGCGTCGCGCGCATTGACCGCGAGATTGACGATCACCTGCTCGAACTGGGACATGTCCGCCTTGACCGGCCACAAATCGCGCCCGTGCACGACGTCAAGCTTGACCTTCTCGCCGATCAGGCGGCGCAGCAGCATCGAGAGATCTTCCAGAACGTCGCCGAGATCGAGCACTTGCGGGCGCAGCGTCTGCCGCCGCGAGAAGGCGAGCAATTGCCGCACCAGGGCCGCCGCGCGATTGGCATTCTGCTTGATCTGCATAATGTCCTGGAACGACCGGTCGGTCGGCTTGTGGGCCGACAGCAGGAAGTCCGTCGCCATCATGATGGCGGACAGGATGTTGTTGAAGTCGTGCGCCATGCCGCCGGCGAGCTGGCCGACCTGGTCGATCTTCTGCTGCTGGCGGATCTGGTTCTCGAGCTTGCGCCGCTCGGTGGTTTCCAGCGCGTAGACGATGGCGGCTTCGGCCGTGTCCTCGCTGTCCTCGATCGGCGTGACATAGAAGGTCGCCGAGCGCTCGCTCGTGCCCGACAGCGTGGCCTCGACCGGCTCGATGTCGCCCTGCCCGCGCGCGGCCTTGCCGATCGCGGCCTCCAGCGCCGCGCGCTCGCGCTCGGATACGACAGCGAGGATCGAGCCCGCGTCGCCCGCCCCGCTCTCCTTCAGCAGTCCGTGGAAGAGCCGCGCGAACAGGCCGTTGCTGCGCGCGATGCGGCCGGAGGGATCGACCGTCGCGATCGCCATCGGGGTGTTGTTGAAGAAGCGCATGAAGCGCACTTCCGCCGCGCTTTGCGGATCGGTCGCGACGTCCTGCGCGCGGTTGAGCACTAGCGTGCGCGAGGTGCCGGGTTCGCCGTCCGCGCCATAGGCGACGCGATGAAACAGCCGCACCGGCACCGAGCGGCCGCCACGCGTCTTCATTTCGAGATCGACAATCTCGGTCTTCACCTCGCCCGGCAGCCCGCTCAGCGTGGTCAGGAGCGAGGCGCCCTCGCCGGTGACGACATCGGCGAGGCTCAGGCCGCCGGAGCCGACCTGCGCGAGGTCGTGATCGAGCCAGGCCGCGAGCGTGGCGTTCAGATAGACGATCTCGCCCTGTGCGTTGACGGAGAAAAACCCGGCCGGCGCATGGTCGAGATAGTCGATCGCGTGCTGCAATTCCTGGAAGACGTTTTCCTGCTTCTCGCGGTCGCGCGTGACATCGGCAATGGTCCACACCGTCGTGTCGGCGTCGCGCTTGCCGATGCCGAGCGGGCGCACCCGCATCCGCAGCCAGCGCGCGGGCTCTCCGGCCGCGCCCGCGATCCGCACCTCCTCCTGCTGGCGCCGCCCGTCGCGCGCAGCCTTGAGCAGGCGGTAGATCGCTTCCGACACGTCCGGATCGCCGATGAAGACGCGCTCGATGGGGCGCACGTCGCGGGCGTCGAGCGCATTCGTCAGCTGCAGATAGGCGGCATTGGCGTAGAGGACGCGGCCCGCGGCATCGGTCACCACGATGCCTTCGAACGCGCTGTCGACGACCGCGCGCGTCAGCGGGCTGTCGGCGTCGCTCGCGCGCAGCCGCACCAGGCCCGCGGCGACCGCAAACAGCGCCACCACGCCGACCGTCGCCAGCACCGCCAGCAGGCCGAGGATGTAGGTTCCGGAATTGTTGCGCCCGACCAGCATCAGGCCGGCAAAGGCGAGGACCAGCGCGAACGCGACGAGCAACACCATCGTCGCGCTGCCGCTCCTGCGGGCGCGATGAATGCCTGCGCGCGGGTGAGCCTCGCCCATATCCGTTACCGCCATGACTCCGCCGATCCTGCCCTAGTTCGCTTCACTGCCCCAGCCCCGCCTCGTCGCGCAAGGCCCTTCGAAAACCCGTCCTCATCGCCGCGCCTGCCGCCGCAGCCGCATCACATAACCGATGATTTCCGCAACCGCGCGATAATGTTCCGTCGGGATTTCCCGGTCGATCTCGACGGTCGCGTGCAGCGCGCGGGCAAGCGGCGGATTCTCCACCACCGGCACGCCATGCTCCTCGGCGACCGCCCTGATTCTGAGCGCGACCGCGTCGAGACCCTTGGCGACGCAGAGCGGCGCATTGTCGCCGCGCTCGTATTTCAGCGCGACCGCGTAATGGGTCGGGTTCATGATCACGACCGAGGCGGTCGGCACCGCGGCCATCATGCGCTTCTTCATGCGCTGCTCGCGCAGCGAGCGGATGCGCGCCTTGATGGCGGGATCGCCTTCGGTCTGCTTGAACTCCTCCTTCAGTTCGCGCAGCGACATTTTCTGCCGCTCGAACCATTGCCGGTACTGGAAGAAGAAATCGCCGGCGGCGACGAAGGCGAGGATCGCGACCACCGCCCCGAGCAATTGCAGGGACAGCGACTGCGTCACGGGCAGGAGCGCCCCGACATCCATATGGATGAGTGTCTCGAGCCGGTCGCGCTCGGGCCAGAGCAGCAAGGTCATGACCGTCCCGACCAGCGCAAGCTTGGCGAGACCCTTCAGGAAATTCGCCAGCGCCTGCTTGGAGAACAGGCGTTTCAGTCCCGCGAGCGGCGAAATGCGCTCGAGCTTGGGCGTCAGCCCTTCCGTCGACCAGACCAGCCGGTGCTGGATGATGTTGCCCGCGATGGCCGCGAGCGCCAGCAGCAGGAACGGGATCGCAACCGCCGCGATGACCTCGATTCCCACATTGGCCACGAGCCGCTGCAGCGCGCCGCCGTCCGCCGGCAGCTTGTGGGCATTCGCCAGCAGGCCGCGAAACGTCGACTGCAATGACGATCCCATCGGCCCGGAAAACGCGATGAGCACCAGCGTCGCGCCGGCGATGATGAACCAGGTGGAGACCTCCTGGCTCTTGGCGACGTCGCCGCGCTTGAGCGCGTCGTCCAGCCGCTTCTGGGTCGGGTCTTCGGATTTCTCGAAATCGTCCTGTTCCTCAGCCATCGCGCGACCGCCTCATGAATAGGGCGCGAGTTCGCGCAGGACGCCGCCGAGGAATTCGAGAAAGGTCCCCATCATGGCGCCGACGACGGCGAGCAGAATGAGGAAGCCGAGCAGGATCGAGAGCGGCAGGCCGATGAAGAAGACCTGCATCTGCGGCATCAGCCGCGAGAGGATGCCAAGCCCGAGATTGAACAGGAGCCCGAAGACGAGGAACGGCGCCGAAAGCTGCACGCCGACGCTGAAGGCGGTCGCCACGGTGCGGGTCAGGAGCGACGCGATATCGCCGAACCGGATCAATTCGCCCGGCGCGAACAGCCGGTAGCTGTCGTTCAGCGCCGCGATCACGAGATAGTGCAGGTCGGTCGCAAAGACCAGCGTGATGCCGAGCATGGTGAGAAAATTGGCAAATATGACATTCTGCTGGCCCTGCGAGGGATCGACCGTGGTCACGAAGCCGAGCCCGAGCTGCTGCGCCACCACGGCGCCGGCGACGCTGAGCGCGGAGATCGTCAGCCGGGCAGTCAGACCCAGAACCGCGCCGATCAGCAGTTCCTGAAACAGCAATTGCAGCACCGGGCCGAAGCTGCGCAGGTCGATCGCATAGGCCTGCCGGTGCAGCGGCAGGAAGATCGCCGCGAGCACGAGCGCGACCGTGAGGCGCACCCGCACCGGCACGCTCATCTCGCCCAGCCCCGGCAGCAGCATCACCATCGTGCCGATGCGCGCGAAGACCAGCATGAAGGCCATCGCCAGCGCCGGAAGGACGGACACATCGATGCGCATGAAGGCTCGCCCGCTCTCGCGCCGTGCCGCGGAAACGAATCAGCGGGGCGCGCACCATCCTCACCCGCCGACGATTCGCACCGCAAGCCTCGTCATGTGTCCCTGCAGAACGTCGGACATGAAGGGCAAGGCCAGCAGCATCGCCAGAAAGATCGCCAGAATTTTCGGCACGAACACGATCGTCATTTCCTGAATCTGGGTCAGCGCCTGGAACAGCGAGATCGCGACGCCGACGAACAGCCCGACCAGCATCAGGGGGGCCGCCACCAGCACGAGGGTGACGATGGAATCGCGCGCCACGTCGAGGACTTCGGGACCGGTCATTTGATCTCTTGCCTTTCTTCGCCCCGCCCCGCCTCGGCGGGGAGAGGTCGGCTTCCAAGCGAAACGAGGAAGCCGGGTGAGGGGCATGTCCGTTCGGGCCGACGGCCCCTCACCCGGCTCGCCACCCTCTCCCGCTCGCGCGGGGAGAGGGAAGCAACGGGATCAGATCGGCATGCGCAGGATTTCCTCGTAGGCCGCGATGACGCGGTCGCGCACCGCGACCACCGCGTCGATCGCGGTTTCCGTCTCGGCGACGGCGGTCACGACATCGATCACGTTCGCCTTGCCGGCCGCCATTGCCTGCGCCTGCATGTCGGAATTGCGGCCCGCCTCGGTGACCGCGTTCATGGCGGTCTTGAGCATGGCACCGAAGCTCTCGGCGCCTCCGGCGGTCTCGCCGGCGGCTTTCGCTCCGCCTGGCTGGGTCAGGCGGGCCAGACTGGCATAGGCGCTGGCTGCGCCGCTTGCGGTTGGCATCGTGTGTCTCCGTCAGACCTTGAGGATGTCGATGGTGCGCTGAAGCATGCGGCGCGTCGCGCCGATGACGTTGATATTCGCATCGTAGGAACGCTGCGCCTCGCGCATGTCGGTCATTTCGAGCAGCGCGTTGACGTTCGGATATTTGACATTGCCGTTGGCATCGGCGGCCGGATGGCCCGGCTGGTGCTTGACCGGAAAGTCGGATGTGTCGGTGCGCACGGGGCCGAGCTTGACGACATTGGCGTCGAGCGCGCGGTCCATCTCGCTGCGGAAGGTCGGAATCTTGCGCCGGTAGGGATCCGCGCCCGCGCTCTGCGCGGTCGAATCGGAATTCGCGAGATTCTCGGCGATGATGCGCATCCGGCCCGGGGGGGGGGGGGCGGGGGCGGGGGGGGCG
>JACAEG010000211.1 GCA_013388965.1 Pseudorhodoplanes sp. | reverse complement strand
GAAGGATCCTGCCGCTCCGCCGGCCGGCGGAGACGACTGGCGCTCCCGCATGGCCGGCGGCGACGCCAAGGAGCTCGCGCGCCTGCAGCGCTTCGCCGACGAGGCCGCCTATCACCGCTCGTACCGCGCCCTCGAGGCCAGACTGTCGTCGGGTGAGTTCAGGCGCGCGCTGCCGGAGAATGCGAGCGCCGAAGAGCTCGCCGCCTGGCGCAAGGACAACGGCATTCCCGACAAGCCGGAGGGCTATCTCGAGAAGCTCACGCTTCCCGACGGCCTGGTCCTGGGCGAAGCCGACAAGCCGGTGGCCGAGAGCTTCGCCAGGCGCGCGCTCGAGAAGAACTGGACGCCGCAGCAATTCAACGACGCGGTCGGCTGGTATTACGAGAACCTCGAGGCGCAGCAGGCCGCGCAGGCCGAGGCCGACGCCGCCTTCAAGCAGACGTCGGACGACGCGCTGCGCGCCGAATGGCAGGGCGCCGACTATCGCGCCAACCTCAACGCGATCCAGAACCTGTTCGCGGGCTGGCCGAAGGGCCTGGCGGAGCAGCTCCTGACCGCGCGCACGGCCGACGGACACATTCTCGGCAACATGCCGGATTTCGTGAAGCAGATGGCCGCGCTCGCGCGCGAGCTCAACCCGGCGGCCGCGCTGGTGCCGGCCGGCGGTGCCGATCCCGGCAAGTCGCTGAGCGATGAGATCGCCTCGATCGAGAAGACGATGCGCGAGAAGCCAGACGAGTACTGGAACAGCACGACGATGCAGACGCGCTACCGCGAGCTGCTCGAGGCGCAGGAAAAGATGCAGGCCCGCGCTGCCTGATCGCGCCATCAAGTTTGCGCGCGTCGCGGGCAACCCGGCACAGCCGGCTCCGCACCGACGCCGCGCTTTCCACCCGCCAGATCGAAGCCCCGCCATCGCGTCCCCGGGCCCTTGCGCGCTTAAGCGTGAGGCAACCCCGTGCGGCCGCCGCAGCGGACAACCCGAGACGAGGCAGTCCCCCGACCACGAAACAATCGGAGAACTGTCATGGCCGACACGGCCTATCAGAAACAATACCGGCAGGAATTCATCGCCGGTTTCGAACAAAACATGTCGCATCTTGCCCATACGGTGACGACCGAAGCCGTCATCAAGGGCAACGAGGCTGTGTTTCTCGTCGCCGATACCGGCGGCGCGGAGCCTGTCACGCGCGGCGTGAACGGGCTCATCCCGGCGCGCGCCGATAATCTCACCCAGAACACCGCGACGCTCGCGGAGTGGCACGACAAGCCGCGCCGCACCCGGTTCAACATCTTTGCCTCGCAGGGCGACGGCCGGCGCATCCTCCAGGAGGGCACGCGCAAGGTCATCAACCGCAAGCGCGACAAGGAGATCATGGCCGAGCTCGCAACCGGCACGATCGACACCGGCGCAACGCAGACGATGTCGCTCTCGCTGGTTACCAAGGTACGCGCGGCGTTGGGCAACAACGACGTGCCGGTCGAGGAAGAGGACAACATGTTCTTCCTCGCCTCGCACGCGGCGGAAGCCTATCTGCTGCAGATCCCGGAATTCACGAAGGCGGACTATGTCGACGTGAAGCCGCTGAACGGCCCGGCGCGGCGCTATCGCCGCTGGTGCGGGTTCAACTGGATCTTCCACCCGCACGTGCCCGGCAAGGGCACGAATGCGGAGAAGTGCTTCGCCTATCACCGCTCAGCGATCGGCCACGCCGTCAATACCGGCGAGATGAACGTCTCGGCCGGCTACAACGACGAGGACGATTATTACTGGGCGCGCGCCTCGCTCTTCATGGGCTCCAAGAAGCTCCAGAATGCGGGGATCGTCGTCGTCAACCACGACGGCGCTGCGGTCGCGCTGAGCTGATCGGGCTGAATCTCGCGGCGGCCGGGACGAGCCCGACCGCCGCCGCTCTCCCATCCATCGCAAACCAGGAGGCCAGCAATGGCTTACGACGCAACCAACCCGCCGCAGCTGATCGCCCAGGGCATCGGCGGCAAGGGCAAGGTGTGGCTCTACAAGCATACCGATGCCGAGACCGCGTTCGACGACACCGACTACATCACCAATGCCGAGGCGATCGGCATGACGACCGGCGATGTCGTGCATGTGATCGACTCCACCAACGGGCTGTACACGCTGGCCCAGGTTACGCTCGATGCCGACGGCAACGGCACGCTGAGCGCGCCGACGGCTTTCGCCTGAGCGGGCCGCTTTCCGCGCCGGGCGGGGCCACAACCCCGCCCGCGCCTTTTCACACTGAAACCCGGAGCCTCTCATGGTCAAATTACTTCCAGGCGATTTCTCGCTCGAATCCGGCATCCGCGTTGCCCAATGGTGCGCGATCGCGCCGGAGGAGGCGAGCTTCGACGACGTGCTGAAACCCGACTTCTGGATGCATGTCGCCGGCGCCCTCAAGACGCAAGCCGCTGTCGCCGCGCACCAGTTCGTGGACGTCGTGCACAAGGGCCATCGCTTCATCGGCCGCGTCTACGTGCTCGGGGTGACGCCGCAGGGCGCGCTGGTCGAGGAGGTCTATCGGCGCGAGGTGGCAGCGAATGCGCGCGAGGCCGACGAGCCCGCGGCCTTAGATCTGCAGAATCGCGGCGGCGCGAAGAAATGGACGATCGTGCGCAAGGCGGACGGCGAGGTCATCAAGGATGGCTTCGCGACGCGGCACGCCGCGCGCGCCTGGCTGAAGGATCAGAAGCAGTCGCTCGCGGCCTGACGCGATGACCGACAAGCTCGCCCATTATCGCGACGCGCTCCAGGCCCTCGGCCAGGAGCGGATCGCGGACCTGACGGAGGCCTCGACCGCGCGCTATGCGCTCGACGACGCCTATGAGCGGGCGCTTGACTATTGTCTCGAGCAGGGCTTCTGGAATTTTGCCATGCGCGCCATGCTGCTCGACCCCTCGGCGAGCGTCGAGCCGGCCTTCGGCTATGCCTACGCCTTCGAGAAGCCGGCCGACTGGGTGCGCACCTACGAGCTGTCCGACAACGAGCGCTTCGATCCGCCGCTGCTGGATCTGCGCGACGAAGCCGGGACCTGGTACGCCGACTGCGATCCGCTCTATGTGCGCATCGTGTCGAAGGATGCCGCCTATGGCCGCGACCTGTCGCGCTGGCCGGAAAGTTTTGCAAATTTCGCCGCGCTCTACCTGGCGCGGCGCGTGGCCAAGCGCATCACCGGCGCCGAGCCGAGCGCAGAGCTCCTGTCCGAGCTGAAGCGGGCAAAGTCGGACGCACTCGCCAAGGACGCCATGAACGAGCCGCCGCGCTTTCCGCCGGCGGGCACCTGGGTGCGTTCGCGCCTGGCTGGCGTGGCCGGCCGCGAGAATGGCGGATGGTGAGCTGCCATGGGCCGCGCCAACACCGCCCACCTCGCCTTCAACCGCGGCGAGGTGGCGAAGGCTGCGCTTGCGCGCGTCGACCAGGAGCGCCTGCAGCTGTCGGCCGAGCGCCAGGCCAACTGGCTGCCGCTCACGCTCGGGCCGATGACGCTGCGGCCGGGCTGGCAATATTGCGGCGGCATCCGGTCGGACCTTGCGCCCGGCTTCATCCCCTTCGTGTTTTCTAACAGCGATCTGGCTCTCATCGAGGCAACCGACGGCGCCATGCGGGTCTGGCTCGTCGACGAGGAGGGCGAGTCGCTGGTCGAGCGGGCAGCCGTCACCGCGCAGATCCAGAATGGCGACTTCTGGAATGCCGCCGGCTGGACGTTGTCGACGTCGGGCGCGGGTGCGTCGGCGACGATCGGCGCGGGCGAGCTGAAGCTCGCCTCGCCCGCGAGCGGCGGCCTGGCCAAGGCCCATCAGAGTTTCGCAATCGGTCCCGGCGACCTCGACACGGAGCACGCTTTCCGGATCGTGGTCGCGCGCGGCCCGGTCCGGTTTCGCGCGGGCTCAGCGGAGAGCCTCGACGACATCGTCGCCGAGACGACGCTCGAGACCGGCGTCCACTCGCTCGCCTTCACGCCGGGCGTCGCGATCGTCCATCTCGAGCTCGAGACAATCACCGCGCAAACCAAGATCGTCACCAGCGTCGCGATCGAGGGCGAGGGCGCGCTGGAGATTCCGACCAGCTGGGCGGAAGCCGACCTGCGCTATCTGCGTCACGCGCAATCCGGCGATGTGATTTTCGTGGCTTGCCGCGGCCAGCAGCAGCGGCGGATCGAACGGCGCTCCGCAACCTCGTGGTCCTTCGTGCTCTACAAGAGCGACGACGGTCCCTTCGGCGGCGCCAACGGCAGCGACATCACGATCACGCCTGGCGCGCTGTCCGGCAACACGACGCTGACCGCCTCGCGGGCGCTGTTTCGTCCGAGCCACGTCGGCGCCCTGTTCAGGCTGTTCTCCTCGGGCCAGACCGCGTCGGCATCGATCGCCGCGGAGAACACCTTCTCGAGTGCAATCCGCGTCACCGGCGTCGGTGCCGGGCGCATCTTCACGCTCACGATTGCCGGCACCTGGTCGGGGACGCTCACGCTGCAGCGCTCGCTCGACGGCGACTCCTCAGTCTTCGTCGACGTCTTCTCGCGCACCGGCAATACCAGCGAAACCTATAACGACGAGCTGGACAATTCGGTCGCCTGGTACCGGATCGGCTTCAAGACTGGCAATTATGCGAGCGGCACCGCGGTCGTGTCGCTGACCTATGTCGGCGGCGGCGGCGCCGGGATCGCGCGCGTGACCGGCTACAATTCGCGCACGTCGGTGGAAGTCGAGGTGCTGCAGCCGTTCTCCTCGCTGACGGCGACCGCCGAATGGAACGAGGGCGATTGGTCGGACCGGCTGGGCTGGCCGTCGTCGGTGCGCTTCTATGACGGCCGCCTTTGGTGGGCGGGGCGCGACCGCATCTGGGGCTCGGTCTCCGACGCCTACAATTCCTTCGACATGGATTACGAGGGCGACGCAGCCCCGATCAACCGCTCGGTCGGCTTCGGGCCGGTCGACAATATCCTCTGGCTGCTGGACCTGTCGCGCCTGATCGTCGGGCGCGAGGGCGCGGAGACCTCGGTGCGTTCCGGGTCCTTCGACGAGCCGCTGACCCCAACGAATTTCACGCTGAAGGATTGCTCGACGCAGGGCTCGGCCAACGTGCCGGCGGTCAAGATCGACACCCGCGGCGTGTTCGTCGAGAAATCGGGGCGGCGCGTCTACGAGCTCGCATTCAATGTCGAGGCGCAGGATTACGTCCCCTACGACCTCACGCGACTCAATCCCGACATCGGCAAGATCGGCTTTACCGGCCTCGACGTGCAGCGCCAGCCCGACACGATGCTGCATTTCCCGCGCACGGACGGCGTCGTCGCTACGCTCCTGCGCGAGGCGGGCGAGACGGCCGAGGCGTGGTGGCGCGCGGAGACCGACGGAGCGGTCGAGGCCGTCTGCGTTCTGCCCGGCCTGCTGGAGAACCGGGTCTATTTCGGCGTCGCGCGCACGATCGGCGGCGTCACCAAGCGGTTCCTCGAGCGCGCCGCGCGGCGCGACCAGTGCAGCGGCCGCCCCGAGGCGCGGCTGATGGATTCACATATCCTCTATACCGGCGGCACCACGACGGTGCCCGTGCCGCACCTTGCCGGGCGCGAGGTGGTGGCCTGGGGCTGGGACGACGACGCCACGGAAGGGTCCGATTGCGGCACCGGGCTCGACGATGCCGGCAACCTGATCACGCTGACCGCGGACGCGAACGGCGACGTGACGATCCCGGAGAGCTTCGACAATGTCTGCGTCGGGCTGCCCTACCGGGCCGAGTTCAAGTCCGCGAAGCTCGCCTATGCGGCGAGCCGCGGCACTGCGCTGAACCAGAAGAAGAAGATCGACAAGCTCGGCCTGATCCTGATCGACACGCATTACCAGGGTGTGCGTTTCGGGAATTCCTTCACGCGCATGGACAACCTCCCGCTGTCGAAGGACGGCCAGACGATCGCCGTCGGCACGGTTCACGAGGATTATGACCTGCCGCAGATCACCGCACCGGGCGGCTACACGACCGACTCGCGGCTCTGCCTGCTGGCCTGCTCGCCCCGGCCCGCGACCGTGATGGCCGCGACGCTCGATATCACGACCCACGATTCGCCTTGAGCAAGGTTGAACTCCGGCCCGCGACGGCCGCGGACATGGCGGCGATGCTTGCGGAGCCGTTGCCATATCGCGTGCGCGCCTTCGCGGCCGAGAAGGATGGCGAGCTGCTCGGCGTCGGGGGATTCGCCTATCTGCCGTCCGGGACCGTGGGCGCCTTCGTGATCATGAAAGAGGGTGCGCGCCGGCACCGCCTGGCGCTGCACAAGGCCGGCGTCGCCGCGCTTGCGGAAGCACGCCGGCTGAAGATCCCGCGCCTGGTCGCGATGGCCGAGCCCGGCGTCGAGCCTGCGGCGCGCTGGCTGCGGCGCCTGGGCTTTCGCGAGACGCAGGTCGACGGCGAACAGGTTTTCGTCTGGGAGGCATGACGATGGCTCAGCTCGCGCTTCCGCTCGCGCTCACGGCTGCCGGCACGGCGATCTCGGCCATGGGCACGATCGCCGGCGGCAATGCTGCGGCCGAAGCGGGCGAGCGCCAGCAGGAGGCCTATTACTACCGCGCCAAGCAGGAAGAGCAGGCGGCGCAGGAAAGCCGCGCCAGCGCGCAGCGCGCCGCGCTCGAAAAGCGTCGCGAGGGCCGGTTCCTGCAATCCAAGCTGCAGGCGCGCGCCGCGGCCTCCGGCGGCGGCGCCGACGATCCGACCGTGCTCAACCTCTCGGCCGACATCGCGCGGCGCTCCGAATATGACGCGCTGTTCGACATGTATCGCGGCGAGAACCGCGCCCGCGGGCTCGAGGACGAGGCGTTCGGCTCGCGCATGACCGGCGATGCCGCCCGCATCGAAGGCATCCAGAAGAAGAAGGCCTCGCGCATCGCCGCGATCGGCACCATCATCGGAGGCG
>JACAEG010000210.1 GCA_013388965.1 Pseudorhodoplanes sp. | reverse complement strand
TGATCAAGGCCCATTCCGCGTCACTCAAGTCGAAACGTGCCATCTCATCCTCCCCGCTTCGGAGAGAATGAATCATGCTTCGCCTGTCAGCGGAATCCCCTTATGAGTACAGAACCTAGCGCAATTCCGGCGCCGATCCGAACAGCCGGGCATGTTCGGCGAGCGCATAGCGGTCGGTCATGCCGGCGATGAAATCGCCGACCCGCCGCATCCGCTGGGCATCGTCCCTCGACGCCATCTCCTCGCGCCATTCCTGCGGCAGGTCTTCTGGACTGGCGAGATAATGAGCATACAAATCCCGCACCACGTCCTGCGCCTGCCGCATCACCGACATGACCCGCTCGTGCCGGTACATGCGCGGCGTGAGGAATCCCTTGATGCCCCTTTCGGCCTCCGCCATCCAGTCGGAAAAGGCGATCGTGGTCGCGCCCGCCAGGCGCACGTCGTCCGCCGATCTTGCGCCGGCCTTCCGCAGCCGCGCCTGGGATTGCGCGATCACGTCCTCGATCATGCGCGTGATCAGCCGCCGCACCAGCTCGTGATGGATACGCGCGCTGTCGAGCCTTGGATATTGCTCGGCGATGCCGCGCAGGATGTCGCCCGCGAGCGGAACGTCGGCGAGATCGCCGATGCCGAACAGGCCCGCGCGCAACCCGTCATCGATGTCGTGGGCGTCATAGGCGATGTCGTCGGCAATCGCGGCGGCCTGCGCCTCCGCGCTGGCAAAGCTCCAGAGCTCCAGATCATGCTGCGCGCTGTAATCGGCGATCGGCTTCGGCACGCCGCTCTCGGCATAGCGCCCGGCCGGCCGGCCGGCGCGGTCGGTGAGCGGTCCGTTATGCTTGACCAGCCCCTCGAGCGTTTCCCAGGTGAGGTTGAGGCCGTCGAATTCGGCGTAGCGGCGCTCGAGTGCGGTCACGACCCGCAAAGTCTGGGCATTGTGATCGAAGCCGCCGACCGCACGCAGGCATTCGTCGAGCGCGCGCTCGCCGGCATGGCCGAAGGGCGGATGGCCGATGTCGTGGCCGAGCGCGGAGGCTTCGGCCAGATCCTCGTCGAGACCGAGCGAGCGGGCGATGGACCGCGCGATCTGCTGGACTTCGAAAGTGTGGGTCAGCCGCGTGCGGTAATGGTCGCCCTCGTGAAACACGAAAACCTGGGTCTTGTATTTCAGGCGCCGGAAGGCGGTGGAATGGATGATGCGGTCGCAGTCGCGCCGGAAATCGTTGCGGGTCGGGCTCGCGGGCTCCGGATGGAGGCGCCCCCGGCTGCGGGCGGGATCGGAGGCATAGGCCGCGCGGGCGCTGACCGCTCCCACCACCATGATCGCGCCGCTCCTCGTGAATTGACGTCCCGGGCCGGCGCACTTAACTATCGGGCATGACCTCTGGCAATGTCACAGTCACCGAGCGGGCGGCCGGCAAGATCGCCGCCATCCTGAAGTCCGAACCGGCAGGCACCATGCTGCGCGTCAGCGTGGAGGGCGGCGGCTGCTCCGGCTTCCAGTACAAGTTCGACGTCGAACGGGAGAAGGCGCCCGACGACATTGCCATCGAGGGCGACGGCGCGATCGTGCTGATTGATCCCGTCTCGCTCGGCCTCCTCGCCGGCTCAGAGATCGACTATGTCGACGATCTGATCGGGGCAGCGTTCAAGATCAACAACCCGCAGGCGAAGACTTCCTGTGGCTGCGGCACCAGTTTTTCGCTGTAGGCCGCCCCTTATTTCAGGCACGCAGCCATCGGCTCACCCGCGCGTCCTTCGGCGCGCCGCAAGCGCGTCTGCGCGCGTCTTGCAGGAGCGCCTTGCGGCGCACTATTCCGCCGCCACCGCTCGCGGCCGGCCGGGATGCTCCTCGACCTCCCCGAGCTGCGGCTCGAGCCTGCGCTTGAGACGCCGGTCGATGCGGTCGAGATAGAGATAGATGACCGGGGTGATGTAGAGCGTCAGCAATTGCGACAGGCACAGGCCGCCGACGACGGCGATGCCGAGCGGCTGGCGCAATTCCGCGCCCGCGCCGGTGCCGAGCGCGATCGGCAGCGCGCCGAAGATCGCCGCGAAGGTCGTCATCATGATCGGCCGGAAGCGCAGCAAGGCGGCCTCGCGAATCGCGGCCTCGGCCGTGAGCCCCACGCGCCTGCGCTCGATCGCGAAGTCGATCATCATGATCGCGTTCTTCTTCACGATGCCGACCAGCAGCACGATGCCGATCATGGCGATGACTGACAGGTCCATGCCGAACAGCGCGAGCGTCAGGATCGCGCCGATGCCGGCCGACGGCAGGCCGGAAATGATCGTCAGCGGGTGGATGAAGCTTTCATACAGGATGCCGAGGATGATGTAGGCGGCGAATACCGCGGCGAGGATGAGAATGCCCTGCCCCTTCTTCGCGTCCTCGAATACCTGCGTGACGCCCTGGAAGCCGGACGTCACGCTCGCCGGCAGATTCGATTCACGCTCGACATTGACGATCGCCTCGGTCGCCTGGCCGAGCGAGAAGCCCGGCGCCAGGTTGAACGAGATCGTCACCGACGGCTGCTGGCCCTGGTGGTTGACCTGCAGCGGGCCGACGGTCGGCACGATCCGCGTCACGGCATTGAGCGGCACCGACTGCCCGCTCGCCGTCTTCAGGTAAAGCTTGGAGAGCGCTGACGGATCGGCCTGGAATTCGGGCTTGGTCTCCAGCAGCACGGCATAGTCCATCGACGGCGTATAGATCGTCGCCACCTGCCGCGACCCGTAGGCGTTGAACAATTCCTGCCGCACCTGATCGACGCTGACCCCATAGACCGCCGCCTTCTCGCGGTCGACCTCGATCGTCATCTGCGGATTCCTGACGTTGAGGTCGGTGCCGACATCGAGGATGCCCGGAATTTTCGCGATCCGGTCGCGCATGTCGAGCGCGGACGCATAGAGCGTCTCGGTGTCGTTGGATTGCAGCGTGTATTGATATTGCGCCTTCGCAAGACGCCCGCCGATATTGATGTTCTGGATCGGCTGGAACTTGATGTCGATGCCCGGCACGACATTGGCTGTCCGCCGCAGGCGCGCCATCACTGCCTGAAGATTGTCGCGCTCGTCTTTCGGCTTGAGCGCAACGAGCATGCGCCCGCTATTGGCGGTCGAATTCGGGCCGCCGGCCCCAACGGTCGAATTGACATATTCGACCGCCGGGTCCTTGCGCACGATTTCCGCCACCTTGCGCTGGCGCTCGACCATGGCGGGAAACGCGGTGTCGGTCGCGGACTCGGTGATGCCGATCATGTAGCCGGTATCCTCCGTCGGGAAGAACCCCTTCGGATAGACGGCATAGAGCCAGACCGTGCCGATCACCGACGCAATGGTGAGCGCGAGCGTCACCGGCTTGTATTTGATGACGAGATCGAGCGACCGTTCGTAGGCGCGCAGCATCCCCTGGAACATGGCCTCGAAAGCGCGCAGCAAGGCGTTCGGACGGTGGCCCTCCCGCTCGGCGCGCAGCATGCGCGCGCACAGCATCGGCGTCAGGGTCAGCGAGACGAAGCCGGAAATCACGATCGCGACCGAAAGCGTGACTGCAAATTCCCGGAACACGCGTCCGACGATCCCGCCCATCAGCAGAACCGGGATGAATACCGCGATCAGCGAGACCGTGATCGACACGATCGTGAAGGAGATTTCGCGCGAGCCCTTGAGCGCGGCCTCGAATGGCCGCATGCCGCCCTCGATATGGCGGACAATGTTCTCCAGCATCACGATGGCGTCGTCGACCACGAAGCCGACGCACAATGTCAGCGCCAGCAGCGTCATGTTGTTGATCGAGAAGCCGAACATGTACATCGCGGCGAAGGTGCCGACGATCGAGATGGGCACCGCCAGCGCCGGTATCAGCGTCGCCGACAGCTTGCGCAGGAACAGGAAGATCACCAGCAGGACGAGGATGATGGCGATGACCAGCGTTTCCTGGACATCGAACACCGCCTGCCGGATGCCGATCGAGCGGTCGAACAGCGGCTGCACCTCGATCGAGGGCGGAAGCTGCGCGCGCATCTGCGGCAGGCGTTCCTTGACCGCATCGACCACGGAGACCGTATTGGCATCGGGCTGGCGCTGGATCGCCATCACGATCGCGCGCGTGTCGTTGAACCAGGTGGCGATCTTGTTGTTCTCGACGCTGTCGACAACCTGCGCAATTTCCTCGAGCTTGACCGGCACGCCGTTGCGATAGGCGACGACGACGTCGCGATAGGCGCTGGCATGCTCCATCGCGGCGGTGGCGACCAGCGTCACATTCTGCTCGGGCCCGTAAAGGGTTCCGACCGGCGCATTGGAATTGGTCTTGGCCACCACCTGACGGATTTCGTCGAGAGAGATGTTGCGCGCCGCCGCCGCGACCGGATCGACCTGCACGCGCACGGCGAATTTCTGCTCGCCATAGACGAGCACCTGCGCGACGCCGGACAATTGCGAAATCTGCGGCGCCATCACGGTCGCCGCGTAATCATTGACCTTCGACAGCGGCAGCGTGTCCGAGCGCATGCTGAGATACAGCACCGGGAAGTCGCCGGGATTGACCTTCCGGAAACTCGGCGGTGTCGTCATCTCGATCGGCATCCGGCGCTGCGCGACCGACAGGGCCGCCTGCACATCGAGCGCGGCGCCGTCGATATCGCGCCCGAGATCGAACTGGACCGTGATCTGCGTCGAGCCGAGCGAGGACGACGACGTCATCGAGGAGACGCCGGCGATGGTCGACAATTGCCGCTCGATCGGCGAGGCGACCGACGCCGCCATCGTCTCCGGGCTTGCACCCGGCAGGGAGGCCGAAATGCTGATCGTGGGAAAATCGACCGCCGGCAACGCTGCGACCGGCAGCAGCCGGTAGGCGAACGCCCCGAACGCAATCATCGACGCCGTCAGGAGCGTGGTGAGGACCGGACGGCGGATGCAAAGCTCGGAAAGGCCCATTGTCAGGAGCCCGCCGCAGCCGGGCGCGGCGCTACCCGCGTGCCGTTCGACAACAGCAATTGACCGTCCGTCACGACCGTCTCGCCCCCCTGCAACCCGGACGCCAGCACGGTCATGTTCCCGACCGTGCGCTCAACTTTGACAGGTACCACGGTCGCAACGTTATCCTTGATCACGAATACGAAATTGCCGGTCTGACTGACCTGCACGGCGCGCGAGGGCACCGTCACCGCGTCCTCGTGCCGCAAGGTCAGCTCGGTCGTCAACAGCGAGCCCGGCCACAGAAGCTCGTCGCTATTGGGCATGGTCGCGCGCAGCATCACCATGCCGGTCGCCTGGTCGACCGCGTTTTCGATCATGGCCACCGTCCCGGAGGCGCGCCGGGAGTCCCCTGGAACGATGCTCTCGACGGTCGCGGTCTCGGCCGCCAGCGCCTGCCGCACGCTCGGCAGAACCCGCTGCGGCACCGGGAAGCTGACATAGATCGGCGAAATCTGGATGATCGTCGCGAGCGGCGTGGCGTCGGCCGGCCGCACGAAATTGCCGATCTTGACGTTGGCCTGGCTGATGCGCCCGGTGATCGGCGCGCGAATGCGCGTGAAATCGAGCTGAACCTTGAGATTTTCGAGCGTCGCCTTGTTCGATTCGGCCAGGGAGCGCGCCATGTTGACCTGGGTCTGGGCGTTGTTGAGCGTGACCTGGGTGGTGGCGCTCTTGGCGACCAGCTCGGTGTAGCGCTGGACGTCGCGCTGTGCCTGCTCGAGCTGCGCTTCGGCACCCGCGATCACGGCCTCGACCCGCTTGATTTCAGCCTCGATCTGCCGGCTGTCGAGCGTGAACAGCAGCTCGCCCTGCTTCACCAGCGCCCCGTCGCTGAAATGAACAGCCGTGATCACCGATTCCAGCCGCGGCTTGACCGCGACGCTGGCGATCGGCGTCACATTGCCCAGCGCCTCGACCCGCACGGGAACCGATTTTCGCTCGGCCACGGCCACTTCGACCGGAACAGCCCGCGGCGCGCTGCGCGCGCTCTGGGCCGCAGCGTTATCGCCGAACCAATAGCCGCGCGTCGCCAGCACGGCGGCCAGCACTCCTACCGCCACCAGCGATGCAACCAGCCATGTCCTTCTTGTCATGCCCACCGATCGGTCCGGGTTGCGCGGCGATCCGCGAGTGTCCCGGACTCCCTGTTCCCACTGCGGCGCCGAGCTTTCGGACGCCTTTTGGCATGCAAAAGACCTACCATATTTCCCTGAAAAGCTTCATTAAAACTCGGACAGGGAGTAAACACCGCCGGTTTCCGCCCCACCGCCGTCGGATGCGCGGCCGATTGCCCCACACTTGCCGAACCGGACCGCCGATGCGCATTGCCACCTGGAATGTGAACTCGATCAAGCAGCGGGTCGAAAATCTCACCGCGTGGCTGAAGGAGCGCTCGCCCGACATCGTCTGCCTGCAGGAGACGAAATGCGTGGACGATGCCTTCCCGCGCGAGCCGATCGAGGCGCTGGGCTACAACGTGGCGGTGCACGGCCAGAAGACTTTCAATGGGGTCGCCATCCTCTCCAAATACCGGTTCGACGAGGTCACACCCGGCCTTCCGGGCGATCCGGAGGACGATCATGCCCGCTTTATCGAGGCGGTGATTTCGGCCGGCTCGCGCGCGCTGCGGGTCGCGTCGATCTATCTGCCCAACGGCAATCCCGTCGGAACCGACAAATATCCGTTTAAGATCAAATGGATGGAACGATTATATCATTATATATCTGATCGACTTAAACTTGAAGAAGAGCTTGTGCTGGCGGGCGATTACAATGTCATTCCAGCTCCCGAGGACGTACACAACCCCGCGGCCTGGATCGACGATGCCCTGTTCCGCCCGCAGACGCGGGAAAGCTTCCGCGCCCTGCTCGCGCTCGGCCTCACCGATTCGATCCGCGCGACCAGCGATGCGCCCGGGCTCTACACCTTCTGGGATTACCAGGCCGGTGCCTGGCAGAAGAACCAAGGCCTGCGCATCGACCATATCCTCCTCTCGCCGCGCGCAGCCGACCGGCTTGTCTCGGCCGGCATCGACAGGCATGTCCGCTCCTGGGAGAAGCCGTCGGACCATGTTCCCGTTTACGCCGACCTCGATCTGAACTAGCGGACGGCCAGTCTCGCCTTGCGTCGACCGCGCCGATGGTGCGGAATGCAGGGATCTTAGCGCGTCAACGAACGCCGCCGGCAAGAGCGGCCAGTTGGGGAGGACGCGGGGTGAGCGAGACGGCGCTCAAGGCGGAGCCGCATTGCGCAGCCACGGCCGCGCCTGCGCTCATGCCCGACGAGATCGAGGGGCGGCAGATTGCCGGCACAGCCCGGCTCGTGCTCGCAGCGGGCGGCGTCTGCTCGGTCTTTCTCGCGCTCAACCAGCTCCTCAATCTGCAGCTTTTCGCGGGCATCGTCCTGATCGAGAACCGCTATCTCTATCTGCTGGCGGCGGCGCTGTTCCCCCTGATCTTCCTGTTGATCCCGCTTCGCCGCGGCAGCGGCGCAGCGGTGCCGCCATACGATTGGCTCCTTGCCGCGCTCGCCTGCGGAGTGTTGCTGTGGTTCGCATTCGAAGCGGACCGCATCCTGTCGGAGGGCTGGGAATATTCCGCGCCGCCCCCGGCGAAGGTGCTGTCCGGCCTGTTGTGGCTCCTGATCCTCGAAGCGCTGCGCCGCACGAGCGGCTGGCCGATGACCATCATTGTCGGCCTCGTCTCGCTCTATCCGGTGGTCGCCGGGCACATTCCCAATCCGCTCAAGGGCAACCCGCAGACCTTCGCGGACACTCTCGCCTACCATATCGTCAGCGCGGAATCGGCCTTCGGCATTCCGATGCGCGCCTTCGCCGAGATCGTGGTCGGCTTCATCGTGTTCGGCGTGGCGCTGAACTACACGGGCGGCGGACGCTTCTTCAACGATCTCGCCTTCGCGCTGGTCGGACGCTGGCGCGGCGGCGCGGCGCAGGTCGGAATCGTGTCGAGCGCACTCCAGGGCTCGATCAGCGGCAGCGTGATCTCGAACGTGATCTCGTCGGGCGTCGTCACGATCCCGGCGATGAAGCGCACCGGCTTCCGCGCCGATTATGCGGGCGGCGTCGAGGCGGTCGCTTCCACCGGCGCCGTCCTGATGCCGCCGGTGATGGGCTCGACGGCGTTCGTGATGGCGAGCTTCCTCGGCAAGCCGTACGCGGAGATCGCGATGGCCGCGATCATTCCGGGGCTGTTGTTCTACATCGGGCTCGCGATCCAGATCGACGCCTATGCGGCCAAG
>JACAEG010000042.1 GCA_013388965.1 Pseudorhodoplanes sp. | reverse complement strand
TCGGTCGCCAACGGGGTCGTCGGGGTTGTGCAGGCCGGCATTCCGATTCTCGGCGAGATCGGCGCCTTCATTCCGATCTTCGGCATTCCCGCGGCGCTCGCCTGGCTCTATCTGCGCCGGCTGGGCAAGAGCTTTCCCTAGGCGCGCGGGTCAACGGCGCCGGGGTCGCTTGAGCCTCGCCTTGACCTTCGCCGGCGCGTTCTTCAAACGCGCGCGCTTCCTGGGTGCGACTTCCTCGGCCGGCAGCATCTTGAGTGAGGGGTGCAGCGACAGCGTCTCCCATACCGCGACCAGAATCAGGATTGCCGTCGCGCCGGCACCGAAGGCCAGAGGCGGCAGCACCAGCGCGCCCGGCGCGAGCAAGATCAGCAGCCCGAGCCCCACGAGATGCGAGAGCGGCATCCAGTCCATGTAGCTGCGCTTGAACAGGATATTGCCGATCAGGAAGAGCGCGGACCCGCCGATTGCGGTCGCCGCGGTCTTGAAATCGGTATGGCCGCCGGGATGCGCGAGAATGAGCTCGTCTGCCACCGCAGCGACGATGATTCCGGCAACGAGCAGGATGTGCACATAGGTGTAGGCAAACCGCGCGAGCCGGCCGGGATCGGCGGCCGACGCAATCAGGTGGCTTGCCCGCTCCGCGCCGATGTTGAAGTAGATCCACCACATCGCCACGCTGCCGGCGAAGGCGACGAGGAAGGCCGCGATGGTCGCCGCGTCCCATTCGAGCTTCGCGAAGGTTGCGCCGGTGACCAGCACCGATTCCCCGAGCGCGATGATGATGAACAGGCCGCAGCGCTCGGCGATATGGCGGCCCTCGATATTCCAGTCTTCGGTGGACGAGCGTCCGAGCCCCGGCACCCAGAAGAAGAGGGCAGGCGCAGCCGTTTCGATGGCGACGGCGCCGGTCCACAGGACGACCCGCGTCGCCCCCTCCGACAGTCCGCCAGCGATCCACAGGCAGCCTGACGCGACAAGCCAGGCAGTGATGCGCTGGAAGTTCGCGAAATTGTTGGCGTCGTGCCGGTGCAGGGACCACAGCATGAAGATGCAGCGGCCGACCTGCAGCAGGACAAAGGCGGCGGCAAAGGCGAGGCCGCGGCTGCCGAACGCCTGCGGAATCGAGGTCGAGAGCACGAGGCCCGCCAGCATCAGCGCGAACAGCATCAGCCGGACCGGCGCCCGGTCGGGGTCGAGCCAGTTGGTCACCCAGGACGTGTCGATCCACGCCCACCAGATCGCCAGCAGAAGGAGTGCGGTCTGAAACACGCCGAGCGGCGTGAAATGCTCGAGCAGGTAATGCGAGAGCTGCGTGACCGCGAAGACGAAGACGAGATCGAAGAACAGTTCGACGAAGCCGACGCGCGCCTCTGCATGCGGCGTGCGTACGCGCAACAGGCTCGTGGTCGCGGCAAATCTCACGCGGGAAGCCCCTGTCCCGCCTCATTAAAGCGGGCAGCACCCGTCGCCGCCAGTGCGGCAAGGCATCAAGATTGGAGAGACGCAGACATGCGGCGCGTCAGTTCCGGCCTTCGCCCTTGCCGCCGATCTGCTTCAGCTTGGCGAACACGGCGCTCACGTCCATGTCCTCGCGGGCCTTGCCGGCGGCGGGCGATTCCGGTTCTTCCGGCTCGGCCGGCGCGGTGGTGACGGACGCCGGCAGGAGCGTCGCGCCGCTATCCATCGGCACGGGCTTCTCCTTGGCGGCGCGCGCCACTTCGAGATCGAGATCGATCTGCGAGCACAGTCCGAGCGTCACCGGGTCGAGCGGCGACAGATTGGCCGAGTTCCAGTGCGATCGGTCGCGAATGCCCTGGATCGTGGACTTGGTCGTGCCCACGAGCCGCATGATCTGGCTGTCCTTCAGCTCCGGATGATTGCGCAGCAGCCACAGGATGGCGTTGGGCCGGTCCTCCCGGCGCGAGACGGGGGTGTAGCGCGGGCCGCGCTTGGTCTTCTGCTCCGGAACCCGGACCTTCCGGTCGGCGAGCTTGAGGCGGTAGCTCCTGTCCTTCTCGCCCTTCTCGATCTCGTCGCGGGTGAGCTGGCCGGTCTGGATCGGGTCGAGGCCCTTGATGCCCTGGGCTGCGTCCCCGTCGGCCACCGCCTTCACCTCCAGCGGATGCAGCTTGCAGAATTCGGCAATCTGGTCGAACGACAGCGCCGTGTTGTCCACGAGCCATACGGCGGTGGCTTTCGGCATCAGCGGGGCGTTCGACATGGCTGTCCTCCGGGCAAATGGGTTCTTGCGCTTCGCCCGCCCTTGCGGGCGAAGCCTGTGTCATCGGCGATGACGGAAGTGGCGGGAATATAGGCAACCCCCGCGGGAACGGCAACCGGAACCAATCCCTGCTTGACAGGGGAGCGCTTCGGTCCCCATGTGCTTTGCTTTGCAGCCAAAAGCGGCTTTGAGAGCGGCCCATGCCCGACCCGATTTCCCTTTCAACCGCAAAGACTTCCGGCCAAAAGCCCGCCTTGAAGGTGATCCTGTGCTCTCCCCGCGGCTTCTGTGCCGGGGTGGTGCGGGCGATCGATTCGGTCGAGCGGGCGCTGACCATGTATGGGCCGCCGGTCTATGTCCGGCATGAAATCGTCCATAATCGCTATGTGGTCGAAAGCCTGAAGGCCAAGGGCGCGATTTTCGTCGAGGAACTGGACGAAATCCCTGATACCGACGCGCCGGTCATCCTGTCCGCACACGGGGTCCCCCGGGCGGTGCCGGAAGAGGCCAAGAAGCGCAATTTCTTCACGCTCGATGCGACCTGTCCGCTGGTGACCAAGGTTCACCGCGAGGCGCAGATCCATTTCAAGCGCGGGCGCGAGGTCGTGCTGATCGGCCATGCCGGGCATCCGGAGGTCGTCGGCACGATGGGCCAGCTCCCGGACGGCGCGGTCAAGCTCGTGCAGACGGTCGCCGATGTAGACGCCTTCCAGCCGAAAGATCCGAACGAACTCGCCTATGTGACCCAGACGACGCTCTCGCTCGACGAGGTGCACGACATGGTCGAGCATCTCAAGAAGCGGTTCCCCGCGATCGTCGGCCCGCACAAGGAAGACATCTGCTACGCCACCACCAATCGCCAGGTCGCCGTCAAGAAGGTGGCGCCGTCGGTGGACGCCATGATCGTGGTGGGCGCGACCAATTCCTCAAACTCCCAGCGGCTGCGCGAAGTCGCCGAGCGCGAAGGCTGCAAATACTCGGTGCTGCTGCAACGCGCGACCGAGATCGACTGGGACAAGTTCCAGGGGATTTCCTCGCTCGGCATCACCGCCGGCGCGTCCGCGCCGGAAGTGCTGGTCGAGGAGATCATCGACGCCTTCGCCGACCGCTATACGATCCAGGTCGAGACCGTGTCGGCGATCGAGGAGGACATGTTCTTCCCGCTGCCGCGTCCGCTGCGTCCGAGCGAGGCGGCCGAGTGAGCGTCGATGGCCGTCTATACCGACGTATCGGCGGACGAACTCGGCGCGTTCATTGACGGCTACGATATCGGCAAGCTCCTGTCCTACAAGGGCATCGCCGAGGGCGTGGAGAATTCCAACTTTCTGCTGCATACCGGCGCCGGCCATTTCATTCTGACGCTGTATGAAAAGCGCGTCGCCGAGCAGGATTTGCCGTTCTTTCTCGGCCTGATGGAGCATCTGGCGGCGCGCGGCATCACGTGTCCGCAGCCGGTGAAAAACCGCAGGGGTGAAATCCTCGGCAAGGTCGCGGGACGTCCCGCTGCGATCGTGACCTTCCTCGACGGCATGTGGATGCGAAGAATCGACGCCAGGCATTGCCAGGCGCTGGGCGAGGCGCTGGCCAAGCTTCACATCGCGGGCGCCGACTTTCCGATGACGCGCAGGAACGCGCTCTCGGTCGAGGGCTGGCGACCCCTGTACGAGGCATGCCTCGGCCGGGCCGACAGCGTGCATCCGGGCATGAGCGAGACCATCGAAAGCGAACTGATCGCGCTGGAGCAAAGCTGGCCGCGCAATCTGCCGAGCGGCGTCATTCACGCCGACCTGTTTCCCGACAATGTGTTTTTTCTCGGCGACAAGCTGTCGGGGCTGATCGACTTCTATTTCGCCTGCACCGACATGTTCGCCTATGACGTCTCGATCTGTCTGAACGCCTGGTGCTTCGAAGCGGATTTCTCCTACAACGTGACCAAGGGGCAGGCGCTGCTCGCCGCCTACGCCAAGGCGCGTCCGCTCACCGATGCCGAACTCGACGCGCTGCCGCTGCTGGCGCGCGGCGCGGCGTTGCGCTTCCTGCTCACGCGCCTCGTCGACTGGCTCGACCGCCCCGCCGGCGCGCTGGTGCGGCCGAAAAGCCCGCAGGAATATTTCAGAAAACTGCGCTTCCACCAGTCGGTGAAGAGCGCGGCCGATTACGGCATTACGGCAAAGGCGCTGGCGTGAGCCTGCCGCACGTCATCATCCATACCGACGGCGCATGCTCGGGCAATCCCGGACCGGGAGGCTGGGGCGCCATTCTGTCCTTCGGCGACAAGGAGAAGGAGCTGAAGGGCAGCGAGGCGCACACGACCAACAATCGCATGGAACTGATGGCGGCGATTTCCGCGCTCGAGGCGCTGAAGAAGCCGTGCCGCGTCGACCTGCATACCGACAGCCAGTATGTGCAGAACGGAATTTCAAGCTGGATCAAGGGCTGGAAGAAGAACGGCTGGCGCACCGCCGACAAGAAGCCGGTGAAGAATGTCGATCTGTGGCAGCGGCTCGATGCGGCGCTCGCAAACCACGACGTCAAATGGCATTGGGTGAGGGGCCATGTCGGCCATGCGCTCAACGAGCGCGCCGACCGGCTCGCGCGCGATGCGATCGCGGAATTGCGGGCGGGCAAATAGGCCTTCCGCGCTATTGCCGGGCCTGACCCGGCAATCCGTTGCTCGATAATCCGACTGGTGATGGATGCGCGGGGCAAGCCCGCGCATGCCGCATCATGGGGGTTAGAGCATCTTCAGCAGGTTGTCCGCGCCGGAAATGTCGGCCTTGCCGGGCGCGTCCTCGATGTTGAGCGACTTCACCACGCCATCCTCGACGATCATCGAATAGCGCTTGGAGCGCATGCCGAGGCCGTTGGCCGATGCATCGAGCTCGAGTCCGATCGCCTTGGCGAAATCGGCGCTACCGTCGGCGAGAAACTCGATCGCGTCGCCGGCGCCGGACGCGTCCTTCCAGGCCCCCATCACGAACGGATCGTTGACGGCCGTGACGCAGATGGCATCGACGCCCTTGGCCTTGATGGCATCGGCATTCTTCACGAAGCCGGGCAGGTGGTTCTTGCTGCAGGTCGGCGTGAAGGCGCCGGGCACGGCGAACAGCACGACCTTCTTGCCCTTGAACACCTCGTCCGTGGTTTTGGGCTTGGGGCCGTCCGCCGTCATGACGCGGAAGGTGGTATTGGGCAGACGATCACCGACTTTGATGGGCATGAATCCTCTCCGTGGGCCCTGTGCGGATCAACGGCCGCCAGGCAAGGGTGCCAAAATAAGGACAGCAGATGCGTTAGTCGAGATGGGCCGGTGTCTCGATAGCCTGCTCGCGCCCGACGGCCGTCAAGATCAGGGTAACGTTCCGCCCCGACGCGCCGCTCGGCAATCCGTCCAGCGCGAACGAGAAGCGCTGCGTTCCGGGTGCCGCCCCTGCAACAGGCTCGGGCAGGGGCAGCGCCCATTCGGGCGTCGGCCCCTCGGCAAAGAGCTCGACGGTTTCGCCCGCGGGCACGGCGACATCGACAATCACGCGCGGCGGCGATGCATCTTCCCTGCGAACGGACCTGATCGACAGGGGCTTCGCGCCGACCGCAACGCGACGCGGCACGCGGGATTCGGCCGCCGTCACCTCCGCCTCATTCTCGCCTGCATCCTTGCCGAGCGCGACGGCGGCTTTTCCCTCTGCCGGAATGCACAGCTTCTCGCAGATCGCATAATCGAGCTTCAGGCGCAGCGTCACCGGCTTCGCGGGATCCGTGGCGACGACGTGAATTGGAAAAACGACGCGCGTCTTGTAGCCGATGGTCGCGCCGTCGACGTCGGAGAAGCGTTGCGGCGCGGGCCACAGGACGGTTGCGGATTTCACATTCTCCGAGCCGGAAAAATCGAAATGCGGCGGGATGCCGGAATCGCCGGGATAGCGCCAATAGGTTTTCCAGCCGGGCGCGAGCGCGATCTCGGCGCCGGCCCTGAAAATACGCGAACCGTTCTCGTCACGGCTGCGGGCGGCAAGAAGCCGCAAGGCCGAGTGCGAATCGCCCCCGCCGATTGTGGCCTGCGGCCCCGCGCCGTGGGCGGGTCTTGCCACAATTGCCGGCGTGATTGCGGCCATAGTCGCGCAAAAAGCGCCAAAAAAAGCAGGAAATGCTGCAGCCCGCGGCATGATCATGGCGCTCGTTTAATGGGCGAAAACCCCAATAGCCATTGAAATGGTCGTGAATGCCAAGTTTCATTTGCAAGGCCTTCCGTTAGGGGTAACCTTCGCGCATGAAAATGTCTCGCAGGGCCATGCAGAAGAAGTCCGGCCGCGGCTATCTCGACGGGCAGATGCTGGTCGCCACGCCGGCGATGAGCGACGATCGCTTTTCCCGCTCGGTGATCTACATGTGCGCGCATTCCTCGGAAGGCGCGATGGGGATCGTCGTCAATCAGCCGGCGCCGAACATCAAGTTCCCCGATCTCCTGGTGCAGCTCGATGTCATTCCGGAGGCGGAGCTCATCCTCGTGAAGTCTCGGCGCGAGCATGTGAAGGTCCTGAAAGGCGGTCCGGTCGAAACCGGCCGCGGCTTCGTGCTTCATTCCAGCGACTTCTTCATCGAGAATTCGACGCTGCCGATCGACGACGGAATCTGCCTCACTGCGACGCTCGACATCCTGAAGGCGATCGCGAAGGGTGACGGTCCTGCGAACGCGATCCTTGCGCTCGGCTATGCGGGCTGGGCGCCCGGACAGCTCGAAACCGAAATCCAGGGCAATGGCTGGCTGCATTGCCCCGCCGATCCTGAGCTGATCTTCGGCACCAATACCGCGCAGAAATACGAGCGCGCGCTGCGCAAGATCGGCATCGCGCCGGGGCACCTGTCGAACGAGGTCGGCCACGCCTGAGCGCGGTGCGGTTCAGCGCACCGTTTCGGTCTGCGCGCCGGCGATGAGCTTGCCGGCGGCCTCCGGCGTCATCGGTTCCCCGAACACATAGCCCTGCGCGTATTCGCAGCCGAGCTGGTAGAGCTCGACTGCATCCGAATCCGTCTCCGCGCCCTCGGCCACGACTTCCATGCCGAGATCGTGCGCCATCGCAATGATCGAGCGCAGGATCACGGGTCGCTTGCCCTTCGAGGTCGTGCGCACGAAGGACTGGTCGATCTTGATGGTGTCGAACGGAAAGCGCTGCAGATAGGCAAGCGACGAATGCCCGGTTCCGAAATCGTCGAGCGCAAGCCCGACGCCGAGGTCGCGCATGCGCTGCAGCATCTGCGCGCTCAGCTCGGGATTCTCCATGACCATCGATTCGGTCAGCTCCAGCTTGAGCGTGCCGCGCACCACCGAATGCTTGGACAGCACGGTGCGGAGATCGTGCAGCAGGTCCTGGCGGATGAGCTGCCGGGACGAGACATTGACGCTGCAGAACACCGCGTCGCGGATGCGCATGCTGCGCTGCCAGGTGCTCAGCTGCCTGGCGGTCTGCTGGAGCGCGAACATGCCGAGATCGACGATCAGGCCGGTATCCTCGGCGATGGCGATGAACTCGGACGGCGACAGGCGTCCGAGCTTGGGATGGTCCCAGCGCGCCAGCGCCTCGAAGCCCGCGACGGTGCGATCCTCGAGCCGGACGATCGGCTGATAGGCGAAGGTGATCTCCTCGCGCTCGATCGCGCGCCGCAAGTCCGATTCGAGGGTCAGCCGGTCCGACTTGCGCTCGCGCATCGCGGCCTTGAAAACCTCGATCCGGTCCCCGCCGATGCGCTTGGCGTGGTACATTGCAAGCTCGGCATCCTTGAGGATTTCGGCGTTGCTTTCCGACTGATTGTCGGCGAGCGCGAGGCCGATGGATGCCGTAAGAAAGATTTCGCGGTCGTTGAAGGCGATCGGAGCGCGCAAGGTACGGCGGATGGTTTCCGCAAACGCAATGATGCGGGCGGGATCGCGCTCCGACATCAGGATCAGCCCGAACTGGTCGCCGGCGATGCGCGCAAGCGAATCCTGCGGCTTGAGCAGGCGTCCGAGCCGGCGCGACAATGTGAGCAAGATGGAGTCGCCCACCGCGTTTCCGACCGAATCGTTGACCTGCTTGAAGCGGTCAAGATCGACGACCAGCACTGTCGGCCGCAAGGCACTGTCAGACTTGGCGAAGGCGAGCACGGCCTGCAGCCGGTCGAGATAGAGCTGCCGGTTGGGCAGGCCGGTCAGGTTGTCGTGAACGGCGTCCTGCAACAGCCGCTCCTCGGCAGTCTTGAATTCGGTGACGTCGGTCAGCGTGCCGACGAGGCGGACCACTTCGCCGTCGGAGCCGACCACCGGCCGCGCCTTGAGCGTGAACCAGAGATAATGGCCGTCCTGCGTGCGCAGCCGGAAATCCTGCACCAGGCGCCCGCGGCGCTGCTCGATCACGCCGTCGAGCGAGGCGCGAAAGCGGTCGCGATCGAGCGGGTGCAGAATCTCGAGCCAGTTTGCGGCCGGTCCCTCGAGAGTGCCGCGCTTGAGACCGAGCGCCTGCTCGGTTTCCGGGCTGGTGAAGACCTTGTCGGCGGAGACGTCCCAGTCCCAGATCAGGTCGCCGGCGCCGGTAAAGGCGAGCGCGCGCCGCTCGACGTCGGAGACGATGCCGTGGGTGATGCTGCCGGCGAAGGCATGCTGCATCACCGTGAAGCCGATCAGCATCACGATCAGGACCAGGCCGCCGAGCAGCGCGGGGCCGACGATATCGTTGGTGACGAGGCCGGTAATCGTGAACGCGGCTGCGATCGACCACATCACCAGCAGAAACCATGTCGGAATGAGAAGGATGGCGCGGTCGGAACCCTGCGTCGCGAGCAGGATCACCACGGCGAAGCCGAGAAAGGCCACCAGCACGAGCGAGAAGCGCGCGATGCCCGACGCAATGGCCGGATCGAATACCGAAAGCGCGACCAGCGCCACCAGGACGCCGAGCCAGCCGATGGTGATGTGGGCATAGCGCACGTGCCAGCGGCTGAGATTGAGATAGGCGAACAGGAATACGAGCAGCGTGGCGGCAAGAATCGCCTCGCCGGCCGCGCGCCACACGCGCTCGGCGCCTTCCGACATGTCGAAAACTTTCCCCCAGAAGCCGAAGTCGATGCCGATATAGACGAGCACCGCCCAGCCGAGCGCAGCGGCCGCCGGGAACATCACGCTGCCCTTCACGACGAACAGGATCGTCAGGAACAGCGCCAGAAGACCGGCGATGCCGATGACGATGCCGTAATAGAAGGTGAAGGAGTTGATCTTGTCCTTGTAGGCGTCCGGCTGCCACAGATAGAGCTGCGGCACATTCTCGGTGCGCAATTCGACGACATAGGTCACGACGCTGCCGGGATCGAGTGTGATGCGGAAAATGTCCGCCGTCGGACTGTCCTGCCGTTCCGGCCGGTCGCCCGAACTCGACGTGATCGCCGCGACGCGCGAAAGTCCGAGATCGGGCCAGAACAATCCCGAGCCGACCATGCGGTAGTGCGGGACGACGATCAGGCGGTCGATCTGCTCGTCGCTGGAGTTCGAGAGGGCGAACACCGCCCAATGGGCCCCGGCCTCGCGGGCGCGGACCTCGATGCGCCGGACAATCCCGTCCGGCCCCGGCGCGGTCGAGACCTGGATACGGTCGCCATCGGTGCGCAGGCGCTCCAGCGCCTCGGTGAGGTCGATGGCAGAGGCATCGAGCCGCACATTGATGGCGTCGACGGCGCGGGCGGGGACCGTCCCGACGGCGGTCGCTAACAGGATCGCCAGCAGGTAAACGGCGCGCCAGATTTGCAAAAATTCCTCCCCGCCTCGGCCGCGCCCCACACAGCCGGGTTCCGACGAGTACCGGGGCCGGCGGGCAGGGGCAAGCGTTTCGGCGTTAACCAAGATTATGGCGGTGCCGGGGCCGGCGGGCTCCGGTCGGGCCGGAGTTCCACGGGCCGGGGCCATTCATGCCGTCAGCACGATTTTGCCGATATGGGCGCTCGATTCCATGCGGGCATGCGCGTCGGCTGCCCCGGCGAGCGGAAAGGTGGAATCCATCACCGGCTTGATGCGCCCCGCGTCCATCAGCGGACCGACATGCTCCGCGACGGCCTTCGCGATCGCGCCCTTGTCGGCGACCGAGCGCGAGCGCAGCGTCGAGCCGGTGTGATGCAGCCGCTTGAGCATGATGCGGCGGAAATCGACCGTCGCCTTGGGGCTGCCCTGGAACGCGATCTGCACGATGCGGCCTTCGACGGCGGCGGCCTCGTAATTGCGCTCGATGTAGTCGCCGCCGACCATGTCGAGAATGACGTCGGCGCCCTTGCCGCCGGTCGCCGCCTTGGTCGCGGCGACAAAATCCTCGGTCTTGTAGTTGATCGCGACATCGGCGCCGAGCCTGGTGCAGGCTGCGCATTTCTCCGCGCTGCCGGCGGTGACGATGACGCGCGCGCCGAATGCCTTCGCAAGCTGGATCGCGGTCGTGCCGATGCCGGACGAGCCGCCATGCACGAGCAGCGTCTCGCCGCCTTTGAGGCCGCCGCGCTCGAACACATTGTGCCAGACCGTTAACAGCGTTTCGGGAATGGCTGCGGACTCCTGCATCGAGAAGCCTTTCGGAACGGCGAGCGCGTGGCTCTCGTGCGCGAGGCAATATTGCGCATAGCCGCCGCCGATCACGAGCGCCATCACGCGGTCGCCGATCTTCCATCGCGTCACGCCGTCGCCGAGCGCGACGACCTCTCCGGCAATCTCGAGGCCCGGAATGTCCGGCGCGCCGGGAGGCGGCGGATAGAGGCCCATGCGCTGCATCACGTCGGGGCGATTGACGCCGGCGGCCGCGACCTTGACGAGAATTTCGCCGGCGCCCGGAGATGGAACTGCGCGCTCTTGCGGCTCCAGCATCTCGGGCCCGCCCGGCGACGTGATGGCGATCGCGGTCATGCGGCTGGGAAAGGAGGACATGGGATTGATCCTGTGCAGAAATGTGCCCGAGCGGCCGCTTCTAGTGGGAGCGTCCCGGTGTGACAACCCCGCGGAGCGCCGCTAGAATCCTGCGCCGCGAGAGGGGAGCATCACTGCCATGTTCGACGACGATGATCGCCCGAAGAAAAAAGTCATGCATGAACTGGGGCAGGATCTCTCGCTCCTGTCCGTCGCCGAACTGAACGAACGGATCGCCCTCCTGAGGGCCGAGATCGGCCGGCTCGAGAGCGACATCGCCTCCAAACAGGCCAAACGCAGCGCCGCCGACCAGTTTTTTCGCAAACCCGGCTAGTTTCGCCCTGCGCGTTAAGGATTGCGTGAGCCTAACGAATTGTTGCGCATTTAACTCAAGCTTAAGCTTTCTCGCCTATTACTGGCATCGTCCATCTTCTGGACGTTGAGTGGCTCCTGTCCACTCTGTTTGACGCCTCCCTGTTATCCACTTGAGCCGCCGGCAACGGCGGCTCTTTTTTGTGCCAAATCGGGGCGGAATTCGCGCTCTGTTCCGGCAACTATAGCCGCAGGTTGCCGCGACGGCGTCTTTACGAAACGCCGCCGCTGACCCTATGCTTCACCTGTGTGTGGTGGGTGAGGCGTAGAGTCATGTCCGAGTATGCAGCGTCGGACCCGGTGTCCTTTACGGAAAAGCTGGCAGGTTCGCAGGCCTTCACGGCCCTGTTCCGCGAGGGCATGGGCCTGGTCGAGGAAACCGCGGCCTATCTGGATGGGCCGGGACGGGCCGAGTCCAAGACGCTGAAACGCGCCGCCGCGCTCGCCTATGCCACCGAGAGCATGCGCCTGACCACGCGGCTGATGCAGCTTGCATCATGGCTCCTCCTGCACCGCGCGGTGAAGGAAGGGGAAATGTCGCTCGCGCAGGTCAATGCCGAGAAGACCAAGGTCAAGCTCGGTGCTTCCGAACCGATCAACGACGATACCATCGCTATGCTGCCGGAAGCGCTGGCCGACCTGATCCGGCGAACGAGCAAGCTGCTCGATCAGGTGCGCCGGCTGGACGCCACGATCCACGGCTCCGCCGGCGACAGCGGGCCGAAAGCCAATCCGGTCGAGCGGCAATTGGGCCTGCTCAAGGCCGCGTTCGAACAGCGCGGCGCCTGACACGGTCCCAGCCCGCCATCGCCCAAACGAAAACCCCCGCCGAAGCGGGGGTGCCTGATGCCGGCTGACGTCCGAACTACTTCTTCTCGTCCGTCTTCATGAAGCCGGAGAACTTCTTCTGGAAGCGGGACAGGCGTCCGCCGCGGTCCACAAGCTGCTGAGAGCCGCCGGTCCAGGCCGGATGCGACTTGGGATCGATGTCGAGATGCATCGTGTCGCCCTCCTTGCCCCAGGTCGAGCGGGTGGTGAATTCCGTGCCGTCGGTCATCACGACCTTGATGGTGTGGTAGTTGGGGTGAATTTCGCTTTTCATTGCAGGTTCCTGCGCGCTCGCGCCGCACCGACCGGTCGATGAGGGGATTGAATTCGGTGCGCTCTATAACCCAAGGCCGCCATTGGGGCAACCTTGACCGAATCCGGTTGCCTCGCTGCCTCTGCCGCGCCATTGTCCGGCCCGTTCCAACGTCCTGAAGTGCCAGAAAAAACAGCGACATGGCGAGTGTGTCCGGCAGCGAGACGTCCGGCCGCGAGGCTCTCCCGGCCTCCGCGACGGCGCCGGCCCGAAGGCCGCGCCTGAAGCCGCTTGCGCTGCTTCTGCCCTATCTCATGCGCTACCGGCTGC
>JACAEG010000307.1 GCA_013388965.1 Pseudorhodoplanes sp. | reverse complement strand
GCCTATCCGCCGGCCGCCGATTTCGGGCTGCTCTACGACCTCGATCCGGAAGCCGGGCGGGCGGCCGCGTGTGTCGGCGCAAGATTGATCGCCGCCGACCTGCTTGCGGTCGGCATCGACGTCGATTGTCTGCCGCTCGCCGATGTGCCGGTGGCCGACGCGGACGGCATCATCGGCGACCGCGCCTATGGCGCGACGCCGGACAAGGTCGCGGTGCTGGCGGGCGCGGCGGCCGAAGGCTTGCTGGCCGGCGGCGTGCTGCCGGTACTCAAGCACCTGCCGGGACATGGCCGGGCGCGGGCGGACAGCCATCTCGCCTTGCCGGTAGTCGAGACTGACCGCGCCACCCTGGAGGCGACCGACTTCGCCGCCTTCCGGCCGCTGCGGACTATGCCGCTCGGAATGACCGCACATGTTGTGTTCAGCGCCGTCGATCCGGTCGCGCCGGCAACCACTTCGGCGATAATGGTGAAGGACGTGATTCGCGGATTTATCGGCTTTGAAGGGCTGTTGATGAGCGACGATCTTTCAATGCAGGCCCTGTCCGGCCCGCTCGGCGAGCGCGCAAGCGCGGCGCTGGCGGCGGGCTGCGATGTCGTGCTGCATTGCAACGGGAAGCTCTCCGAGATGCGCGAGGTCGCCGAGGCCGTGCCTCTCCTCGCCGGCAGCGCCGCGCTGCGCGCCGAGGCGGCGCTGGCGCGCCGGCGCAAGCCCGAGCCGATCGACATTCCCGCCACCCGCGACATGTTCGCCGCCGTGATGGGTAGCATCCGTGAGAGTGCCACCGCATGACCGCCGACATTGTTCCCTTCGCCAGCGACCTCACGGCCGAGCGCGCGAGCGACGAGCCGGCGCTCGTCGTAGATGTCGACGGCTTCGAAGGTCCGCTCGATCTGCTGCTGACGCTCGCGCGCCAGCAGAAGGTCGATCTCGCGCGCATTTCCATCCTGGCGCTCGCGGACCAGTATCTCGCCTTCATCGAGGAAGCGCGCAAGCTGCGGCTGGAGCTGGCGGCCGACTATCTCGTGATGGCGGCCTGGCTCGCCTATCTGAAATCCCGCCTGCTGCTGCCCGATGCCGAAGCCCCGGAAACGCAAACCGCCGAGGAGATGGCGGCCGCGCTCGCCTTCCGCCTCAAGCGGCTCGAGGCCTTCCGCGAGGTCGCGCAAAAGCTGATGGACCGCCCGCAGCTTGGCCGCGACACATTCGAGCGCGGCGATCCTGAGCCGATCGCCGAGATCAAGACGCCGCAATGGTCGGCGACGCTCTACGATCTGCTGTCCGCCTATGCCGTGCAGCGCCAGAAGCAGGTGCTGGGGCGCGTGCGCTTCGCGCAGCGCAAGGTCTGGTCGCTGGCCGAGGCGCGCAGCGCGATCGAGCGCCTGGTCGGCCTGTCGGGCGACTGGACCTGCCTCGACGATTACCTGATCGAGTACATGGTCGAACCCGCGCTGGTGCCGACCGTGAAGGCGTCGAGCTTCGCGGCGACGCTGGAAATGGTGCGCGAGGGCGTGATCGACCTGCAGCAGCACAATGCCTTCGCGCCGATCTATCTGCGCAGAAAGGCTCCCGCCGAGCCGGCCGCGACGCCGCCTGGCGGGTTCGCCTAACAACAGGAGACTTGTGGAATGGCGAGTTCGGCCGCACGACGCATGGTCATCGAGGACGAGGAGGAACCGGAAACGGCAAAGCAGGGACGTCCCGAGGAATTGCGGCTTCTGGAAGCGCTGCTGTTCGCGAGCAAGGAGCCGCTCGACGAGAAGACGCTCGGCTCGCGCCTGCCCGCGGAAGTGGACCTGCAGCAGGCGTTGCGCGCGCTGCAGCTCGAATACGCGCAGCGCGGCGTCAATCTCGTCAAGGTCGGCGGCAAATGGTCCTTCCGCACCGCCAACGACCTGTCGTGGCTGCTCACGCGCGAGGCCGTCCAGCCCCGCAAGCTCTCGCGCGCCGCGATCGAGACGCTCGCGGTCATCGCCTATCACCAGCCGGTGACACGCGCCGAGATCGAGGATATTCGCGGTGTGTCGATGTCGAAGGGCACGATCGACGTGCTGCTCGAAACCGGCTGGATCAAGCCGCGCGGCCGCCGCAAGGTGCCGGGCCGCCCGATCACCTACGGCACGACCGCCGAATTCGTGTCGCATTTCGGGCTCGAGCAATTGAGCGATCTGCCCGGGCTCGACGAGCTCAAGGGCGCGGGCATGCTGGACGGGCAATTGCCGCCCGGCTTCTCGGTGCCGGTGCCGTCCGACGATTCCACCCTGCGCGAGGACGAGGACCCGCTCGAGCCGGGCGATCTCGATCTCGGGCTTGCGCCCCGGGCGGAGGGAGACAAGGCCGAGGACTAGGGCGCGGTTGGAATCGCTCCGGCGTTGCGGCATAGACGTCTCCCTCTCCCAAAGGGAGAGGCGGAGCACTAACTGGTGCCTGAGGAGTGGTCCCCGTGTCCGACGTCAAAGGCCGCGACAGCGTAACGCTCAGGCGCGCGCCCGGCGGCCGGACGCCGGCGGCGATTGCCGCGCAGCTCACCTTCGAGCATGTCACGCATCGCTACGGCACCATCGAGGCGGTGGCGGATATCTCGCTCGACATCGCGCCGGGGGAGATCGTCTGCCTGCTCGGGCGCTCCGGTTGCGGAAAGACAACGCTGCTGCGGCTCGCCGCCGGCGTCGAGGAGCCGGTCGCCGGCCGCATCCTGATCGACGGCCGCGAAGTCGCCCGCGCCGGCAATTTACTGCCCCCGGAGCCGCGCGGCGTGGGCCTGAAGTTCCAGGAATTCGCGCTGTTTCCGCACCTGACAAATCTTGAGAACGTGATGTTCGGCCTGCGCGCCATGCCGCGCGCCGACGCCGAGAAGGAGGCGCGCTTCGCGCTCGCGCGCGTGGGCCTTGCGGAGTATGCCGGCGCCTATCCGCACATGCTCTCGGGTGGCGAGCAGCAGCGCGTGGCGCTGGCGCGCGCGGTTGCGCCGCGCCCGAGCGTGCTGCTGATGGACGAGCCGTTTTCCGGCCTCGACCGCAGGCTGCGCGAGGAGGTGCGCGAGGAGACGCTCAACGTGCTGCGCGAGAGCCGCGTCACCGGCGTCATCGTCACGCATGACGCGGAGGAGGCGCTGCGCATGGGCGACCGGATCGCGGTCATGCGGGCGGGCCGGCTCGTGCAGGTCGGCACGCCGGAAGATGTCTATGCCAGGCCGAAGGATCTGCTCGTCGCGCGTTTCTTCTGCGAATTGAACGAGGTCGCCGGCGTGGCGCGCGGGGGGCTCGTGGATACGCCGCTCGGGCGCTTTGCCGCGCCGGGTCTGCCGGAAGGGCAGGCCGCGATTGTCGCCATCCGCCCGGAGGCGATCCGCATCCGTGCAGCAGGCAAGGGCGTTCCTGCGCATGTGACGGAACGCCATTTTCTCGGGCACGTCGATTTGCTCGAATTCGCGGTCGAGGGACTGGAAAAGCCGCTGCAGGGCCGGCTTTTGCGCGACTCTATCCCGGACGTTAACGGTGAGATCGCAATTGCGTTCGATCCGGCGGAAGTCCTTGTTTTTGCCTCCTCCGAAGCCTAGTTTCCGGACAAAATCAGGTCGGCGCGGCGGGCAGCCGGTCGGACGGAGGATGTGGCTATGGGTTCCCTGAGCATCTGGCACTGGCTCGTCGTCATCGTCGTGGTCCTGCTGCTGTTCGGCCGCGGCAAGATTTCCGAGCTGATGGGCGACATGGCGCAAGGCATCAAGGCCTTCAAGAAGGGCATGTCCGACGACAAGGACGAGGCCAAGACCGAGCAGCCGATGAAGACCATCGAGGCCGAAAAGGCGGGCGTGAAGGCGCCCGAGGCCGAGAAGAGCCGAGTATAGCGCGCGCGGCGATCATTCGTTCCGGGCGACGTTGATTGTGAGGGGCGCCGCCGCAAGGCCGGGCGCCCCTTGGAGTTAGAGAGGCCATGTTCGATATCGGGTGGAGCGAACTCCTCGTGATCGGCGTCGTCGCGCTGATCGCGATCGGCCCGAAGGAATTGCCGGGCGTGCTGCGCATGGTCGGGCAATGGGCCGGCAAGGTCCGCCGCATGGCGTCGGAATTCCAGGGCCAATTCCAGGACGCGATGCGCGAGGCGGAGATGGCCGACCTCAAGAGGCAGTTCGACGAGGCGGCAAGCACGGCGACCGATTTCGGCAACTCGATCGCCAGTCCGCTCGAGACCGTGCGCAAGGATGTGGAGAAGGCCCTCGACACGACCGAGACCGCCTCGCCGACCCAGGCGCCGCCGGTCGATACCGCCATTCCGCCGCCGGTCGAACCCGCGCCGGTTTCCATCCCCGTCAACGAGACGCCCGCGCTCGCGACCGCAGGCCCAGCGAAGGCCGAGGCTGGTAGCGACACCAAGCGCGGCGGGGAGGCGTCATGACGGACGCCGATATCGAAGCCACCAAGGCGCCGTTGATGGACCACCTGATCGAGCTGCGTTCGCGGCTCATCAAGGCACTGATCGCCTTCGCCGTCGCCTTTGCCTTCTGCTTCTTCTTCGCCAAGCAGATTTACAACATCCTGGTCTGGCCCTTTGTCGTCGTGGCGGGGCCGGAAAACTCGAAATTCATCTACACCGCGCTGCTGGAATATTTCATCACGCAGCTCAAGCTCGCGATGTTCGGCGCTGTCTTTCTCGCCTTTCCGGTGATCGCGACGCAGATCTACATGTTTGTCGCGCCCGGCCTCTACAAGAACGAGAAGCAGGCCTTCCTGCCCTATCTCGTCGCCACTCCGTTCTTCTTCGCGCTGGGCGCGGCGATGGTCTATTTCATCGTCATGCCGATGTTGGTGCGCTTCTCACTCGGCATGCAGCAATTGCCGACCGAGGGCAATGCCGAGATCGCGCTGCTGCCCAAGGTCGGCGAATATCTCTCGCTGATGATGTCGCTCGTGCTCGCCTTCGGCGTCGCCTTCCAGTTGCCCGTGATCCTGACGCTGCTCGGCCGCATCGGTGTCGTCACCTCCGACATGCTCAGGAGCAAGCGGCGCTATTTCATCGTCGGCGCCTTCGTGCTCGCGGCGGTGCTGACGCCGCCCGACATCATCAGCCAGTTCTCGCTCGCCATTCCGCTGATGGTGCTTTACGAGGGCTCGATCTGGTCGGTGAAGATCGTGGAGAGGAAGGCCACAGGCGGCGACGCGACCGCGTCGGCATCTACCGACGTCGCCGCGCCCGACGCCAAGCAGCCGGCGGAGTAGCTTTTTCCCGTACACATTCCGATCTCGATCCCGTCATCCTGAGGTGCCCGGCGGAGCCGGGCCTCGAAGGATGCCGGCCCGAATGTGCCCGATCATCCTTCGAGGCTCACTCGCTTCGCTCGTTCGCGCCTCGGGATGACGGCGCGAGTGATCTCTTGAATCCCAAGGCGGAAACCGGATAATATTCCTATATCCGATCTCTCCCAAAGCGGCCTTCCGGAGGCTGCGGCGGGGAGGGTGGAGGCAGGCGGCCGGAGATAGGGTCGCTTGCGGTGGAGCGCCGGGAGGCGCCGGGCCCTTCGCCAAGGGGCCCGCACGCCTCCGACGCAGCAGGCTTGCGCAGTCCGCGCAGGCGTGTCTGCGAGGCGTGCGGCGGCCCCCGTCAGTGGCCGCCAAGGGTGCCGTCGCGCAGCACCCTGGCGCCATCGCAAGTCGGGTTTACCCGACTTGCGCACGAAATACGCCCGATCTCGGGTGAATCCGAGATCGGGTGCGCTCCATTTCCGTTTGGAATGGGAAACAGGGACCGGCGGACGCTCCGCCTTCAAACAACAAGGGCGGCGGAGCGTTGGCT
>JACAEG010000286.1 GCA_013388965.1 Pseudorhodoplanes sp. | reverse complement strand
GCGGCCTTGGCGGGGAGCGCGCTTGTCGGGGGGGGCTGGGCGGTTGCGCCGGTGCAGGCGCAGGAGACCGGCTGGACGACCGTTTTCGCCCCGCCCGCCGTCGAATGGTCCAGCCAGTCCACCCGCCGCCCGCGCGTGCGCGTCACGCCCGAGCCGCAGCCGCCGTTCTGGGACTATCCGCGGCCGGGCACGTATTCCTGGCCCGGGCCGAATGCCAGGCGCGACTGCAAGGCCTGGTATGTGGTGGAGAATCGCGCCACGGGCCCGACGCTGACGCCGCGCATGACCTGCCGCTGGGTGCCGGGCTGAGCGATTTCGCTTCCGCGCACATTCACTCGATCGGCAGGCTGTTGGTATACTTCACCTGCTCCAGCGCGAAGCTCGATTCGATCGAGGCGATGCCCGTGAGCCGCGTCAGCTTCTGCTTGAGAAAGCGCTCATAGGCGGCCAGGTCGGCGACGACGACACGCAGCAGATAGTCGCGCGGACCGGTCATCAGGTAGCATTCCAGCACTTCCGGCCAGCGCTCGATCGACTTGCCGAATTTCGTCAGCGCTTCCTCGCGCTGGCTTTCAAGCTTGATCGACACGAACACGCTCACCGGCAGTCCGACCGCCTGCTGATCCACCATCGCGACATAGCGCGCGATGACTCCGGCCTCCTCCAGCATGCGCACGCGGCGCAGGCAGGGCGAGGGCGACAGACCGACCTGCTGCGCGAGATCGGCCAGGCTCATGCGGCCGTCGCGCTGGAGGGTGGCGAGGATTTTCCGGTCGATGGAGTCGAGGCTGCGGTGTGGCATAATCTGTCAAATCAGCATCAAATATTGGCATAATCAGCCAATATCGGTCGATAGGCTAGGCGATTTTGGGCGCCATTGCCAATCTGTCCGTGTGATGCTGCCATTCCGAAAATCCGGATTCCTGCCATGACCGACCAGGCCCGCAACCCAGATGCCCGCGCCGCGGACAGGCTCGCCATCCTGCGCGAACTCGAGAAGAAGGCGCTGTGGCTCGCAAGCTGGACCATCCACCATGCCAATCACCTGCGCGAGAATGTCGACGGCTTGAAGGTCGGCGGGCATCAGGCCTCCTCCGCCTCGCTCGCGACGATCATGACCGCGCTCTATTTCGACGTGCTGCGGCCGCAGGACCGCGTCGCGGTCAAGCCGCATGCAAGCCCGATCTTTCACGCGATCCAGTATCTTCTCGGCAAGCAGTCGCGCGAGCGGCTGGAAAATTTTCGCGGCTACAAGGGCGCACAGAGCTATCCATCGCGCACCAAGGACGTGGACGATGTCGATTTCTCGACCGGGTCCGTCGGCCTCGGCGTGGCGCAGACGCTGTTCTCCTCGCTGGTGCAGGATTACGTGCGCGCGCATGGCTGGGCGAAGGACAGGCCCGAGGGCCGCATGGTGGCGCTCGTCGGCGACGCCGAGCTGGACGAGGGCAATATCTTCGAGGCCCTGCTCGAAGGCTGGAAGCAGAGCCTGCGCAATTGCTGGTGGGTGATCGACTACAACCGCCAGAGCCTCGACGCGGTGGTGCGCGAGGGATTGTGGGAGCGCTACGAGCAGCTGTTCCGCAATTTCGGCTGGGACGTGGTGATCGTCAAATACGGCTCCCTGCAGGAAGCCGCGTTCCGGGAACCGGGCGGCGAGAAGCTGCGCGCCTGGATCGATGCCTGCCCGAACCAGCTCTACTCGGCGCTGGTCTTTCAAGGCGGCGCGGCTTGGCGCAAGCGCCTGCATGACGAGATCGGGGACCAGGGCCCGGTGACCGCGCTGATCGACCGGCGCTCCGACGACGAACTGGCGCGCCTGATGAGCAATCTCGGCGGGCATGACCTGCCGGCGCTGACCGCGGCCTTCAACGGCATCGTTCACGACCGGCCGGTCTGCTTCATCTGCTACACGGTCAAGGGGTTCGGGCTGCCGATGGCCGGCCACAAGGACAACCATGCTGGCCTGATGACGCCCGCTCAGATGGAGACGTTCCGCGCGGCGATGAATGTGCGGCCGGGGCATGAGTGGGACCGCTTCGAGGGCCTGAGCCTGCCGGCGGAAACGCTCGAGGCGTTCCTGAAGCGCGTGCCATTCGCGCAGCGCAAGCCACAGCCGGCCGCCCCGCAGGTCGAGATACCCGAGACCTTGCCGGTCACGATCACGCCATCGATGTCGACGCAGGCGGGCTTCGGCGCGATCCTGAACGAGATCGGCAAGGACAAGGCGCCTTACGCCGAACGCATCGTCAGCACCTCGCCCGACGTCACGGTCTCGACCAATCTCGGCGGCTGGGTGAACCGGCGCGGGCTGTTCGCGCGCGCCACGATGGCCGATACGTTCAAGAGCGAGCGCATACCGTCGACCTTCAACTGGGATTTCTCGCCCAGGGGCCAGCATATCGAGCTCGGCATCGCGGAGATGAATCTCTTCGTCCTGCTCTCCGCGCTCGGCCTGTCGCACGTCATCGACGGCGAACGGCTGCTGCCGATCGGCACGCTCTACGATCCGTTCATCGCGCGCGGCCTCGATGCGCTCAATTACGCCTGCTATCAGGATGCCCGCTTCATCGTCGTGGCCACGCCGTCCGGCATCACGCTGGCGCCGGAGGGCGGCGCGCACCAGTCGATCGCGCAGCCGCTGATCGGCATGGCGCAGGACGGGCTGGCGGCCTTCGAGCCGGCCTTTGTCGACGAGCTTGCCGTCATCATGCGCTTTGCGCTCGACTACATCCAGAAGAACGGCGAAGGCTCGCCCTCGGAGCGCACCTGGCTGCGCGACGAGACCGGCGGCTCGGTCTATCTGCGGCTCTCCACCCGGCCGATCGAGCAGCCGCAGCGCGCGATGACGCCCGAACTGCAGCAATCGATCATCGACGGCGCCTACTGGATGCGAAAGCCGGGCCCGAATGCGCAGGTGATCGTCGCCTATACCGGCGCGATTGCACCGGAAGCGATCGAGGCGGTGGGTCTCATGGGCGAGGACCGCCGCGACGTCGGCCTGCTCGCAGTGACGTCCGCCGACCGGCTCAATGCGGGCTGGACCGCGGCGCAGCGGGCGCGCGAGCGCGGCCTTGTGCATGCGCGCTCGCATGTCGAGCGGCTGCTCGCCGACATTCCTCCGCATTGCGGGATCGTGACGGTGCTCGACGGGCATCCGGCGACGCTCGCCTGGCTCGGCGCAGTTCAGGGCAACCGCACCCGCGCGCTCGGGGTCGAACATTTCGGCCAGACGGGCTCGCTGCCGGACCTGTATCGCCACTACGGGATCGACGCGAACGCGATCGTTGCGGCGGCGCAGGCAATCGCGCCCGGACGTCCGATCCGGTATCTGCGGGCACTGCCGTAACGGCCGCGAGCAGGTGAATCAGATCGCCCGCGGCAGGTCGGCGATCACGCCCTGGATCATGGCGAGCGCGAAAGTGACAAGCAGCGCCGACACCACCACGGCCGCGGTGTAGAGCAGCGTCTTGTCCTTCGGCACCCTCATCAACGGACCGAGCCCGCGCCACAGCAGAAAGATCGCGTACAGCCCGAGAATCGACAGGAAGCGCAGGCCGGGCAGCACCAGAAAAATGCCTGCGAGCCATGTCGGCGTGAAGGAATAGGCCGACAGCTTCATCGCGCTCGGGAAATGCCGCTCGCTCCCGAAGCTCGGCGCCAGTCCGTCGATGATGAGCGCAACACCGTAGACGATGACGAACGTGAACAGATAGCTGATCGCTGCGTTGAGCATCGCGATCACCAGCGGGACACGAAACGTGCCCGCCTCGACCGACACGCCGATGACGCTACCCCCGATGATTCCGGCCAGCGCCGGAATGAGCGCAAGGATCGCGACATAGCGCGTGAACAGATGGATCGGGTCGCCGCTCTCGCGGTCGATCGCGCGCCACTCCTCGTCTGGCCTGAGCAGGATGTTCCTGACGCGCGTGAGGAGATTCGTGAGGAAATTCATGAGCCGCTCCGGGCAGTCTGCGCCGCCGCTGGTGCCCTCCCTCATAGCGCTGAAATCTTAACCTTTCGCATCCTCGCGGATCATCGCGGCGCCCTTCTCCGCGATCATGATGGTCGGTGAATTGGTATTACCGGAGGTAATCGTCGGCATGATCGAGGCGTCGATGATGCGAAGGCCCTGCATGCCGATCAGGCGCAGGCGCTCGTCCACGACCGCCATCGGATCCTCCGCGCGTCCCATCCTGGCAGTGCCGACCGGATGGAAGATGGTGGTGCCGATATCGCCTGCGGCTTTCTCGAGCGCCGCTTCGTCGTCGCTGCGCACCTGCTCGCCAGGCAGGTATTCGACCGGCTTGAAGGCCTGCAGGGCCGGCTGCGCCACGATCTTGCGGGTCACGCGGATCGAATCCGCGGCGACGCGGCGGTCTTCCGGCGTGGACAGGTAATTCGGCTGGATGACCGGCTTGTCGGAGGGATCGCGCGAGCGCAACTTGATGAAGCCTCGGCTCGTCGGACGAAGATTGGCGACGCTGACGGTAAAGGCCGGGAAGGCATGCAGCGGATCGCCGAACTTGTCGAGCGAGAGCGGCTGGATGTGAAACTGGATGTTGGGGCGGTCCTGATCGGGATCCGAGCGCGTGAAGGCGCCGAACTGCGAGGGCGCCATGGTCAGCGGCCCGCGGCGTCGGAGCGCATAGTCGAGCGCCATGCCCGCCCGCGCTAACAGCGACCCGTAGGTCTCGTTCAGCGTCTTCACGCCGGTCACCTTGTAGATCAGCCGAAGCTGCAGGTGATCCTGCAGATTCCTGCCGACGCCCGGCTTGTCGAGCGCGACCGGAATGCCGAGCTCGCCCAATTCCGCCGCCGGCCCCACGCCCGAGAGCAGCAGGAGCTGGACCGATCCGACCGCGCCGGCCGACAGTATCACCTCGCCGCGGCAGCGCGCGATTCTCGATTCTCCGTTCTGCCGAAACGTCACGCCGGTCGCGCGCCGGCCTTCGAACATGACAGCTTCGGCGAGGCAGCCGGTCTCGACGCGCAGGTTGCTGCGCCCAAGTGCCGGCTTGAGAAAGCCGCGTGCGGTTGACCAGCGGCGGCCCATCTTCTGGTTGACGTGAAAGTAGCCCGCACCCTCGTTGTTGCCGGTGTTGAAGTCGTCGACCTTGGGAATGCCGTACTGCGCCGCAGCCTCCTGAAAGGAATCGAGAATGTCCCAGCGCACGCGCGGCTGCTCGACCCGCCATTCGCCGCCCGCGCCGTGATGCTCGCTGTCGCGCAGGAAGTGGTCGAGATGCTTGCGAAAGATCGGCTTGACGTCGTCCCAGCCCCAGCCGGCCAGACCGAGCTGGCGCCAGTGATCGTAATCGGCCGACTGCCCGCGGATATAGATCATCGCGTTGATGGCGGAACAGCCGCCGAGCACCTTGCCGCGCGGATAGGCAAGCGAGCGGCCGTTCAGCCCGGGCACGGGCTCGGTGCG